>CAZUOZ010000008.1:0-28472 GCA_964621965.1 Candidatus Woesearchaeota archaeon | reverse complement strand
TGCTCATTTGGATTAGTCTACACTTCAATTAAACCACTCTCAATTTAATTCAGTTAACTCTTTTGGATCTGAATTGGATTGAGGCTTTCTTTGTTTAATTTAGATTCGAATTGATTTCTGAGTTTTTGAACTGGTTTTTAATAAAATGGAAAGCAAGAAAAAAATGGAAAAACAGTTAGTAGAAGAGGAGTTAACCTTCTTGTTAGAAGTTACTTTAAGGTTAGAAGATGAGTTAAATTCAGCTCTTTGCCAATAATAGATTGAATGAAATAGGAAATTAATCTTTATTACTATTTAGTATGATTTTCCAATATAAACTATTTCTTTAGCTTCTTTTCCGCAAAATATACATTTTCCGTTTGCTTCTTCTTGTTTGCTTGCAATAGTTCCCCTTACTTCAGCATTTATCTTTTTTTCAATATATTCTGCACATTTTTCTCCTTCTTTTTTGGTTGAACAAAAGTTTACTCTTGCAAGTCCACCAGAACTCATTATTAATTCAAGTTCTTCTTTATTTTTGCAATCAGTTATATTCTTCTCTAAAAAATCATCTGCTTTTTTTAAAATTCTTTTATCTAATTCTTTCCCGTATTCTTTTATTTTTTTTAGATCTTTTATGGAGACTTTTTCCTTTTTTTTAGTATCTCTATAAAATAAAATTACTTTTTTTTCTTTGATTTCTTTTTCTCCAACTTCTATTCTAAATGGGACACCTTTTAATTCCCATTCATAATATTTTTCACCCGGTCTTTTGTCAGAACAATCTATCTCTACTTTTACCCCTTCTTTTTCAAGAATATTTTTTATTTTTTCTGATTCTTTTATTATTTTTTCTTTGTTTTCTTTTGTAAAAATAGGGACTATTATGGTTTGTATTGGTGATACGCAAAATGGAAGGATAAGTCCATTGTCATCTCCATGAGTTGAGATTATTGAAGCGAGAATCCTTGAAATTGCAGGGCCATAGCAAGTTTGCCATACATATTCTTCTTCTCCCTTTTCATTTTTGAATTTGATATCAAAAGGCTTTGAAAAGTTTTGTCCTAATAAATGTGTAGATGGTTGTTGAATTAATTTTCCATCAGGCATTAGAACGTCTGAACCTACAGTGTATTCTGCTCCTGCAAAAGTATCCCATTTTGGCCTCTTCATAGGTAGAAATGGAATACCTAGTTGTTGATGCATTATTTTTTCAGTTATTTGTATATCTTCTTGAACTTGTTCTTCTGCTTGTTTTTTTGTAGCAAAACAATTATGAGCCTCTATCCAATAAAACTCTCTTGCTCTTATTAATGGACGAGTTGCTTTTGTTTCGTTTCTAAATATATTTGCCCTCTGATATAATTTTAATGGCAAATCTCTATGGCTTCTTATCCAGAGAGAATAAAGCTTGTAGAATGCAGTTTCTGAAGTTGGTCTAAGAGCTAATTTTTCTTTTCCTTGGGTTTTTTCAAGCCAAAATACTTGAGGTGTGAATCCTTCTACATGTTCGGATTCCATTTTAAAATTTTCTTCTGGAATAACTGTTGGAAAAAAAACGGGTTTATGTCCTTTTTTTTGTAGTTCTTTTTCAAATAGAGAGTATATCTCTTCAATAATCATTGCTCCCCAGGATTTGATAACAATAAATCCTTTTACGTTATATCTTATATCAACAATATCAGCTTTATCTATAACTTGCTGGTACCATTCAGAAAAATTTTTATCTTTTTTAATAGTAATCCCTTCTTGATTTATTTTTTTATCCATGTCTTAATAAATTCCTGTTTATATTTAAATTTAACTTGTTTTTGAACTTGAAATTAAATCCTTATAAAAAGATAAAAGATAGGGAGATACATCTCTGAACAATTGTGAATATTCTCCTCCGATTATTTTTTTTAGCAAAATACTCGTTGCTTTTCTTTCTCTTTTATTTAATAACATATAATCTTTGGAAGATTCTTCTATCAGACTTGAAGAATCAAAGCGTGTTTTGGTCAATTCTTCTATTGAAATATCTTGGTTTTCAATCCAATCATAGAGTGCATAAGAAAAAACTTCTTCAAGGAATATATCTCCTGCAAGAATCAGAGCTCCGGCTATTTTTATAATCGACTAGGAAAACATTCACGTATGTTCATACCAGTTTGTCTGCTCATGATGTTTTAGTGAATGAGAAGTTTATATATTTTTCTAAATTAAAGTCTGATTTATCTTATTCAATGTAATTTTATTTACCGCTTCTTCTATATAGTTTGCCTCTAGAGCAAAGCCTAAATTTTCTCCTCCACCAAGTTTGAAATTATTTATTCCAATAACTTTTCCATTTTTATTTATAAGTGGCCCTCCAGAATTTCCAGGATTCAGTGCGGCGTCTGTTTGAATGTACGCTTCTAATCCATTATCCCCAATTCTATGAATTGCAGAAATTATTCCTTGTGAAACGGAAAATTGAAGCCCAAGAGGATTCCCTATTGCAATTACTTTTTCTCCTGGTTGTATTTTGTTTGAATCTCCTAATTCTAGCCCTTCATAAACCCCATCTATTTTTAATAGGGCTAAATCAAGGATTTTATTAAATCCTATAAGAGATGTTTGATGCATTTCTTTATCATAAGTAAATATTCCTGCTTGTTTTGCATTTGCTATTACATGATAGTTTGTTACAATATAGCCATCGTTGGTTATTATGAATCCTGTTCCTTGAGAAACATCCGTCTTTATGGTAACTACGGATGCAATCGAGTTTTCTATTATTCCAGAAAAATCTTCTCCCGCAGAAGCTTTCAATTCCGCAAATTCTGTTTTAAAACTTCCTATTTCTGTTTTAAAACCCCCTATTTCTTGTTTTAAAGATTGGTTTACATTTGAAACCAGATTTTGAGTTTCAATTATATTGTCTGTTAGGGTGTTTATTTTTCCTTGAGTTTCTAGATCTATTTCAGTTATTTTTTTATCCAGTAAATTATAGTTTGTATCTATTCTTATAAGAATTGTATTTAGAAGTATTCCTGAGATAATCATAAAAATTATAACAATTGTGCTAAATCCTCCAAGTATCACCTTGTGATGCCTTTTTATAGTCATTTTAATATTAAAATCTTAAGATATAAAAACCTACTCCTCTCTGTTATATTCGGGACCCATAGTTCAATGGATAGAATACCAGGTTTCGGCCCTGTTGATGGAGGTTCGAATCCTCCTGGGTTCATAGCTATAAAAAACTGAAAGCTTTTTATTTGAATGAAATTTTTTGATTGTTTTAGAATAAATCTCTGTGCTTTTAGGTTTAATTTAGTTAATCTTTTATTACAAAACCCTAAGCTTTAAAAACCAATTATTTCTAATCAGAATATGGCTAGAGTAAAATCTTCTAGATTTTATACTCATTCGCTTGCAGGATAATCAAATGAAAGGAATGTATCATTATATAAGAGAAGCTTGGAAAAAACCAGACAAAAAAGTTTTGAGAGAGAGAATGATTGAATGGAGAGCTTCCGAGGCAATGGTTCAAGTAGAGAAACCTCTGCGATTAGATAAGGCAAGATCAATTGGATATAAAGATAAAAAAGGTTTTTCAGTTGTTAGAATAAGAGTTGCTAGAGGAGGACATAAGAGAACAAGACCAAATAAAGGAAGAAGAAGTAAGAGGATGCATATAAGAAAAGTTCTCAAGATGAGTTACAAGTGGATTGCAGAGCAAAGAGTTGCTAGAAAGTATACAAATTTAGAAGTATTAAATTCTTATAAGATAGGAAGGGATGGAATCCATTATTTTTATGAAGTTATACTTGTTGATCCAGAAAGACCTGAAATAAAAAACGATAGTACAATAAATTGGATTTGTAAACCAGAAAATAGAAAGAGACCAATGAGAGGTTTGACTTCTTCAGGAAAGACTTCAAGAGGTTTAAGAAATAAACACCCAACTAGCAAAGTAAGACCTTCTGTAAGAGCAGGAAAAAGAAGAGGAAAGTAGATTCTTATTAGATTATACAAAATATTAAAATTATTAAAATAATTCTTAAGTTAGTGAAAGAGGTTTAGCTCTAAATTTAAATATACTCTATTCATTCATATTTTATGGAATATAGCCGTTTGGCAAATTTTTATGAAGAGGTTTCTAAGACTTCTAAACGTCTTGAAAAAATGGAGATAGCTTCAAAATTTTTAAAAAGAATTTCTAAACATGATAAAGAAGTGCTTTATCTTATTTTGGGGGATATTTATCCTGAATATGATGAAAGAAAAATAGGAATAAGTAATCAACTCGTAATAAAAGCCTTAGCAAAGACTACAGGAATTAAAGATAAAGAGATCGTAAAAGAGTGGAAAAAGATAGGGGATCTAGGAGAAGTTTCCAAAAAATTAATCGAACGTAAAAAACAATCGACTCTTTTGCAAAATAGTTTTTTGACTACAGATAAAGTTCTTAAAAATATGAGAAAACTTCCAGAACTTGAAGGGAAGGGGAGCGTTGATAAAAAAATGCATTTAATAACCGAACTTCTTATCTCTGCTTCTCCGATTGAAGCAGTTTATATTGTAAGAACCCTTATTGGTGATTTGAGAATAGGATTAAAAGAGAGCACAATAAGAAGTGCTATGGCTTCTGTTTTTTTTACCAGAACAAAAGAAGCGGAAGAGAGTTTACAATCTGCAATAGATAAATCAAATGATTTGGCAAAGGTGTTTGAGGTTGCTTCAGAAGGCAATTTAGAAAAATTAGATAAAATTCCTTTAGAAGTTGGAAAACCAATAAAGGCTATGCTTGCTCAAAAAACGAATAGTATCAAAGAAGGGTTTGAATCTCTTGGAAAACCATGTGCAATAGAGTACAAGTATGATGGGTTTAGACTTATAGTTCATAAAAAAGAAAATCAAGTTTATCTTTTTACAAGAAGCCTGGAGAATGTAACTAAACAATTTCCTGAAGTAATAGATTATATTAAAAAATATGTAGGAGGAAAATCTTTTATTCTAGATACCGAGGCTGTTGGTTTTGATAAAAAAACAAGAGAGTATAAACCTTTTCAGGATATAAGTCAGAGAATAAGAAGAAAATACGATATAGAAAAATTGAGAGATGAACTTCCTATAGAAGTTAATGTTTTTGATATCTTGTATTATAATGGGAAGAATCTTTTGAGTGAACCATTTGAAAAAAGAACGGCTTTACTTAAAAAAATAGTACAAAATCACCCCTATAAAATAATATGTGCAAAACAAATAATTACTGATGATGAAAAAAGAGCAGAAAATTTTTACAAATCCGCTTTAAAAGATAATCAAGAGGGAATTATGATGAAAAATCTTCAGGCTAAATACAATCCTGGAAGTAGAGTAGGACATATGCTTAAGATGAAACCAAACGAGAGGGAGCTTGATTTAGTTATTGTAGGGGGGGAATATGGGGCAGGAAAAAGGTCTGGATGGCTTTCTAGTTTTATTGTAGCGTGTTTTGATTATAAAAATAAGGAATTTTTGCAGATTGGAAAAGTTGGAACAGGGATAAAAGAAAAACAGGGAGAAGGGGTTTCATTTGAAGAGCTTACCGATAAACTTCTAAAATTAAAGATTTCAGAAAAAGGAAAAGAAATAAAAGTAAAACCAAAAGTTGTAATAACGCTTACTTATCAAGAAATACAAAAATCTCCAACCTATGATTCTGGATTTGCTTTAAGATTTCCAAGACTTACAGCACTGAGAGAAGACAAACCCGTTAGTGAAATAAATACATTAGAAGAAATAAAAAAAGATTATGAAAAACAAAACGGAAAAAATGCCGAATGGAGAATCTGTTAAATTTCAATAAAAGTTCAGGAAAATTTTTATAATTGAAAACATGCTAAGAAAAACGATTAATTTTGTAAATGAATATTTTTCTTTTGGATTAAGATTTATTTTAGTTTTATCAATAATACATGCAGCCTATTCTGGATTGTGGCACATAATGTCTACAAATCTTTTTTTGCTTGTTCTATTATTAACGCCCCTTATTGTCAAAAAGAGTTCAAAAATAAATATTCCTAGAGAGTTTGAATTTGGACTTTTATTTTTTGTTTTATTTACTTTTTTCCTTAATGAAAGCCAATGGAAAGTCGTTGCACTTTTTTTCGGGATAGCGACAGGATTAATAGGATTCTTAATATTATTATTCTTATACTCCGATACTCAAACAAAGAAAAATTCTTTTTTGATTTCTCTTTTTTCTTTTACATTTTCAGTTTCTTTTGGTTTTGGATTAGAATTTATAAAATATTATATTAAAATATTTTTGAGACAAGATGTTACCGGCATATATTTTTATGCTATGAATAATATGACTTTTGTTGTTATTGGTGCATTCATTTTTTCAATAGTAGGTTATATTTATATGAGCGGTTATAAAAAGGTTTTTTATAAATTTGTTGAGGCATTCAAGAATGCAAATCCTCATCTTTTTTCTGAGAGAGATTTAAAAGAAAAAATATTGAAAGAAATAAAAGAAGGGGAAAAAGAAAAAATTGAATTTAAATCTACCTTAAGGGTTAATCTTCATACAGGGGAAATTGACAAAAAAGTAGAATATTCTGTTCTTAAAACAATTGTCTCTTTTTTGAATTCAGAAGGAGGAACACTTATAATAGGGGTTAATGATAATGGAGAGATAATTGGAATAGAAAAAGATAGATTTGAAAATAAGGATAAATTTTCACTTCATCTTATGAGTTTGATACGACAAAAAATAGGAAATGAGAATATCCCCCTTATGGATTTTAGTATTATAGATATTGAAGGAAAAATGCTGGCTAGAATAAATTGTTTTAAAAGTGAAAAACCTGTTTTTTTAAAGAATGAAGGGATGGATGAATTTTACATAAGAGCGGGTCCTTCAAGTTCAAAAATAGAATCTAAGAATCTTGTAGAGTATGTAGAAAAGCGATTTAAAAAAAAATAATATGTTCTAGTTCTTCCTCGTAAGCTTTATAAAGGAGTTTTTGCTTTAAAAAGAAGAATGACTAAGTCTCAAAGTGATTACAAGATTCAAAATATAGTTGCAACAACTTCTTTAGGAAAACCGATTCCTTTGACTAAACTTGCTAGAACGCAATTAAATACTGAGTATAATCCAGAAACCTTTCCAGGATTAGTTTTAAGGGTAAAAGAACCAAAATCAGCAGTCCTTGTTTTTTCTTCAGGAAATCTTGTTTGTACTGGAACGAAATCAATTGCCCAAGTAAGAAAAGTAATAGAGGCCGTAATAAAACAACTTAAAAAAATAAATGTTAATATAACTACTGTTCCAAAGATAACGGTTCAAAATATAGTTGCTTCTGGAACAATAAACTTGAAACTTAATTTGAATTTTTTGGCTCTTGAAATGGAGAACACCGAGTATGAGCCAGAGCAATTTCCAGGGTTGGTTTACAAGTTAATAGAACCAAATGCTACATTTCTTTTGTTTAGCAATGGAAAGCTTGTTTGTACTGGAACAAAGAATAAAGAGCAACTAGAATCAAGTATGACTTCTCTTCTTAAGAATGTTAAGAATGCTCTGAAAAACTACGAGAAATAGGAGCAAATTAACCACTTAAAAATACTAATTTTATTTTAAAATTGGTTAAATACATATAGAAATTAATATAAACAGACTCTGTTTTCAATTTCTATGGCTGGACAAGATTCTAAAAAGCCGAGAAATGAAGATTTAATTATTGAAGCAAAAAATTTCTTTGATTTTTATAAAAAGGATATAGGCGACTCTCTAAGAAAAGGGAAAAATGCAGTTTATATTGATTTTATGAAGCTTTCAGAGTTTTCAAAGCAACTTTCTGAAGAAATTCTTTCCAATCCTGAAGAGATTTTAAGTCTAATAGAAGAAGCTATGGAAGAGTCAGGTTTAGTTAAAAGTATACGAGTTAGACTTTTCAATCTTCCTAAAAGTCAGGAAATGAAAGTAAGGAATATACGTTCAAAACATTTGAATGAGCTGATTGTTATTGAGGGAATTATAAGGCAAGCATCTGATGTGAGACCTCAAGTTGTAAATGCTAAATTTGAATGCCCGAGTTGTGGAACAGTTATTTCTGTTCTTCAGATAGAAAAAAAATTCAGAGAGCCTACAGGATGCTCTTGTGGAAGAAGAGGAGGCTTTAGACAGATAAGCAAAGAGATGGTTGATACTCAGAGATTAGTGGTGGAAGAAGCTCCAGAATCTCTCTCTGGAGGAGAGCAACCTAAGAGAATAAACATTTTTGTTAAAGAAGATTTAGTTGAACCAAAAATGGAAGAGAAAACTACTCCTGGAAGTAGAATAAAAATTATCGGTGTTTTAAAAGAGGTTCCAGTTCCTCTTGCTACTGGTGGGCTTTCAACAAGGTTTGAATTAGCAGTGGAGACAAACAATATCATTCCTCTTGAAGAAACTTATGAGGAAGTGAATATTACTGAAGAAGATGAAAAACAAATTTTAGAACTAGCTGAAGATCCAGAAGTGTTTGAAAAACTTGCAAAAAGTATTACACCAAGTGTTTGGGGATATACTGAAATAAAAAAATCTCTTGTTTTACAATTATTTGGGGGAGTTCAAAAAGTTCATCTAGATGGACAGAAGAGTAGAGGGGATATACATATTCTTTTAATAGGGGATCCAGGTGTTGCAAAAAGCGTTACTCTTGGATTTATGGCTAATATTTCTCCAAAAGGAAGATATGTAGTAGGAAAATCTGCTTCTGGCGCAGGATTAACGGCAACAGTTGTAAGAGATGAATATTTGAGAGGATGGAGTTTAGAAGCAGGGGCAATGGTTCTTGCAAATAAAGGATTAGTTTGTATAGATGAATTAGAAAAGATGGATCCTGGAGATAGAAGTGCGATGCACGAGGCAATGGAGCAGCAAACAGTTACAATTTCTAAAGCAAATGTTCAAGCAACTCTTCGTTCTGAAACTTCTGTTTTGGCAGCAGCAAATCCTAAATTTGGAAGATTTGATCCTTATCAATCTGTTGCTCAACAAATTGATTTACCTCCTACACTTATAAACAGGTTTGATATTATTTTTACTTTAAGAGATATTCCTGACAAAGAAAAAGATTCAAAAATTGCAACGCATGTTTTAAGTGAACATCAAAAAGAAGGAGCGAGTTCTATTGTAGATAAAGATTTATTCAGAAAGTATGTCGCTTTTTCAAAACAGAAAATAAAACCAAGGATAACTGATGAAGCGGCAAATGAATTAAAAAAATTTTATGTAGATTTAAGAAACAAACCAGTTTCTTCAGATAGTGCTCTTAGACCAATTCCTATTTCTGCGAGACAATTACAAGCTCTCGTAAGAATGTCTGAAGCATCTGCAAAAATAAGGTTAAGTCCTGAAGTAAGTATAGATGATGCAAAGAGAGCAATAGAAATTATGAAGTATTATCTTATGCAGGTTGGATATGATTATGAATCTAAAACTTTTGATATAGATAAAATCTCTGGAAAGATTTCCTCAGCTCAGAGAAATAAAGTTTTTATGGTGAGAGATGTAATAAATGAACTTGAAGGAAGAGTTGGAAAATTAATTCCAGTAGAAGAAATAGAAAAAGAGATGGAAGGGAAATTAACTAAAGATGAAATAGAGGATGCGTTAAATAAATTAAATAGTAATGGGGTTATATTCAAACCTAGAAGAGGGTATGTCCAAAGAGTAGATGGATAAATCCATTTTTAAAGAAGATCTTTAGGAAAGTAAAAAACCCTAAATGTTTAAAAAACCCTTATATTTTTTATCAAATGGCTTATTTAAAACATAATAAAAATTCAGGAGAATTTTCATATAGTCCTCGCTTTGCTGTGGATAAAAATTCAGGAGAATTTTCATATAGTCCTCGCTTTGCTGTGGATAAAAATTCAGGAGAATTTTCATAATGGTAACACTGAAGTCCAATAAAAATTCAGGAGAATTTTCATAATGGTCGATTCACAATTTAAAAGAAATATTGCCTTTAAAATAAGAGTAGGTGATGTTTTAATAGGTAAACCTATAATAGATAATTCTGAGAATTTTTCTTTTTTAGAGATAGGTGAGAAAAGAATTGTAAGAGTAAATATTGTGGGAAATATTGTTGAAAAATTTGAGAGAGAAGGAGAAAAAAGTTATTCTTTTTTTACTCTTGATGACGGTTCAGGACAGATAAGGTTGAAAGTTTTTGGAGAAGATGCCAAAAAATTTGGAGGAGTCAATCAAGGGCAGACTGTAGTAGTAATAGGAGTTTTAAGATATTGGAATAATGAACTTTATATCGCTCCTGAAATAATAAGAGAACAAGATGCAAAGTATCTTCTTTTAAGAAAGCTTGAATTAGAAAAGGAAAATGAAAAGAGTGTAAAAAGTCTTGGAAGAGAGCAAATGGTCGCAATTAAAGATAAAATTTTAGGGACAATAAAAAATTCTGAAGAGGCAGGAGGAATAGAAATGGATAAAATTATAATGGGTTTGCCAGAAGTTTCTCCAACAATAATAACTCAGGAAGTTCAGAAGCTACTTGAGGATGGAATAATTTTTGAGCCTCGTCCTGGAAAAGTTAGATATCTAGGATAAATTTTATTAGAAAATATAATTTACTTTTTTCTTTTATTTGTTTTCTTTTCACTTCTCTTATTAAACCAATAAGCAAAGTAAATGATTACAATTAAACCTGCAAGTGAAAGTAAAAATTTCATAAGATTTTCAGCATACTGCCAGTATCCTCCAGCGCCATAAATTAAAGTTACTATTCCTCCACCCATTAATCCTGCACCAACGCTTTCAAGCCCAAAGAAAATAGCACCTATAATTATTACAATTATACCTATAGGAAGAGCAACATAAAATACTTGCTTAAAATGTTTTTTTATTGCATTTTCATAATCTTGTCTACAAGTAAAATCTCTATCGCAGTATCCCATTATTCCTTCAGGTTTAGGAGAGTATTCATAAGAATTCCATTGTCCTCCAAGGTCTAAGCATCTTTGTTCAGTTTCTATAACTTCTGCCGTTTTGACTTCTTGGCAAAAAGAGCTGTATTCTGGTTGTGAATAGAGAAGTGCAATTCCATAAATTGTAACAAAAGAAGTCAAGATAATAATTGCAATTCCTATTGCAATATTTTTGAGATTCATACATTTTATAATCCTAAAACATTTATAAACTCTTCTCTTGAATTTAAGATATGGGTAATTATGAAGAATTATTAAATCAAGCATATAGTCAAATAAAAAAGACTGAAAGTAATGGAGAAAGATTTGAAATGCCAAAAATAGAGGGGCATTTTGAAGGTAGGAAAACAATCCTTACTAATTTTTTTCAAATAGCCACATATATAAGAAGAGAACCAGACCATTTTCAAAAATTTATACTCAAGGAAATAGCTGTATCAGGACAAAGGGAAGGAGATAGACTTGTTTTGAATATGAAGGTTCCAAGTTCTAAAGTGGCTCTAAAAATAGAACAATACATCAAAGAATTTGTGCTTTGTAAAGAGTGTGGAAAACCTGATACCGAGTTAGTAAGGCAGGAAAGAATAAATTTTATTCATTGTTTAGCATGCGGAGCTAAACATAGTGTTGGTAAAATATAAAGAAAATTTAATTACGAAACTTTAAAAACCGCGAAAACTTCAAAAATACTCCTTGATCTTCAAGGTAATTAAACTGGAGGTAAAAAAATGGTTGAAGCTTATTGTGTGAAATGCAAAAAGAAAGGACAACAGATGAAGGATGCAGTCATAAACCAGACCCAAAAAGGCGGATATATGGCTAAGGGAAAATGCCCCGATTGTGGGACCGTTATGTGTGCAATGATGTCCAAAGACAATGCGGAAAAAGCTATTAAGAGCGGCGCAAAAAAAGGTTACTAATAAAACTTATAAGCGCTTATTGTTTTATTTTTTGATGTTTGTTAATATTATAAAATCTTATAGAGACACTGTTGCGGTTTGTGATTCAGATTTAATTGGGAAGAAATTTGAGCAGGAAAATTTTCAGCTTGAAGTAAAAGAATCTTTTTTTAAGGGAAGAGAAGTATCTGATGATGAACTTGTAGAAATAATTAGTGATATGTCTAAAGAAGATGCAACCTTTAATATTGTTGGAGAAAATTCAATAAATATCGCTTTAAAAGAAGGACTTATTGGGGAGGATTCAATTAAGAAGATACAGGGAATTCCTTTTGCATTAGTCTTGCTCTAATCATCATCTTTATAAAACGTATACCTTTCTATAAAATATCAAAAAATAAAAATGCCAGAAGAATTTAATGAGTTTGAGGATAGAACTGAAGGAGAGATTGAAGAAGAAAATGAAGAGAATAAAGTCACAAGAGTGAAGCTTCCTAGAGGAAAAGAAGTAATAGGAATTATCGAACAAAGGCTTGGAGGAAATAAGATGATGGTGAGTTGTCTCGATGGAAAATCTAGAAATTGTAGAGTTCCAGGAAGATTAAAGAGAAATCTTTGGCTAAGACCAAATGATGTTGTTATTATTGAGCCTTGGGATTTAGATAATAATAAAGGGGATGTTTTGTTTAAATATCGTCCTAATCAGGTTGCGTGGCTAAGAGAAAAAAATTATCTTCAAAAAGATATAAAAGAATTCTAAAATTAATGAGTATATTCAGGGAGACTCTTTGCTACAAAAGGCTCTTTTTTTTTCATATTTTCTTCAAATTTTAAAGTTCCAACAATATATTCTATACTTCTTTTATTAAGATTGTTCATAACATTAAATACTTCTTCTCCAAAAAAATAGTCATATCTTTTTATAAAGTGTCTAAATTCTATAGAAAAATCTGTATTTTTAGAGGAAATTATTTTTTTAAAAGAATCTTCATAGTTTTTTTTCAATAGTTTGAACTTTTTCTTTTCTGAAGAAATTAGTATGAGCGAGCCATTATAAAATTCTCTTGTAAGGGGGGGAAGTTTAATTAAAGAGACTATTTCTTCTAAGGAAACTTCAAGGTCTTCTCCCATAATTAATATAGAAGAGTGGAATTTAAAATAATTTCTATATCAAAACACTTATAATGGTTACAAATTTATAAAAAATATGAAAAAAATAATATCTGAAAAATCTGGAAGGATAATAAAATCTAGAGAAGAAATAGAAAAAGTAACTAAAGTTGAAGTACGAAATAGGGGAAAAGAAATTTATTTACAAGGGAAGCCAGAAGATGAGTTTGTGGCTGAAAAAGTTATAGATGCTCTTGATTTTGGATTTCCTTTTGGAGTTGCAACCTTAATTAAAAAAGAAGATTTTGATTTTGAAGTTATAGATATAAAAGAATACACTCCAAGAAAAGATTTAGAAGTTGTAAGAGGAAGAATTATTGGGAAAGGGGGAAAAACTCTTAAGACATTGTCGGATCTTTCAAATTGTTTTTTTGAAATAAATGGAAATCATGTTGGTATTATTGGCCCCACAGAGTATATTAAATTTGCAAGAGAAAGTATAATTGCTCTTATACGGGGTTCAAAGCAATCGAATGTTTATCATTCATTAGAAAAATCAAAAGTTGAACCTCTTGAGGATTTAGGTCTAAAAGAGAGTTTTGAAAAGAAACTAAAAGATAAACACATAGAAGAATAAGTTTTAAAAACAACGTAAAGGTTTATTTTTTATTCAATAAAGTCCCGGTAGCTCAGTTCAGTAAAGGCTAACGCCAACCGCCTGAGCAAAAGGAAAATAAACAAGTCCCGGTAGCTCAGTTCAGTAAAGGCTAACGCCAACCGCCTGAGCAAAAGGAAAATAAACAAGTCCCGGTAGCTCAGTCGGTAGAGCGCTTGACTGTTAATCAAGATGCCAGAGGTTCGAGTCCTCTCCGGGACGTGCGAAGCACGGACTGGAGTTAAAGAAATCCAAATTCAAAGGTAAGTCTTTAACTCCGGGACGTTCTTTTTCTATCATTATATTTTTAAACATCAAATACATCTTTTGGTAATGGATTTAGATAAGGCGATAAAACAAAGAAAGAGTGTCAGGAAATTTAATAGCAAGACTCCTGATTGGAGAGTTATTCTTGAGTGTATAGATGTTGCTAGATATGCTCCTATGGCTGGAGGAATATATACTCCTAGATTTATTTTAGTCAGTGATAAAGAAAAAATAAATAAACTTGCTGAGGCTGCCCAACAACCTTTTATTTCTCAAGCTCAGTTTGTTGTAGTTATTTGTACAGACTCTACAAGAATGTTAAATGCCTATCCAGAGTTTTCAGAAAAATTTTGTAGACAACAAGTAGGAGCAGCTATAGAAAATTTCTTATTAAAGATAGAGGAAGTCGGGCTCTCAACTTGTTGGGTGGGATACTTTGTAGAGTATCTCGTAAAGGATGCACTTAAAATACCTGAGGAAGTTCAAGTTGAGGCATTCTTTCCAATAGGATATGAATTTTCTAAATCTTCTTCTAAAAGAAAAACCGATTTAGATAATATTTTGTATTTTAATAAATACAAACAGAAAAAAATGGACTCTCCTTATAGAGTGAGGGCGTAAGAGCAAATTTTTAGTTTTGATTAATTCTATATCTTAAAAAAAGATTTTTAATCTCATGCTTTTTAGTTAGTTTATGAAAAAGCAAAAAGTTCTTCTTGCAATGTCTGGAGGAGTTGATTCTAGTGTAGCCGCTTTTATTCTTAAAAAACAAGGTTATGAGGTAATTGGAGCTTTTATGAAAAATTGGAGTGATACTAAAAATAAGTTGACTGGAGATTGTGCATGGAGAGATGAAAGACTTATGGCTACGAGAATTGCCACAAAACTAGATATTCCTCTGATTACCCTTGATTTTGAAAAGGAATACAAGGAACAAGTTGTTGATGAGATGTTCAAACTTTATTCAAAAGGAATAACTCCAAATCCTGACGTAGATTGTAATCAAAAAATTAAATTTCCTTTGCTTTGGAAAGCCGCAAAAAAATTAAAAGTAGATTTCATTGCAACTGGACATTATGCAAGAATAAAAAATAATAATTTTTATCGTGCAAAAGATGAATCTAAAGATCAATCTTATTTTCTTTATAGAATATCAAAAAAGGATTTGAGTCATACTCTTTTTCCAATAGGAAATTATACTAAAATTCAGATAAGAGAAATTGCAAAGCAAAATAATTTCCCCAATTATAATAAGAAAGGCACAGTAGGGATTTGCTTCATAGGAAAAATAAATCTTAAGGATTTTTTAAAAAAAAGAATTCCTCAAAAAAAAGGGAAAATTCTTAATCCAGAAGGAGAACAAATTGGTGAACATGATGGAATTTATTATTATACTATAGGACAGAGACTTGGCCCTAGATATGGAATAGATATAGACAAAAGTAAATTTGATGATAAACGAAATATAAGCAGATGGTATGTTGCAAAAAAAGACGTTAAAAAAAATATAATTATTGCAGCCCCTCAAGAGCACCCTATTCTTTATAAAAAAGAAATAATCATAAAAGATTTTTATTTAATCTCCGAAGATTTGAAAAAATTTAAAGAAAAATCAAAACAAAGAATAAAAGTTTTATCTCGTATAAGACAAGTGGGGGAACTTTTGCCTTCAAAATTAATATATGATAAAGGCAAGTTCAAAATAGAATTAAATAAAGCAATTACAGGAGTTTCAGAAGGACAGGCAATCGTATTATATCAAGGAAAGAAAGTTCTTGGTGGAGGAGTTATAACTGCGTGAGAAAAAATAAAAATCTCCCGCAAAAGAGCGGGAGGAAAAAGAAAAAAATCTAAACCCTATTTTTTAAGCATATCAAGCATTATCTCAAGACCTCAATACCAAGATCTGAAAACTCTCTAGCTCTAGGAAGACTTTGATCTTCCAAGTCTTTACCTAAAACATAAGGAGACTTAACACCAGTCATGATAGTAATAACTCTTACTTTACCAATGAACTCTTTGCTAATTCTTGCTCCAATTATTACTTGTGCTTCTTGACTTAAATTATCGGAAACAGTTCTACCAATAGTGTCGAACTCTTCTAATTTCAAATCAGGTCCACATGTAATGTGTATCAAAGCTCCGTTAGCGCCTTGGTAGTCCACGTCAAGTAGAGGATGTGTAAGGGCTTGTTTTACCGCTTCGTTAACACGATCTGTAGCATCTGATTCTCCAATTCCAATAACTGCAACTCCTCCTCCTTTCATAATAGAGGAAACGTCTGCGTAGTCAAGATTGATTAAACTTGGTAGAGTAATTGTTTCTACAATACCTTTAACCATTGTACTAACTAACTCGTTTGCCACTGCAAAAGCTTGCTCAATTGGCAATTGCCCTGCAATGTCTACTAGTTTGTTATTATCAAGAACTATACAAGTGTCTGTTGTCTCTCTTAATTCAGTTAAGCCAAATTCTGCTTTGTCAATTCTCGCTTTTTCAGCTTCGAATGGCATCGTTACAACACCTATGACAACAGCTCCAGTTTCTTTAGCTAATTGAGATACTACTGGTGCAGCTCCTGTTCCTGTTCCTCCTCCTAAACCGGCAAGGACAAAAACCATATCTGCTCCTCCGACTGCTTTTTTCAAATCTACGATTGCCTCTTTGGCTGCCTCTCTTCCTCTTTGAGGTTTTCCTCCAGCGCCTAATCCTCTTGTTAACTCTTTACCAATAAGAACTTTCTCATCAGCTTTGGTAACGCTCAGGTGTAAGGCATCTGTATTAGCACCGTAAACTGTTGCTCCATTGATTCCTTTGTTATAAAGCCAAGTAATCATGTTGCATCCACAGCCTCCCAATCCAATAACTTTAATGTTTGCTTTTCCTGCTTTAAGTTCGTCAAAATTAATGCTATGAGTGCTTGTATTCTGAATTGCTTCCTTTGCAAAATCTAAAACCATTTTTTAAACCTCCTTTCAGTTCTGTCAAGAAAAAGGGGAGATCCCTAATTCTAATAGTAAACAACAATAGCGTTGTTTAAATATATTTTGTTTCAAAAAAGAGGATATTTTTTTTAAAATAAAGATTATTTTATTATATTTTCTAGCTTTTTTATTTTTTTCCAACCATTTTTTATTTTAAAATTGCTTTGTTTTAAGATTATTTTTAAAAATTTTTCATTAACTAAAATTTTTTTTCCCTCGATTATGGGAAATTCTAATTTTTCAGTGCAATTTAATTCTAAAATTATTCTTTTTTCCCAAGAAACTAAACCTATTCTTTTCCATCCTGCAATCTTCGCTTTTTCATATAATTCTTTTGCATCTTTCATTTCTTTGCACGCAATATGAAGAATAGGTGGGTCCTGTTTGAATTTTATATTTTTATTTTTGTATTTATTTAAAACTTCTTTTAAATCATTTTTAAATTTGGAAAAAGAAACTTTGTTATGATAAACTTTGCAGAATAAATCGTCCTGTTTTTTTTCTTGATAAATCATAAGTAAAAGTCTTCCCGAACAAGAAGAAGTTGTGTAATAATTTTCTTTTGAATTTATTTTATTACAAAGAGAAATTATTTTTTTATCCCAGCTCTGTTTTGATGATTTGTCTATTTTTAATAAAACTGCTTTTTTTCTTTGTGTAAAAAAATCTTGAGACATAAATAATTCAACAGAAACAAGAATTTAAATCTTATCTAGAATTGCAGCTTTTATTCCGTTTTCTTCACAAAACTCTAAAAAATCCATTGCATCTTCCTTATTTCCCACAATAGAACCATAATGAATTGGAATGGCTAAAGAGGGTTTTATTATTTTTGCTGCTTCTGCTGCTTCTTCCGAGTTCATTGTAACTCTTCCTCCAACTGGGAGAAGAGCCACAAAATCTTTCTTTGACTGTCCATGTCCAGTAAGATTCTTCATCTCTGGAATTAAGTCAGTATCTCCTGCGTGATAAATAAGTACATCATCCATTTTTATAAGATAGCCTAACCAAGATTCTTCTTTTGAATGAAAAGATTTTCCTATATTATAAGCTGGAAGAGAAACAATTTTTATTCCTCCGAAATTTTTTTCTTGTCCTGGTTCAAAATTTTCTATCTGCACTGGAAAATTAAATCGAGTTACTTTGCTTTGGCAATCTGGGGGAAGAATTATTTTTGTTCCAGGTTTTATAATCTTTTGTATATCTTCAATACTGCAATGATCATAATGGCTATGAGTTATAAGTATGAAATCTGCTTTTTCAGAGTCATTTTTTATAGCATAAGGATCAATGTAAATTATTTTTGAATTTTTTATTAAAACTCCAGAATGCCCTAACCAAGAAATATCAACTTTTCCTATTTTCATAATTTGAGAAATCAAGGAACGTTTTTAAAGATTTTTATATCTTTTTTTCAAAAGTATATGCTATTTGTAATAGTTTTTGTTCTTGAAATTTATTGCACATTATTTGCATTCCTACTGGAATTTCATCAATCTCTCCCGCGGGAATACTTATCGCACAATTTCCTGCAAGATTTGAAGGAATAGTTAAAGCATCATAATCATACATTTCTTCTACAGATATTTTTTCTCCTATTTTATGTGGAAGTCTTGGGACAACTGGAGAAATTATACAGTCAAATTTTTCAAAAGCTCTTGAAAATTCTTTTTCAATCAAACTTTTAACTTTTAAGGATAAATTATAATATCTTCCAGCGTGTTCTGCTTTGGTAATTTCGCTTCCTCCAAGAATTCTTCTTAAAACTTCTGGTCCAGCAGCATCTTCAATTTTTTCTCCGTACCTTCTTCCATCAAATTTTCTTGTACCAGAAAAGAATTCCACATAGACTAAAGGATAATATGTTTCAACCGCTAAATCAATATATTTCAGTTTTATTTTTTCAAATACGAAGCTATATTTTTTAGATACATCCTCAACTTTTTTATTAATTAATGTTTGTATTCTTTTGTCTTTTATATTTAAATCAAGAAGTCCTATTTTAATTTTTTTTGGAGAGTTTTTTAACTCTTTTAAATTTATTTTTGAAGAAGATTGACTTGTAGAATCTTTTTTATCTTTACCTGAAATAACTTCTAGTAAGAGAGCAGCATCTTCAACATTATTTGCAATAGTTCCTATCTGGTCTAAGCTCATACTTAAATCAATAAGTCCTGCTCTTGAGACAAAAGAATAAGTGGGTTTTATTCCAACTACTCCACAATGGCTTGAAGGGTTTCTTATACTTCCTCCGGTATCACTTCCTAAGGCCATATCACAGAATCCTGCAGATACAGAGGCTGCACTTCCAGAAGAAGAGCCTCCAGGAATAAAACCTATTTTTTTAGGATTTTGTGTTACTCCAAAAGCAGAAGTTTCCCCAGAACCTCCACAGGCAAATTCGTCCATGTTTGCAAGCCCTATTATCAATCCGTCTTCTTCTTTTATTTTTTTTATAACATAAGCATCATAAGGAGCAATATACTTTTCCAACACTTTTGAAGCACAAGAACAGTTCATTCCTTTCACATTTATATTCGCTTTTATTACAATTATTTTTCCAGCAAGTTTTCCAGCTTTTTTACAATCTATTTTTTTCTTTATGGTTTTTGCTTCTTCAATTAATTCTTTTTTATCTCTCAATTGAAGAATTGCATTTATTTTCTTTCCTTTTTTGTTGTTCTTTTCAATCTCTTCAAGATATTTTTTTAATTTTTCTTCCATTTTTATCCTTTCATTATTATGATGTTTCCGTCTTTGTCCATCTCTATAATTTTTGTGAGTTGCCCTCTTACAATTGATTCGCATAAGTTTTTTTCAAAACTATCTTCTTCAATTTTTGGATTGTTAACGAAATCTACGGCATAATCATCACAAGAGCCGAGACACTGACTTGAAATATTATCTTTTGGGAATTTGGAATATAAGTCTTTAGCACAAATAATAATCCTTTGTTGAGTCAATACTTTTTCTGGAGTTTTAATCGGGTTTCCATGCTTAATCCAAACCCCTTTTGAGTCTCGTGTCCAATAATTTCCCCCTGCATGGAGATAAATAAAAATAATTAAAATAATTAAAATAATTAAAATAATAATAGATATTCCCATAATTAAAATAAGTTTATTATTTACCATGATTTGCGTTCTCCTATAATAAAATCCTTATTTTTTTCTTTAGCATTTTCAAACATAATTTTTTTTGAGAAGTTTCTTTCTTCTTTGCCTTCTTTTTCTTCTCTTTGACATGAATCCCTTTCAATTATAGGCTCTTCAAGAGTGAGATTTAACTTTAAAAGATTGTTAGAAAAATTATCAATTATAATTTTTGCTTGTTTTTTAATATCTTCTTTTTCCTGTTTAGAAACTTTTCTCCATAAAAAATCCATAGCTTATGGAGGAATGGCTATTTTAAAAAGTTAATTAAGAGAATTTTAAGCGTTCTAAAAGAGTGCTATAAAATGTTAAATTATGGATTGTTGAAAGTCTTCTTGCATTTTCAGGATTTTTTTTGAACATTTCAAATAATTCTTTTTGATTATATTTTGAGCATAATTCACAATTACAAAATTCCGATATTTTCTTTTTATTATTCTCTGATTTTAGATTTATTTTAAGAAAAGAAAAAGACTTTTCAAGTTTGTTTTTATAATTTTTATGAAATATATAAAGGCGTTTATGCCTCGCTTCTCTAGTAGGAATAACACAATCAAAGAGATTATAACCCATATTTACGCATTCGAGAATATCTCTTGGTTTTCCAATACCCATAGCATATTTTGGAAAATCATCTGGAATTAGGCTTGAAGTATATTTCAAAATTTCTCTTAATAATTTTCCATTTTTTACAGGCCACCCTCCAAAGCTATACCCATCAAATTTGATTTTTAAAAGTTCTTCAGCACATTTTTTTCTTAGCCTTTTGCTTTCTCCTCCTTGAATTATTGCAAAGAGTAAGGGTTTTTTGTTTTCTTTTTTTGTTAGTTTTTCAAAATGGATTTTGCACCTTTTTGCCCATCGAATTGTTCTTTCAACCGATTTTAATTGATCTTCATATTTTAATTCCGGTTTTGTGCAGTCATCAAGACACATAATTATATCGCTTCCTATTTTTAATTGAATTTCAATACATTTTTCTGGAGTAAGAATGAACTTTTTTCCATCAATAACAAAAGAAGCACCTTTCTCTGTTATCTTTCCAAGCTTAGAATTTTTATGAATAAGAGACATAATTTGGAATCCTCCAGAATCAGAAATAATCGGTTTTTTGAAATTTATATAGTTATGAATGCCTTTTGATTTTTGTATTTCTTCTAAGAGATTTCCTCTGAATAAGTGGTATGCATTTACAACTAATCCTTTAGTCTTAGTTTTTTTTAGGTCGTTTATATTTATAGACCTTATTCTTCCATAAGTTGCATCTGGAAAAAAAGCTGGAAGTTTTAATTTGCCATGGAGGGTTCCAAGTAATTTCATTCTGAGAATTAATTATGGATTTAATCTGTCTCTATCTCTAGGAAACATTGTGGCTTCCTTTACGTTATCTAATCCACATACAATTTGTGTCAATCTTTCTAAACCAATACTCCATCCACTATGAAAAGGAGCTCCAAACCTGAAACTGTCTATATAATTTTTAAAATCTTTTGGATTTAGTTTTTTAGCTTTTAGTCTTTCAATTAAAAGTTTAGGAATATGAATTCTTTGTCCTCCGCTAGAAATTTCAATTCCTCCATAGAGAGCATCGAAGCCTTCGCTGTATTCTGATTTTGGATTTTCGTCTTTTGGCATAATATAAAAAGGTTTAATTGAACTTGGCCAGGAATGGGTAAATACAACTTCTCCAGGATATTTTTTACATAGGACTCTTTCTTGTTCTGGAGTAAAATCCTCTCCAATTTTTCCTCCTGCTTCTTTTATTGCTTGTTCATAAGGAAGATAAACTCCTTTTGGAATTTTAAGATCTTTTATTTCAAGTATTTCTAATTCAGTTTTACATTTCTTTAAAATATTTGAAATTATGTGTTTCATAACTTCTTCTAACTCTTTCATTATATCCATTTGATTCATAAAAGCACATTCTATATCCATTTGTCTTATTTCATTTATGTGTCTTGGAGTGTTATGTTTTTCAGCTCTCCATACAGGCGTAATTGTAAATGTTTTTTCCATTGAACAAGCCATCATTTGCTTGTATAATTGAGGGGATTGGGCAAGGTATGCTTTCTTTTCAAAATATTGTACAGGGAATAATTCAGTTCCTCCTTCGCTTGAAGTACCTATTACACAAGGAGGTTGTAACTCTATGTATTGTTTATTATAGAAGTATTCTCTAAAAGAGTTTGCAATCTCTGTTTGTATCTTAAAGATTGCTTGAGTTTTTCTTCTATGGAAGTCCAAAAATCTATAGTCGAGTCTTTTTGGAAGTTCTGTTTTAGAAAAATCAGATACGTCAATAAGAAGCTCTTCTGAAGAGTTCAAAACAAGAATGTTGCTAGGTAAAACCTCTTTTCCCCCAGGCGCTTGTTTTGAATCTTTCAACTCTCCAGAAATATAAACAACCGATTCTCTTGGTATTTTATCCATCATTTCAAAAATTTCTTTTTGAGTTTCATTTTTTATTCCAGTTACTTGGATTATTCCGGAAATATCTCTTAGAATAAGAAATTTAACTTTACTTAAATCTCTAGAATTATGAACCCATCCAGCAATTTCTATTTTCTTTTCTTTTGAAGAAAATAAGTCTTTTATTAAAATTCTCTTTTCACAAGAATTAAATAATTTTTTTTCTTTTTCCATAGTATTTCTTATTTAACATGCTTTTTAATAATTTCTGCTATTTCTTTTCCACTTATTTTTCCAGCAGATTCTTTCATGGCTATCCCCATATATGCATTTATAGCAAGTCCAGGTTTCTCTTTTATAATTTTAAGTATTTTTTCTTCAATCGAGTCTGTCTCTGATTCAAAGGATATCGCTTTTTCAAAATCTTCTCCTTCTATTATTCTTTCTAAAACCTGTTTGATTTGGTTTTCATTTATTTTTTTCTTCTTTAAACTTTCTAGAATAAAAATGAGAATATCTTTATTTAGAATTTCTCTAACTTTTGAAATATCTTTTTTAGAATGGCTTGCAATTTCTTTTGGAAAAATAAGGAGAACTTTTGCAATTAAATTTGGATTTTTTATAACAAAACTTAATTCTTTGAAATCTTCTAGCATGTTTTCTTTAAATAGAAGTTTTATCATTTCTTCATTTAATCCTTCTGCTCTCAAATCGTTCTCTATTTCTTTTCTCAATTTTGGCAAATTTCTCTTAATCTCATTAATTGTTTCTCTTGGAATTTTTAATAAGCATAAGTCTGTTTCAGGATACATTCTTGCAGATCCAGGCATAGGTCTTAAAAATTCTGTACTTCCATCGGGGAGTGCATTTCTAACTTCTTTTTCAACTTTTTTTCCTTTAGAAATAAGCGTTTTTTGTCTTGATATTTCTTTATTTATTGTTTCAATCATCATTGCAGGATCCTGGAATCCTTTTATCTCAACTCTTGCTCCTTCCTTTATTGAAATGTTAACATCTTGTCTTATAGTGCCAATACCTCTTCTTACTTTACAACTTCTTAAAATCTCTCCTATCTGAAGCGCTACTTCTTTGACTTCTTCAGGAGTTTTCATTTCTGGAGCAGTAACAATTTCTATAAGAGGAATACCTAATCTGTCTAATCTATAATATGAGTTATTTTTCTCTCTAGAGATAATTCTTGCAGCGTCTTCCTCTAAGCAGATTGTTTCAATTTCTACTTTTCCTTGTGATGTCTCCAAATACCCATTCTTTGCAATAAGAACTGTTCTTTGGAATCCACTTGTATTTGATCCATCTATAACTGTTTTTCTCATTATTTGGGCTATTGGAACAATTTTTGCATTTAAAAGAAGAGAGATTTGCAATGCAATTTTCAAAGCCTCTTGATTTATTTCATGGGGAGGTTCTTCATCTAATTCAACTAGACAAGTAGTATTATTATATCCCTGATAAAAGAAATTTTGATTTAAGGAAGCTTGATAAGATGCCGCTTCATCAATATTTCCGGATTCTCCAGCAACTGCATGAAGCTTTCTTTGAATTGTAAAATCAGGTTCATCTTTTCTTAAAAAAGAAGGGCATTCGCAGAATAATTTGTGGGTATCTAGTTGCTGGTGAATTTCTAATCCAGACTTAAACCCTATTTCAGAATAATTTATTTTAGTTTCCATACGGAAATTAAACAAAAAGGGTTTATTAAATTTTATCGAGCTTTCTTTTTACAATAATTTTAGAATTTTCAAAAAGATAGGATATTTCTTTTTCAATTTTTTCATTCACATTTATAAGGTTTAAAAGAGATTTCCTTTTTGAATCAACCTTCAATTTAAGTGAGTTCAAAAGAGTTTCTTTTTTTATGGGTTGTCTATCTCCATTTGTATATGGGTTAGATGCATTACTAAAATAATATTCTTTAGTATTTGGATTGTATAGAAGGTGTAATTCTTTCATCTTAGTTGAATAAAATATATTCTGGAGTTTCGTTTCCTCTCAATGGGAGAAGTTCTCCCTTTATTTTTTTATATGCCCATGAATTTTTTGGTTTTTCTCCTTCTGCAAGAATCACAATTCCCTCATTTTCAACAAAAGTTTTCTCAGGTGAAATTCCTAGTAGATTATTTGCTAGTATAAATTGAAAATTCATATTTGGAATTGAAAATTGTTTTAATTTTCCTATTCCGTGATCTCTGCATATTTCTACGGCAAAATTTTCTCCATTTTTTTGATTTGAAAAAATTCTATCTTGAAGATTCCCTCTTTTGTAATTTAATCCTCTTGATTCAGCAATTAAATCTTCTATATGAGAAGAGTTTTTTTGAACATATTTTATTGAACCGTCTTTAAACATAATTGGAGCAATGTTATACATAGATTTAGTTTCAGATTCATAAGCAAGTCCGGTTCCAGGCAATATAAGTTTACCCTTCAAACATTTTGAGAAATCTTCAATCTTTTCTTTTAAATAAGATAAAGGCACCATTTCTATTGAAGAAGATAGAGAGAGCTCTGGCCCAATAATTATCTCTGCTTTAGTTTTGTTAGCAACTCTCATAATTTTTTCAAAATAAGATTGAATATTCTGCTTTTCCAAATAGGAAGTTTTTTGTTTTATTATTGCAATTTTTTTATTATTTGTCATATTTCAAATAGATTTGGAAACTATATAAATCTTCCTTTTTGTAACTACTTTAAAGGAACATAGTTTTTAACAAAGGATAATTTTATAAAACATTTTTACCTATTTTGTATATGAAAGAAGGAAGCATATTAAAGAAAGGAGTTCCTTTTTCTAAGCATCAAAGAACTTTTGGACAGAAAGCTGCAGATAATCTTACAAAATGGGCCGGAAGTTGGAATTTTATACTCTTTTTTTCTTTCTTTCTTTTTTTGTGGATTTTAATAAATGGTTATTTTTTAGTAATTTCTTCAGGAGGGAAGTCTTTCGATCCTTATCCATTTATACTTTTGAATTTAATTTTATCTTGTTTAGCTGCAATACAGGCCCCGATTATTTTGATGAGTCAAAATAGACAAAATCAAATTGATAGGACAAGGATGGAATATGATTATAAATTAGATAGAAAGGCAGAGAGAGAGATAAATCATATTCAAGAGCACCTGAATAGAATAGAAAAAATAATTCTTAATAAAAGATAAAATTGTCTGATTTTTAGAAAAGATACTTTTATAAATGCTAAAACTTAAAGTTACCAATGAAAAATAAAGAGTTAACTGAAGAAGAAAGAAAATTTTTAATGGAAGAAGATCCAGAAACTAGAAGGACTCTTTTAACCTTTCTAGCTCAGGAAAGAAAAAATATTGAAGATTTTTTAAAAGACATTTTAAATAGTGAAAAAAATCCTATAGATCAAGGATTCAAAAAAATAATTTCTAATGATAAAGAAATTTTTACTTATGCTTTAAAGGATTTAAGATTAAATAAAAATAATTATCACTTTTTAAAAACACCAGAAGGTTACGAAAAAATATAGAAAATTATTGATAAAATTTTATAAAAGCCTTTTATTTATCTCTTTTGAAAAATTATGTAACATTTTCTCTTTTACTATTTCTTTACTTTCTCCCCATTCTTTGTGTCCAAGAACCCATCCTAATTTTACAAGTGCAGTTTCAGCTAGCATGTCTTCTAAATAAATAATTCCTGTTTCTAGCATCTCTCTTCCATTAGAATAAACTAAAGGATTTGTTCTCCCAAATATACACTGAGTTACCCCACAGACAATCATTCCTTTATTTTGAACTTCTTTTAATTTATTTGTCCAAGAGTTTCTAGCCCTTTTACTGTGGACATGTCCTAGTGCTCCCATTTCAAGTATAATTCCTTTGTATCTCTTTTTAAGATAGTAGTCTAAGATATCTGGATTTTGCCCAGGATAAAATTTAATTAGGGCTACATTTTCTTCAAAATTTACCTCTGCTTTTACTTTTCGGTTATTTCTTAAGCTATAATCAGAAATTTTTTCTATTCTATCTGGAAAGATTTTAGCAAAAGGAGCAGAATTTATTATTTGGAAAGCATCTCTTTTTGAAGAATGCATCTTTCTAACTTTAGTTCCGGACATTGCATAACAAAAATCATCATTTTGGGAAGCGTGTCCAACTATCATTACTTCTGCCATCTCAGATATAGCGGCTAAAGTAGCACATTGTAAGTTTAAATTAGCGTCACTGCTTGCTCTGTCTATACTTCTCTGAGAATAAGTTAAAACTACCGGTTTGTTTAAATTTTTTAACATAAAACTTAAAGCAGCGCTTGTGTAATGTAAAAAATCTGTTCCATGAGTAATGATTACTCCTTTGATATTAGAATCATTAAGCAGGTTTTCTGCTATTTTTGCTATTTTTTGCCAGTCTTTAAAGTCCATGTCTTCTGAAGCTTTCATGAAAGGAACTTCTATTTTAATTACATTTACTTTTTCGAAGAGTTGCGGGTAGAATTTAAAAAGACTTTCAGGGCTTGTAAGCCAATCTACGCCACCTTTTCTAGGATTTAATCGAGCAGCAATAGTCCCTCCCGTAATGATCATTGCGATATTAGGTTTCTCTTTATTTTGTCTTATTTTTTCTATTTCTTTTGGAGTGCTTGCTTTTTCCAGAAGGACAATTTCAAAGATATCTTTTTTATTGAAGCCCATATTGTAACCCGAGCTTAATTTTAATAGGAGTATTCCTTTTTCTTCAGAAGGACTTTCAAGTAGAATTCCTTCGTATTCTTCTTTAGAAAGAATTATTTTTATCTTGTCTCCTGCGTTTGCTTTTTCATTCATGAAGAACAAAAAATAAGGAGGTATAAAAATATAATGATGCTTTATTTGTAATAGTTACTACAAGGAAGTTGTAACAAATAGAAAGATTTATAAATAATAATTTTATAATAAAATTATGACAAAAATATTAAGGATAGGCGGAGATCGTTCAAAGAGAACTTTTCATTATGGAAGAGACAATAAGGGAAGAATACTCGAAGATAAAATTTGTAGGTTTTCTTCTTTTTGCCCAGATATTATAAAGATGAATAAACGTCTTGAAGAAGGTGTTCCAGAAAAAAATTTATTGGAGCAATATGAAGAAGTTTGCACTCATCCTGTAGGATATGAGATGAGGGAGAAAAGTTGTCTTATATATCAAAAATTTTTGGAGATATCTGGTCCATACGAAAAAAATAGAACGTTCGAATACTATCAAAAAGCATTAGGAGAAGACCTATGGAAAAAGGATTAAGTAAAAAAGAAATGAATAGAAGAACTTTTTTAAAAACGACAGGCGTGGTTCTTGGAGCCGGTCTTGGATTTTCATTAATAAGTGGAATTGAATATCTTTTAGAACAAGGGGGAGTATCAAATTTTTTAGAAAGAAAATTAGAAGAGAAGAGTAAGGAATCTTTTAATAATTTAAAAAAATATCAAGTTGGTAAAAAAGAATATATTGCTAAACCCTATGATAGTTATTCAAGAATAGTTAGTCAAGATACAGAAAAATACTCTTTTTTAAATAACTTTGATGGAAGCGATTTAAGAGGGTTTTACAAAGATTTAAACGATAATAAAGAAATGCAAAAAGGTTCTAAATATATCCTTCCTGTCTGGAAAGAAGATTAAATCTTTACAAAAATTAATAAACGCTTTCTCTTTAACTAAATTATGGTAAAGATTGGGTTAGAGATCCATGGTTATATTCTTACAAAAGAGAAATTATTTTGTGATTGTAATGCAGATCATGGAATAAAATATTTTAACCCAAATACAAATATTTGTGAGATATGCACTGCACAACCAGGTGCAAAGCCAATGCTTCCAAATAAAACTGCTGTTGAAAAAGCAGTTCAAATAGCGCTTATTCTTGGATGCAAAATAAATCAAAGAGTAATTTGGCAAAGAAAGCATTATAATTGGCCAGATTTGCCTAAAGGGTATCAAAGTACAATTTCAGGCGCTCATGCTATTCCCACAGGTGTGGGTGGAAATTTTTTAGGAATAGGCATAACTGAATGCCACATAGAAGAAGATCCTGCAGCATGGAATCCTTTAAC
>CAZUOZ010000007.1:19906-33478 GCA_964621965.1 Candidatus Woesearchaeota archaeon | reverse complement strand
TAAAACCACTTTGCCAAAGCCTCTTGCTTCTCTTGCTCTTTTCCAAAAATACTATCAATGTATCTTTTAGTAAGCTCTAAATTCTGTTTTATATAATTTGAAAGTTGATATTTATTTGTAAGTTCTATTGCTATTTCTAAATATTTCTTAATTCCTCCTTCATGAATTGTAAAAATTATTTTTCCTTTTTTACACTTTGGGCAAACTCCTGAAAGGGGAGGGCGCCTCATAACTTCATTACATTCAACACACCTAAACCCTTGAGTTGAAAATTTTCTTAAATTACCTTTTATATCTCTAAGAAAATGCCTATCAATTATTAATTTAGCGGTATCTGATGTATCCACTGCCCTTATCTTTTCTACAAGATTCATTTGATGATCTACTTTTTCTTGCATTGTTGCTAAAAGTTTATAGGAAGAACAAGAAATTCCTTCATTAAAATTTGAAGTATCATGAGTAAATCCAACATTTATGAAAGGATCTTTTCCCTCTTTAAGAATTTTTTTAACAGTATTAACACTTACTAAAGAAGAGTGTTCTCTTTTTTCTGCTAAGGTATAAAGACTTAAAGGATATTCTTTAAGAAATTCAAAATCTAAAATTTGATCATCTACTTCTCCTGCGTCTATTTTTGAGTTAAGAACTAATGGAGCATCCTGCGTTCCTCCACGATGCCCTGGTAAAAATTTTCTTGAAAAATTTAGAAGAACGTCTCCTAGAAGCATCAGTGCGGCTTCATCTCCATCACAATCTCTTCTTATTGCTGCATGCATATAGGGGCTAGCAAATAAACCTAGGGTGTTTGAAAAACCTATAAATCTACAAACAACCCCTGCACAATTATGAGGCGCCATACACACCCCTAGTTTTCCAACAAGATCCTCTCTTTTTTTAACATTATAAAAAGGCTTCATCTTATAAAAACGAACTAAAAGCTCGTCTATAAAATTACAAACCCTTATGAAAACATCATCTGCTCTTTCATCTGGAGATTCAGTATAACTTGGAAGAAGAACGTCATGAGGCATAAGTTCTATTATTTGTTCTTCACTAACTAGTTCTTTCCCATCAACATCTTTATCATAACCCAACTCCTTTAATTTTTCAACACTTACAGAAATTTCTTTTGGTTTAAAAGAAGTTAAAGGGAGTTCTGTAGCATCAAATCTAATCGTTCCATCTTTATTTACTTGAAGATTATATTTTGCTCTCAAAATACCCTTACAAAGATTTTCTGCAAAATGTTCTGCTGAAGAAGTTCCACGAATTGCTTTAATTAATGGAGGCATTTCCGAATCTTCTAATTTTAAAAAAGATTTGGCATTTTTGAGATAATAGGGTATATCTATTGAACGATTATTATATGGTGTTCCCTCTTTTTCAGAAATAGAAGATTTTTTTTCAAAAGAAATATCTCCTGTATCGTAAAAATAAAATTGTTTTACACACTCTTTTCCACAAATCTCACAAGAGGGATATATTGTTTCTTTTTTACAAGAATTACAATAATAAAGAGGAAAATCACTTCTAGAATAACCTGCTTCACAAGCAGATTGTACACTTCTTAATCTTCCTCCTTGACTTCCAACAGGGAATAAAGAATTTGGACTACCAATTAATTTTCTTAGTTTTGCTTTTTCTGGACGACCCATACGAGAACCAATAAAATCGCCCGCTTTATCTTTTATTTCATATTTTGAAAAGGAATTTAAAATTTCCAAAACAGACATATCTAAATTATATTTAGAAACATCAAAAAAAGAAGAGAGATTTTTTTCCTTATCCAAATCTTCTAAAGAAATTCCAAGGTTCAATAAAAAAGCTTTACTCTCTTCTTCAGAAATAACCACGTTTTCTATAGTTACCTCGTGCTCTAATCCAATTAGTTCGAGCGCCCTTTTTCCAAGAGAAAATTTCTCCTTATCTGTACGAGTATAGGGCAAAATAATTTTTTTATCTACCTTAGAATACCTAAGCCAGTCAAGAAGACCTAAAAATTGCTCTTTTGAAATTTGTGTCCAATAATAAATATATTTAGGATAAAGGGGAATCTTATATTTTTCACTTAATTCTATTGCTTGTTCAAAAGAAACATCAAGAAAATTAATTTTTTCTGCAAAAGAAAAAGCCATTTCTTTCAATTGTAAATACCACCATTCCTCTACATATCCTGGTTTAATCAATTTTGCATTTCTATTTACAACATCACTTAAAGGAAATAGAATATCTCCTAAATAAAGAATCTCTTCAACCTCAGGATAGATTTTTTTTGCAATTTTTTTATCATCTAATCTTTTAACGCTTCCATTTAAAAGCTTTACAATTGGGCCTTCAATTGAATCGCAACTAGTAACGGCTGTACCTTTTGTAGGTTTTTCAATCTTTAATTGAGTACCCATAGCAATAAACCCTTCTGTGATAGCCATAGTGGCAGGGTGGAGAGATGCTGCGCTAAAACCAGATGTCCTACCTCTTCCATATCTAAATCTAAATCCTCCAGATCTAGAAGGGTGTCCAAAAACAGGTCTTCCAGCAACTAAATCTTTAATATAAGTAGGAGGCCCATCTTCACTTTTACCTACTGTTCTTTTTTCATGAATTTTTATGTATTCTTCTAAAAAATTAAAACCTGTAGATTTTATCCCATCTTTTTTTGCTTGATTTAAGAGTCTAAATCCTTTTGCAGCTTTTTGAGCAAGACCTTCTGCAAGAATAAGACAAAAACCACTTCTCAAATAATTAGTATCTACTCGTTCAAGATTCTTATAGTTTGAAACCTCTAAAGATTCTGACGCTTCTCCCGCAATTTGTATTGGAAGGTGTCTTGCTAAAAAAAGAATTTCTTCTTCGGTGGGCATATACTGAAGATTCGTTATTCTCTCATGAAAATCAAATATTTCCGCAACAACCCTTTTTATTTCATTTTCGGTAGGATCGTATGGAGAGTATCCAAATAATTCTCTAAGATAATCAATTAAAATTAAAACTATACAGCTTGCTGTTGTTCCAGCGCTTCTTATAGGTCCGGAAAAACTTGCCTCAATATAATCTTTGTTATCTTTTGTTTTCCTTATTTTTAAACCAGTAAATCCTTCAATTGGAGAAGAAACAACCCCTAAAGTAGTATATGCAAAACCTATTCTTATTCCTGCATCCATTGCTTCTAAAACAGAAGAAAATTTACAAAATTTTTGTTTTGCAACCTCTTCCGCAATTTTAAAAACAACAGTGGTATGAAGTTTTCCGTACTCTTTTTCTAAATCTAAAATTCTTTTATCTATTCCAGAACCCATCATTTGAGGATAAATCGTTGAAATTAAACCAACAACTTTTTCAGCCATACTCATTGCGAGAGGAATTTCTACTTTTTTTACTGGATCCAAACCTTTTCCTCTTGCATCTTCAGAAAGAGAATATATTTTATCTACTTCCTTTCTAAGATTCTTGAAATATTGTTCTGTTTTCATTTTTTTAAACTAATTTCTTCTTCCTGTTCTTCAAAATCTAAAATTTTTACAACTCTTGTTTTCAGATTAAGCATAGGCACTTTACAATGGTCTGGGGTATTTCCAAATTTTTCTTGATATGGTGTTAAACCCTCCCAAGAGGAAACACAAATACCTAAAATATTATTATGATAAAAAATTCCACTTTTATGAATATGTCCTGTAACGATTATGTCTGGAACATTTTTTATAAAATGAAAATCTTTTTCAGATGGAAAAAACTGAACGGAAGAATGGGTTGGTGCTAAATGTCTGTTTTTTAATAAATAATCTACAATTAGTTCTGGTTGATTCATTGCCCTAGCTTTAATTAATGAAGGAACATTTCCCGCATAATAAGGCAAAGAAAAACCATGATAAACCAAAACATCAAACCCAGGAAAATTATTTTTAAATCCAATATTTAATTCAGAAGGATTTCCAACCAACAAAACATTTTTCATATCATAAAGGGCCCAAGCATATTTTTCATCAAAAACTGGTTGAGGTTCCATAAGCCTAACTCCATCATGATTTCCTGGACAAATAATTATTTTAATATCTTTTTTGATTTTTTTTAAAAGATTAGCAACCCCTGAAAATTGCTCTTCTAAATCAAATAAAACTAAATCTTTTTCCTGATTTGGGTAATTCCCAATTCCTGTAACTAAATCCCCAACAATGAAAAGATACTTTATTTTATCAACTTCAGGTGTGTTTGGAACTTTTCCATTTAAATAATCTATAAATTTTAAAAAACTGCTTTCCAAGAAACGTTTACTACCAAAATGTAAATCTCCTATAAAGAGAGCATACTCTTCAGAAGGAGAATGCTTCCTTTCAGTGATAAAACAATCTGGAAAAATTATATCTGTTACAAAAAGAATTTCATTATTACCAAAACCCTTAAAACCCAAAACAGAGTCCAAGGAAACTTCTTCTGCCTTCTTATAGAGTTCTTGATTATTTGGGGTAACAATTACCCTCATTTTTCCTGTTAAATCTTCTATCTCAAAAAGTATGCTTTTTGTTTTTGTTACTTTCTTTCCACTAACCAAACCAATTATTGAAAAAGACTGCCTCGTACTAGACAACTTATTTATAGAAACTAAATTCTTCATTTCTACATGCTCTTGTAAAACTTTCTTCATTTCATAAAGGCGATTTCTTAAATACAAAACAAAATCTTTAACATCAATTTTTTTATTTAAGATAGGAAAAGAAGATAGAACTCTTGCTTGATTTTCATTAAAAAAATTCTCTTTTACTTTTTCTTTATCTTTTAATCCAACCTCTATTGATACTTCTTTAGAAATCTCTATGTTTAGGCCAAGTTTAATTTTAAAAATTTCCGCATGTTTTTGCTTTTCCTTAGGCAATTCTAAAAAAATACTATCTAAATAGCTTTTATTCTTAAATAAAAATTCCTTAGTAAGAATTTTTTGGTTTGTGTAATTTTTTAGTTTATCTAAGATTAATTTTGCAGAATCTGAGTCTATTAAAGAATCATTAAAAATCTTCAAAACCTCTTTATCTAAAAGAAGCCCTTTCTCTATACAATATTTTAAAATTTCTCTTGATTCCATTGAATATAATAAAAGGAACTTAAACACTAAAGATAATTTAATGAATCTTCTATAATCTTTTTTGCTTGATCTATAATATTTTTACTAATAACTAATTTTATTTCCCTCATCCTTCCACCACGCCCTTTTGAAATAACTCTCACATTTATTATTCCAAGCATATCAAATTCTTGAATTATATCTCCTACTCTTCTTTGGGTTAAAACTTCTATTTTATTTCTTTGGCAGATTTCTTGATAAAAATTATAAACTTCTCCTGTAAAAAAAGGTTCATTTTTCTTTTTTTCAGAAAGTTGTATAATTGAATTTAAAACTAATTGAAATTGTTTTGGCTCCGATTTAATTACATCAAGAATCTTATCTCTTTCTATCTTCATATTTGCTTCATCTATATGTTTCTCAAGTACTTGTTTAGAACCATCCCTTTCTGCTAGTTCCCCAGAAATCCTTAATAAATCGAGTGCTCTTCTAGCATCACCATGTTCCCTTGCTGCAAAAGCAGCACATTTTGAAATCACCCCTTTATCCAATACCTTATCTTTAAACGCAGATTCACATCTCTCAGAAAGAATTTCCTTAAGTTGAACAGCATCATAAGGGTGAAAAACTATCTCTTCTTCTGAAAGAGAGCTTCTAACCCTTGGATCAAGAGTATCTAAAAATGTTAAATCGTTGCTTATTCCAACCAAACAAATTTGAGATTTAGATAGTTCTGAATTGAGTCTTGTAAGATTATATAAAAAATTTTCATTTTCTTTCTTAACCGCCTGATCTACTTCATCTAGAATTAAAACAATTAATTGCTTTTCACTCTCAATAACATCTATAAATTTATTATAAACTGCTTGTGTGGGTAAACCTGTTGCTGGAACAACCACACCTAATTTTTTAATTATTTCTGCAAGAATTCTATACTCTGTATCTGAAACTTTTTTCATTTTACAATTTAAATACTCTATTCTTAACTTAAAATTTGCTTCTTTAGAAACTCTTTTCAAAAGTTCTTCTTTAACATATTGTATTGAAAGGGTTTTACCTGTACCTGTTTTACCATATAAAAATAAATTACTTGTTTTTTCACCCCTTAAAACTGGGGCCAAAATAGAAGCAATTTGTTTTATTTGAGAATCCCTATGCATTATTGTTTTGGGATGATAGTTTGTTTGAAGTAAAGATTTATCTTTAAAGATACAATTTTTATCAAAAGCTTCAAAAATTTTATTTAATTCTACCATTTTAAAAATTATTTTTTATTTTATTAATTAAATTATTATTTATTTTATTTAAATTACTCAGACACTTCTTTTTCCTATGGAAAAATTATTTATTTGAATGAATTCGAGAATAAAAATTAAAATTATTATATAAATAATTATAACTACTTAAAAATACAACACCTTATTTTCCTATGGAATTGTTGATTTCATTTAAATTTTGATAAAAAATAAAAATTTGTTTAAAATTTAATAAAAATAAGAGTATATATATAATATATAATATAAATATTTATAAATAAAATAAAAAAATAAAAAAATAAAAAAATTCTTTATAAATATTTCTATAAGAAATTAAGGGGTGAGTGTGCCATTAATTTTAAAAAATAATAACTCTTTTTATACAGAAAAGTTTATAAATAATTTTATTCAATCATTAAGTATGCAAACAACAGAGAGAAAAATTTATAGTTCTCTTCTTGGTAAGATGATTGTTACCAAAGAAGGAAAAAGATTAGGTTTTGTAAGAGATATAACTTTTGAAACAAGATCTGGTGAATTAATAAGTTTAGTTTTAAAAGAATCAACACCTTATACAAGGAACCTCAATCTTGAAAAAACACCTTCAAATGATCTTTTATTACCTTTTAATTCAATAATTGCAATAGGTGATTTTGTGGTCGTTTCTGAAGAAGATTTAATATAATTTTTTAATACAAATATTTAAAAAGAATATTTTTGATTTGATAATATGAAATTAATAGGATTTAATATAAATAAAATAAACGCTGAAAGAAAAGAAAATAATTTTAGTGATTTAAAGATAGAGAACAATATACAAATAGAAGAGATTTTAAGTACAAAATCAGATATATTCAAAAAAGACGAAGAAATAATTCAATTTAAATTCTTATATAAATTAGATTATAAACCAGATATAGCCTCAATATCTTTTTCTGGAAATATTTTATTATTGGTAGATTCAAAAGAGGCAAAAAATATTTTAAAAGAATGGGAGAATAAAAATATTTCAGAAGAAGTTAAATTAGCGGTATTTAATATTATTTTAAGAAAAACAAGTATAAAATCTTTAGAACTTGAGGATGAACTTAATATTCCTTTACACATAAACATTCCTTCTTTAAAAGGTAAGAAAAAAGATTAGTTTTATTATAAATAAATATATTTAAAAGAGTAAAAACTCTTCTTGTCTATATGAGGCTTTCTGATGAAAAAAGAGAAAAGGTTTCTGAACAAATATTAGCTTTCTTATATTCTATTGCCCCAAAACAAGAATATACTTCCCATATTGCAAAAGAAATGGCTAGAGATGAAGAGTTTATAAAAAATCTCTTAATTTCTTTAAAGAAAAAAGGATTTGTGTCTGAAGTGAAAAAGAATTCTTCTGGAAAAGAATATTTAAGGAGAACAAGGTGGAGAATAAGTGATATAACCTATTCTATATATAAACAAAAACAAGAAGGATTTAATAAAAATTTAATGAAATAATTTATTATCTTTTTTGAACATCAATCTTTTTATATTGAAGTATTCCTTAAAAAACAATGGATTCGGTAAAAGAAGCTTTTTTTAAAGTTAAGCAAGATATTTACTCTCTTCAAGAAGAATTGTTTTTTGTAAAGAAAGATATAGAAGATTTAAAGAGTCTCGTTGAGGAACTCATTACTATTTCAAAACAAGCATTTAAAATTCAAGAGAATCGGGTGCTTCCAACACAAAATAAAAACAATCCAGCACAAAATATAGAAGACCCAACAGATAAATCTATTTTTAACGCCCAAAAAGCCCAAAATAAGCCTATTTCCATAGGAAATGGTGGGGTTCCAACAGACAGACAGACAAACCAACAGACAAACCAACAGACTTATTTTAAAAGAGATTCTTCTAAAGAAGAGGATGCAAATTCTTTTTTAAACAAAAAAGAAGCTTCGGAAGAAAGAGATCCTTTTATTGTTGCTGCAGGGGCAATAGATTCCTTAGATAGCCTTAAGAAAGAATTGAGGCTTAAATTTAAACGGTTAACAGAGCAGGAGTTTCTTGTATTTTCCACACTATATCAATTAGATGAAGAAAAAGGACAGACTAACTATAAGGAAATTTCCTTGAAGCTTTCATTGACTGAGAGTTCAATTAGAGACTATGTAGGAAAACTAATTAAAAAAGGAATACTCGTCGATAAAATAAAAATAAATAATAAATCAATTCAACTCAAAATATCTCCCAACTTAAAAAAAGTAACGAGTTTATCCACAATACTTCTTTTAAGAGAGATATAAACCTCTTTTAAAATCATTTAATCCGTTAACCGAATATCTATTTAATTATCTCACTTTTTATATTTTCCCTTATACATACAAACATCCTTTTTCTTATACTTTGCACACTTTTCCCTATTTTTTAAATAAAAGGATTTTAAGACTCATTTTTATTACATTTTACCTCTTCTTTTCCAATTTTTTTAAAAATACTACTTTAAATCTCACTTTTGAGTATTTTTTAATCTTTTTTAACCTATTTTTTAATCAATTTTTATTATTTGACTTACTCCTAACTCTCACTTTTTGTTTTTTTAGTAGTTTTTCCTTCACTTCTTCAGGTATAAACACCCTTTTTTTACCATTTCTTTCTATAGACTCTTCTATAATACCCTCACTTTTCTGTTTTATAGCATTTATTTGGCCTCTAATAGTAGATCTCTCTTTTTGAAGCATTGTTGCAAGATCATCATAACTTAATTTCATGTCGCTATTTAATAGTACTAATAGGATTGCTCTTTCAGTTATTGAAAATTGGCTTAAATTTGGTGTTTGGACAGCTGTTTGGACAGCTGTTTGGACAGGGTAAACAGCTGTTTGTTTATTAAACACCTTATTAGGTGTTTTAAACAGGCTGTTTGTTTTTAATTCATTCATCATAGAAAGAATATTTTTTAACCCTTCTAATTCTTCTTTAATCGTCGACAAATCATCTTTAAGATCAATTATATCTTTTTTTTGTATTTCTTTTTCAGAATCAAGGTGTTTAATCCATCCACTTACAGCAGTTATATCTTTTTTAACAGATTCAAAACTATTTTTTGTATCCTCTTTTATCTTTTCTACTTCTTTTTTTCTAGTAAAAAAACCAAACATATTTTATACAGATAAAAGGTATTTAAAAACCTTTTGATTTTCCGTCGTTCTTTTTCATTTTTTATAAAAAATAACTAAAATTAACACTTAATTTTTTAATTCTTTTTCAAGGAATTTACACCTAAGAAACAAGCTGTTTGTTATAAAAAAGTTGGGCAAACAGCCTGTTTAAACAGCCATAAACAGCCATAAACAGCTTGTTTAAAAAGGTTTATTTTATAAGAAACAGTTTTTTGTAAAAAAAGAGTAAAAAAATAAAGAGAAAATAATTAAATAAAGCTTTAAAAATTGCAGAATATTTAAAGTAGAATGAAAAAGAGTTTTTCCAGTCTTTTTGTAGAAGGGGCTTCTTTCAAAAAAGAATTTAGAAAACAAATTAGAACACTTATCCTCTTTACTTTAGGGTTCACAATTGCGTTCACTTGGCGCCAAACAATATTTGATATTTCTTTAGATCTAGTTAGTTTTTTTACTCATATTAAAAATTCGGCCTCTTTGAGCATCTTAGCCTCTATTTTAGTTACTTTCTTATGCGTCTTATCAATCTATTTTACTTCTAAATGGCTTAGAGATGAAAATGATAGATTTTAATTTAAAAAATATTTATAATAAATAGTTTTAATAAAGGTAACCTTAGTGAACAAAAAATTCCCAAAATAAGAATTGATAAAAAAATTTCTTGCAAACTTGTCCCTTTTTATATAAATATTTATTAATAATATAAATCAAACAAAAATATGAAAAAGTCCTATATTGGGATAAACAGTGCAGCAGAGAAGGGTTATGCCGTAGGAATTTATGATTCTGAAACACATCACGCAATTTTGGAAAGTTCTGGATTTCAACCCAATTTTGCTAGAGTGATTAAACGAGTTACAGAACTAGCAATTTTGTATCCCGAATCTTGCAAAGAAGGAATACATGTGAATTTCAGTCCTTTGAGCGGGAAAGAAGAAATTTCCTCTTGGGAAAGAGAAGATGCAATTAAAGGATTACAAAAACTTATAGGTAATTGTATACAAAGCTCACCTAAGTGCAAAGGACACAAAAAAATAGTTCTTGGACATTCTAGCGAGAGGTCGCTTAAATCTAATGAGAAACACATATTTGATCCATTAGAAGAAAAAGGAGATCATTCCCCCTATTTTAGAAAAGATTAAATTTTTTCCATTCTTCACATTTTCTTCACAAATACTTCGTACAACCTATATTGTTACTACTTTTTTTCGTTAAATTTATATACTTAGGGCACCCTAAGTTGTCGTGAACTAGAAAAAATATACCCTAAGTACACATTAAAAGAGGAAAAATGATCGCAGCACGCCCTTTAGCAGCAATTTATGTTCGAGTTTCAACTCAGGACCAGGCTCAACATGGATTTTCTTTAGATGCCCAGCAAGATTCTCTAGCGAACTATGCAAAAGCTCTAGGTTATGAAATTTACAAAATTTATAGAGATGAAGGAAAGTCTGGCAAAGATATGAAGCATCGCTCCGAAATGATGCAAATGCTCAGAGATGCAGAAGAAAAGAAGTTTTCCGCAATATTCATTTACAAACTAGATAGATTCTCAAGAAGCCTAAAAGACCTTATTCTAACTATAGATCAGCTAAAGGAGTGGGGAATAGATTTTATTTCTTTACAAGATAAGATTGAAACGGCTAGTGCTTCTGGAAAGCTAATGTTTCAGATTATAGGGGCTTTTGCAGAGTTTGAAAGAAATATAATTGGAGATAGAACTAAATTTGGAATGGAAAGAAAAGCTAAAGAAGGAGGTTTTATAACTAAGGCTCCGAGGGGTTATGCATTAGTAAATAAACAACTCGTCTTGGGGGAGAATTCTGAAAAAATAAAAGAAATCTTTGAAGAGTTTCTCAATTCAGATATAAGTTTGACACAACTAGCCAAAAAAAATAATCTTACAACTGCAGGAGTAAAAAAACTCTTACAAAATACTACTTATATGGGAAAAGTAAAATTTGCACATAAAGAATCCCAAGGTCAACACCCTGTTTTAATCAACCAACAGCTGTTTGAACAGGTTCAATACAAAATGAAAGAAAAAGGTTGGATTTAATTATTTCTTTTTGCTTTTTTCTCTCTTCTTTTTCCATCAATTTTTATAGTCAAAAAGCAGCCTATTGCACATCCAAAAGAGTATACAAAAATAAGGAGCCAATTAGTATCAACAACAATACTTTCAACAACGAAGTACCCTGTTATTGTTAGAAGAAAGCAAAGGATAGCCGATTGGGCAGCCAACAGGCGATGAATGGATAAGTAATAGAGAGTTACTAATACGTCTGTCAGTATTCCTATTACCAAATAAATTAATAAACTTTCTAATGAGACCATTTTGTTTCTTTGATGGAGGTTCTATTTCTTCCTTCATATTTTTCTTTTTTCCACTTCCGTTGCCAGAGTGTTTTTTACTCATAATTTTCTTCACATTTCTACCTTTAAAAAGCATTGCTTTCATTCTTTTTCCAAATCTTTTAATTTATCTTCAAGGATTTGTTTTTTTTGTTCTATTGCCGCATTTCCTTTGAAAATTCCATTTAAGTCTGCCTGGCAGGATTTTATTTTACTTTTTATTTCTCTTATCTTTTCTTCTTTAGTCAGTTCCTTTTTACCAATCATTTCTTCTGTCATTATTAAAAATACCTCTTTATATCAAAGTAAAGACTTTTTAAAAGTCTAAAATTTTATTAGATTAGGTAGGTTTTTATTAAATAATTACATCTCTGGAGTATAAAAAACTTCTTTTTCTAGCAGATTTTATAAATTCAAAACGAGTGTTAAAAATATGAGTGGTTGCACAAAATGCGGTTATAAAGATAAATTAAAAGAAAAGTTCAAAACACCTCTTTGTGATATTTGTTTCCATTTTTCTCCAGATTTAGAAGAAGATTTTAAGAAATATATAGAAGAGAAGATAGATTTAGAAGTTTTGGAAACCTTTAGAAAGTATTCTGATAAAACAAAAAACAAAAAAAATAATTCAATGGCTAAAAAAGCAGCCCAAGGGAATCTTATGTCTAGAGCGCCATTTGGATATAAAATTATTGAAGGGAAGATGGTTCCTGCAGAAAATTCTCGAGAAGTTGAAGAAATATTTGAATCTTTTTTAAAAGAAAAAATAAGTTTAAATAAGTTAGCCCTCAAACATAATTTTTCTGTAAATGGAATAAAAAAAATACTAAAGAATTTTACATATATAGGGAAAATAAAATTTAATAATCAAATTTATGAAGGGGATCACACACCTCTCGTTTCATCAACTCTTTTTAATCATGTTCAGAATAAACTAGAAAAAAGAGGAATTATGTAATTTAAAATATCTTTTTCTTATCTATTAACTTTTTAAACAAAGAGTTTCTGTTCTCAGATGGGCAGAGAGAAAAGGAGCACTCATAGAAAAACAATAGATTATCTTTTATTTCATCCTGAAATATTTGGAATAGAAAAAAAAGAAATTTTTACATCAAATGCAGAACAGAATCTTTTTTTAAGAGGGAAAACATATGCAAAACCTGATATTGTTTATTTTCTGCGCCCTTTTTCTAAAGGCGTTGTGATTGTAGAGTATAAATCTAATGGAAAAAGTTCTCTAAGAAATAAGGGGAAATTTCAATTAGAAAAAGCAATAAATCACTATAGGGATGCGGGAATTTCTGCCATAGGTTATCTTTTGGAAGGGGAATTACCTGCCATTAATACAGGAAATGGTAATGGATTTAAAGAAAAAAAATATACTGTTACAAAAATTAATCCAACAATTAGAGTTAAGAAAGAGAATATAGAATAAGTTTCAATATATTCTTTATTTTATCTATTAATTTTTAAAGTGCTCTTTTCTTTTTAGAAATGAAAAAAGAAAAAAATTTTATTCTAGAAAAAAGATTAAATTATCCTCAACCTCATAATATACATATTTCTTCTTTTTCAGAATATAATTCTGCCCTTACACAAAGAAGCGTAGAATATCTCCACTCAAGAGCAAAGTATTTAGAAAAATATAAAAAATCAAAACAAACTAAAAGAATGTATAGTGCTCCAGATTATCTATAAGACTTCTGTCTCTTTCTTCCAGCGTGTTTCTTTAGAAACCGATGCAGAATTATCTATAAGA
>CAZUOZ010000007.1:0-19806 GCA_964621965.1 Candidatus Woesearchaeota archaeon | reverse complement strand
TGTCTCTTTCTTCCAGCGTGTTTCTTTAGAAACCGATGCAGAATTATCTATAAGACTTCTGTCTCTTTCTTCCAGCGTGTTTCTTTAGAAACCGATGCAGAATTATCTATAAGATTTCTGTCTCTTCTTTCTTGCCTTAGAATCTCCAGGCTTGTAGGCTTCTTTTCTTCTAACGTCTGCAATAAGAAGGCTTCTATCATATTTCATTAGAGCAAGAGTTAGTTCTTCAGAATTTGAAAAATTAGATATTGCTCTTGCAAGTGCGAGTCTACATGCTTCTAATCTACCTTTTTCTCCTCCACCTCTAACAATTATTTCAACATTAAAATTTAAATCTCCTAAGACTTTTTTTGCAATTCTTAAGGGCTCTTCTATCCTTAATTTATCTAAGTAATTTAATTTTTGATAGTTTTCTTGATTTATTCTAATATCCCCCTTTCCGGAAGAAATTCTTGCTTTTGCAACAGCTCTCTTTCTCTTTCCAGAAAAGACCATCTCTTTTTCATTCATTTTGAAATACTCTCCACTTTCACAAATTTATTCTTTTCTTTTCCAATAATCTTAATTATTTTTTTATCTTTAAACTCTTCTGGAAAGCCTTTATAACATTTTATTTTTTTAAAAGCCTCTCTTCCTTTTCCAGTTCTATGGTTTGGTAGCATGCCCCTAATGACCCTCTTTACAAGCATATAATCTAAAATAGAGTGTCTAGGACCCTTTTGACTACTTCCAGCCATTTTTCTTTTTCTAGTAAACTCGGATTTGATCCAACTTTTATTTCCAGTAATTATAATTTTTTCAGAATTAATAACTGCTATTTCTTCACCCTTTAATGCTTCTTTTGCAGCATAACTAGCCAATCTTCCTAAAACAGCGTTTTCTCCGTCTATTATTTTCATTTTAAAATTTTTACTTTTTCCATATTAGGATTTTCTTTAATTAGTTCTTCGATACTTAAATAATCTGCCCCGGATTTTTTTATTTTTTCTTTAGTCTTTTCTGAAAAATTAAGAGCAGCAATTCTTATTTTTTTAGTGATTTCTCCTTGGGAAAGAACCTTTCCAGGAATTAAAATAGTTTCACCAACCTTTGCATTTTTATCTATTTCATTTAAATTAATTGCTTTTCTTTTTCTTCTTGGACCTGAAAGAGTTTCTGCAATAGGAAGCCATTTTTCTTTCTTTTTCATTGAAATAATAGTCTTCACTAATTCTTGATTGCTCTTTCTTTGCAATTGCTTTTCAATTTTACTTTTTGATTTTGTCATGTTAAATTTACGAGAAGAACCTTCTTCCCGCTTACGCTTTTAACTCGCAGGTATTTTTTCAAGAATAATTTGGTTTATAAAGATATCGTATTAATATTCATAGAAAAAAATAATGCGGGAGAGAGGATTCGAACCCCTGCAAGCACTAAGCTAACAGGTCCTAAGCCTGCCCCGTTTGACCACTCCGGCACTCCCGCTTGATAAAATTAACCAGAAACTTCTGTATAAAAAGGTTTAGAATTATTATTTTATTTCTTTAAGAACCCAATTCAAATCTTTTTTTAAATAGTCTATTGTTTTCTTAAATATTTCATGAGAATCTAATTGTCCGAAAGATTCTATCGTGACTAGAAGTTCGTTTGATGGAACTATTTTTATGCTTCCTTTTTTTGAATTTTTTTCTAAACATAATTCACATCCATCACATTTTATTTCATTTTCAACTAAGACTTTTCCTTCTTTTATCTTTAAGATTTTTTGAGGGCAAATTTCAGCAATATCTAATGGGCAATCCTTTTCTATTTTAATATCAAAAGTATTTCTATAAAACATTAATCCAGGAGAAAATTTTGAATGATTTTCTCCTTTTCCAGACCGAGCAGTTGCATTTATTTTTATTTCTTGCCCTTCTTTTAAAATAGTAAGGGGCATATTTTTGTAAACTACTTCAGCATCCCCTTTTAATTCTCCAGAATAAACATATCCTTCTTTTTTTGAAGAAATTTTTAAAGAAGAAGTAGTTTTATCATTTATTGTTTCCTTTACTTTAATAGGTACCAGACCTAATCTATGTGCAAGAGTTTCATCATAAAGAGGAGAATCATTCATAGAAATTTCAACTTCATCTATTGCAACAACTGGAATTTGATTTACATATCTTCTAAGTGCATTTGCAAGTTCTTCATGAATTTCTGTAAGAAAAACTAATTTTTCTTTATTTTTTTCTATTATCTTCATCTTAAATTATGGAAAAAGAGCTTATTTAAATCTATTCTCTTTCTAAGGTCTTCTTCCTCTTCGGCCTCCTTTTACTTTTGGCCCTCCTCTAGGGAACCTTGTTGTATCTAAAATATTTGATATTTTGAAACCCTCTCTTGAAAGGCTTTTTATAATAGCATTTGCTCCAGGACCAGGAGCAGGGTTTCTTGTTTTTGCTCTTATTCTTACATATAGAAGATTAATACCTTTTTCTTTTAATTCTTCAGATAATCTTTTTGCAATAAACATAGCAATTGTAGGATTTGCTTTCAACCTACCATGTTTTGTTACCATTCCTCCCGTTATTTTTGAAATGGTTTTTCCAGACATATCTGTTACATGGGCAATAGTATTATTAAAAGAGGCATATATATTCAAAACCGCTTCTATTTCTTTTTTCTTTTTATCTGCAGCTTTTTCTTTAGTTTGTTCTTCAATAATAGGGGATTCTTCTTTCAATTCTTTTACTTCAGCGATTTCTTCCTTTTTTTTATCCATTTTTATTCTTCCTGGTTTTCTTCCTTTAATTCTTCAACAACTTCTTTCTTTTCTTCTTTTTTATTTGTTTTCTTTAATACCTTTAAAGTTATTTTATTTTCCAAATTAACTGGAATAAGATAAGAAGGAATATTTACCGCTTTCCCTTCTACAAGGACTTTTTTATGAACAATCATTTGTCTTGCTTGTTTTGGCGTTAAGGCTAATTTTTTATTAACTAAAATTGTTTGAAGTCTTCTACTTAAAAAATCTTTTTTATCCAAAGAGAGAACATCGGAAATAGTTTTTACATCAAATCCTTGTTTTTGAAGTCTTTTGAAAAAAGCACCTTGTTCTTCAGAATTTGCAGAAATTAATTTTTTTGCTTTTTCTCTCATTAAACTAACTTTAGCTTCAGCTTTCCAAATTTCTCTTTTATTTTTAAGCCCAAATTCTTTTTTGATCTTCTTTTCTTCTTCAATCCTTACCTTCTCAAAAGGTCTTTTTGGTCTTGAATAATTTTTATGTTTTCTTTTCATTTTTTAGCTTTCTTTTTAATACCTACACTTTTCTTTTTATTTTTTCTGAAATGGCTCTTTGTTCTTTGTCCTCTTAATGGAAGACCTACAGAATGTCTTAATCCTTTATAGCTTTTGATTTTTTTCAATCTTTTAATATCAAATTCTTTTGTTAAATCTAAATCACTTCCCACAAGATGTTTGCTTTCTCCAGTTGTAAAATCGTTTCTTCTATTATAAAGATAAGAAGGTACTTTTGGATTTTTAATAAATTCTGAAATTTTTTCTATTTCTTTTTCAGTTAAAGCGCCAATCTTTTTTTTCTTGTCTATTCCAAGAGATTTACAAATAGCATTTGAAAGACTCCATGAAATTCCCTTTACTTTGGTTAATCCTGCATACACAGCAGTCTTTCCTTCTATATCACTAGAAAGGATTCTTACAATTCTTCCTTCGTCTTTTGCTTTTGGGGCGAGGCCTTCTTTTTCGTGTTTTATTTCTTTTTTCTCTTCCATTTTAGTTTACAAATAAATTGTATCTTTCGATATTGGTTAATTCTTTTATAATTCTTCTCTCTACTGCTTTTTCAGGATCTGGGAGATTTTGAACTCTTTTTTTCATATCTTCTAAGGATTCAAAAACCTTTTCTTTCCTTTGTTTTAATATTTCTTGCATATGTTTTTTACCTATTCCTGGAAGAAGCTCTATCTTATGTATTCTTTTATTTATTGCTTCTGCCGTGTTAAAAAATTCCAGAAACCTTTGTTCCTGCTCTTTAACTAATCTTTTAATTACTTCTTGAAGCTGATTTTTTGCAGATTCTGTAAGTTTTTCTCTTTTGAGTCTACCCAAAATGTAATATATTTTGTCTCTCTTACCTTCACCAATATAAACTCTCTCTCCAGATTCCAATCTCTCACCCTTTCTAGGGACCAATTCCAAAAGAGTTAAATTGGTTTCACCAATAGCTTGTGCCAAAGGCATCATCTTTCCTTCTAAAGGGTATCCATTTGGGAGATATTCTAGTATGACTGCGTATTCTTCTTTCTTCATCTTCTTTATTGAAATTCTTTAATTGTTTCCAAAATTTTTTTCTTTTCATCTTCATTTAAGCCTAGGTCTGTAAATATCTTTGCTAAGTCCTCGGGGGCTTCCGGAAGCATATCAATTATTTTTGAGATTTGTTCTTCCCTCATTTTCATAAGATTTAACTCTACAAGTTTTTTTCTTAATTCTTTTGCTTCTTTTGGGCTAAGAGAATTAAATTTTTTTATAAAAGCAATTAGCTCAGCATTTTTTTCTTTTTCTTCTAACAAATATTCAGAAACTTCCGGGAGGCTTAATATTTCAGTCTTTTTTATCATTTTTATACAAGTGTTTTTATTTTTTTTAAGTGTATTGGGGAGATTATAAATTCTTTTTCTTTATTTTGGTTTTTTATTTTTACAATATATGCATGTCCTCTTTTTCCGATAACCACTCCAGTTCTTCCCTGCAATCTCTTTGGAAACATTGGTTGAAGCGCTAATTCCTCTTCAACAGAAACTCTGTCTCCCTTTTCAAGTTCTTGGAAGTATCTACTCAATTTTAATTTACCTTTTTCTCTTAAGTTTTTCGATTTCATTTTGATAATTTATCCAGAAAAACTTCATTTAAAAACCTATCTTTTACACGAGAATTAAAGAATTCTTCTATCTAAATATGTTTAAAACCGTTACCTTTGAATTCTTTGTTAAAATTCATATTTGTGCTACACAAATCATCTTTCATTCTTGCATCTTCCATTTGCTTTTTTATATTGTTGAACATCTTGTGCCCCCAAACACCAACACCACATCTATCGCAGAAATCTATTACACAATCATCAGAAATTTCAGCACCACAATAAATACACTTCTTAACCATTTTTTCACTTCTTTTAGTTTAGATTTCTTAAAAAGAAAGATGGTCTTTTTAAATATTTGTATCTCTTTCTAGAAAAGAGATTATTCATATCTCAGAGCATCGACTATGTTAGTTTTACTTGCTTGAATTGCAGGAAATACTCCAGAAAGAGCACCAATCGCAAATCCAAAGAACAAACACCCAATAACGAGATACCAAGGAGCAGCAACTTGTAAAAGATTAGTATTTAATTGAGTTACAGCGACGATTTCTACAATTTTACTAATTAAATATCCTAGAATCACCCCTATTATTCCTCCAACTAATCCAAGCAAACCAGATTCAATTAAAAAGATTTGAGATATATCTGAATTTTTTGCCCCGATAGCTTTCATCACTCCAATCTCTCTTGTTCTTTCAACTACAGAAGTATACATAGTATTTGCAATTCCTACAGCCCCCACTACAAGAGATATTCCAGCAATACTTACTAAAAATGCAGTTATTATTTTAAGAATTATTTGAAAACTTTCTAAGAGTTCTTCAGGAGTAGAAACTGTGAAATCTTGGGTTTTTTCTGTAAGTCCACGATACTTTCTTAAATTTTTTTCAATTTCTTTTGAAACTTCAGTTACATTTTCTCCCTCTCTTACTTGAATAAGAATTACATCTACTCTTTCAGAAATATTCATGATTTTCCTAAAAGTTTCTATTGGAAGGACTATGCTGCTATCGTCGCTAGGATTTCCTATTTGTTCTGCGATTCCTACAACCTTAAAATCTTCTCCATTTATTTTTATTTTATTTCCAACATTTATCGCTTTTTCAAAAATTATTTTTTCTTTATTAAAATCTGCTCCAAGAAAAACACCTGTTTTGTCTTTATCTTCAGGGAATTTTCCTTCTTTTACTTTCCAAGAACCAGCCTCAGAAAATATTTTTATATCTTTAGGAGGAGTTCCAATAGCAACAAGATATTTTATTTCTTCTTTGAATTCAACTTTTACATTTCCCATCGTGTAATAAGTTATTCTTTCAATTCCTCCTTTTTTTTCTATAAATGAAACATCTTTTTCAGTGAGCATGTAATTTCCAGAAGCCGTTCCTCCAGACATCATTGCTTTTGGCATAATAAAAAATTTATCCGTCCCCAGCATTTCAAATTGTTCTTTTACTGCTTCTTGCAATCCTAAAGAAAGAGAAATAAGTGTGAAGATTGTTGCAATGGAAATAAAAATTCCTAACATAGTTAACCAACTCCTCAATTTCCTTTTTGACAAATTTTTTATAGCTATTTTAAAATATTCAGATTTCATTTTATCCTCTAAGTGCATCTACTACATTTGTTTTGCTTGCTTGAATGGCTGGAAGAACTCCAGAGAGTGCTCCTATTACAAATGAGAAAGTGATTGCACCAAAAAGAAGAGTATAAGAGATACTTACTTTGAATAAATTTTCTCCAAGCGCCTGATTTGCAATTTCAGCACCTAAAAAAGCAATGGATATTCCTGCAATTGCACCAAGAATGCCTCCAACTAATCCAAGCAAACCAGATTCAATTAAAAATATTTGAGATATATCTGAATTTTTTGCTCCGATAGCTTTCATAACTCCAATTTCTTTTCTTCTTTCAAGAATAGAAGTATACATTGTATTTGCAATGCCTATTCCACCTACTGCTAATGATATTCCTGCAATTCCTGCAACGATTATATTAATTATATCTAAAATAGTATTTACAGAAGAGATTGCTTGAAGAGGGGTTTGTATTGTAAAATCTTCTTCTCCTTCATCCAAATCTCTTAATCTCATTAATTCTTTTCTAATAGATTCCGATATTTCTTCAATTCTATCCCTATCTTCAACTTGAACGATAATCATATCATATTCGTTTTTTATTCCAAGAAGTTCTTCTAAATCTCCTCTTGGAATAAAGTACACCATATTTATCTGAAAGCTACTAGATTTTTTTAAAATTCCAACAATTTCAAAGACATATCCATTTATTCTTACTTTATCTCCCACACTTATTTTTTTCCCAAATTCTTCACTCTCCGCAATATCATTCCCTAGAATAATTTTTTTTCTATCTGTTTCTTTCAAAAGTCTTCCTTCTTCAACTTCAGCACTAAAAGTAGAATAAACTAAATCTAATTCTTCAGAATTCATAGGCATATCTATAACATACCCAAAAGAAAGCACTTTATTATATTCTATTCCCGTAATTCTTAGTATTCTAGGGAGGACAATTTTTACTCCATCTACTCCTCGAATTGCATCCAAATCTTTTTCATTTAGTTTTTCCACAACCGTGCTTCCTGGAGGACCAAATCCTGCCCCTTTATTTTGAATCGTTAACTTATCTACAGAAAGCGCTCCAAATTGTCCAAGAATTGCAGTCCTTAAACCATCTCCTAAAGAAATAAGAGAAACAACTGCAGCGATGCCGATAAATATTCCAAGAATTGTTAACCAGCTTCTTAGTTTTCTTCTTTTAAGATTATTAAAAGCTAGAGAGAAATGTTCTTTTTTCATAGGAGTTTATCTCCCGTTTTTCTTATTTCTCTTCTTAATTTTCCTATATACAAACCAAAGAATAAGAAGGAACAAAATCATTCCAAGGTATAAAAGATTATTATTTTTTTTAAGCAAGCCTAGTTCTATAGCTTTTTCTGGAGTATAAACATTTACTGGAATATTTATTGTTTTTAATTGGTCTTTATTATCCAGATCTTTATAATTTACTTTTGCATAAACCGAAGGAGAAAGAGTCTTAAAGAAAACATCAAAACTTACACTATCTGAATCATCAGACGCAATATTTCCTACATAGACTGTATCAGAAGATAGCAATTCATATCCTTGAGGAAAAACTTGAACAGAAACAAATTTAACTTCGCCTAAACCCTTATTTATTATCTTTAAGGTAATTTTTCCTTTCTGATTAAGAATATTATTATTTGGCACTACAGAAAAATCAAGTTCTGTTTTTGCATTTATTTTTATACCAAAGCTTCCAGTCTTAGTGAAGACAACATTTGTATCCGAATTTGTATATTTCAAGACATAAGGTATTTCATAGTCTCCAGGAGATATACTTGTAGAGGGTTTTATACTAAAAACTATTTTCTCTTTATCATCTTCATCTAATTCGTCTACACTTTTTTCTGAACTTCCCACTGTAATAAATGGAATTTTCTCTAAATTTAAAGCAAGTGAAACAAATTCTGTATCAAAATTATTATTATTCTTCAACTCTATGCTTATTCTACCTTCTTCTCCAGGATAGAGCGAAATATAGTCCGCATTTACAGAAATTGCAGAAATAAAGTTTAAACTAAGGAAGCATACAAAACTTAATATAAAAAAATTTTTAATTATCATTTTTTAATCCGATTTTTTTATAATACTCTTTAATAATTTCATAAAACCCTGTTCGCGATTCAAGAGGAATTTGCGAATTAATCTGCTCTTCAGCTTTTAAAATAAATCTCTTTTTAACAGTAAAAGGAATTTCAGCCTTAAGAATTATTTTTTCAAGTGCTTTTAATTCTTTCTCCACATTCTTTATTCTTTTTCTTTCTCCGTCTATTTTTGCTTGTTCAAAGTATATTTGAGCAAGATCTTTAGAATCTTCATCAAGAATATACTCTTCAATAATCGTATGAATTACTTTCTCATGATGATCTCTAATATACCCTTTTATTCTAGGGTCTGCATAAATTTCTTCTGTTTTTTCTATGTCGGTTATAATTACATTAAACCAGTCTTTCCTAGCAACCTCTTCTGCAAGACTTTCCTTTTTCTTCTTCTCCTCAAGTTTATCCTTCTTTGTCATTATATTTTTTTGAGTCAATACTTTATAAACTTTTTTAATGTTACCCCTTAGAAGTTAAAATACTTTCTCTCCACAAGAAGGTTTTGAATGAATTTTCCATTTATTTCCATATTTTTTAGTAACTTTATCAACTCTCCCATCTTTTAACCAATAAATTAATCTCGCATAATTTTCTGCAAGTTCAGGTTCGTGTGTTACGATTATCACAGTCTTTCCTTTTTCATTTAATTCTTTTAAAAATTCCATAATCCTTGTTTTGCTTTTGCTATCCAAATTTCCAGTAGGCTCATCCGCAAGAATAACTTCTGGGTTATTTGCTAACGCTCTGGCAATTGCTACTCTTTGCTGTTGCCCTCCAGAGAGTTGCGATGGATAGTGTTCCATTCTTTCTTCTAAATCAACCATTTTTAGAAGTTCTTCAGCCCTTCTTTCTCTTTCTTCTTCTTCCTCTTCCTGAAAAACCATAGGGAGAATTACATTCTCTTTCGCAGTTAAATTAGGGATAAGATTGAATTGTTGAAAGATAAAACCAATTTTTTTTCCTCTCATTTGTGCCAGTTCTGATTCTTCAAATCTTGAAATATCTTCTTTTCCAAGGTAAATTTCACCTTGCGTTGGCAAGTCCAAACTTCCAGTAAGGTTCATTCCAGTAGATTTTCCACTTCCACTAGGACCCATTATTGCAACAAAATCCCCTTTTTTCACAACAATATTAGCACAATCCAGAGCCTTAACTATCTCTTCACCCATTTCATAATGTTTCGAAACATTCCTTAATTCAATTATTATTTCTTCCTTATCCATTGTGTTTATTTGCTCAGAATAAATCTGAGGCTTTCACCTCGAATATATTTCATTCAATTAGTATTTAAGTTTTTCTTATAGTAAGTTTTAAAAACTCTCCAAAATCTTGATTAGTATGATAATACCAATTCGTTGTTTCAGCTGTGGAAAGCCAATAGCTCATTTGTGGGAAGAATACAAAAAGAGAGTTGCTGAAGGAGAAAGTTCTCAGAAAGTTTTAGATGAATTTGGGCTCGATAGATATTGTTGTAGATCTGTTTTCTTAGGGCAAACTGATTTAATTGAACTTATTGGTGAGTTCAAGAAGAGTTAATTAAACTTCGTCTAGAGATAAAACCACAATTTTTGCACTCAATAATTTTCATTTTGTTTTTTATTCTTATTTTTGGAAAAGAATAAGGGACAAAACATTTTTTACAAAATAAGTGCTTATATTCTTTTAGAGGAATTCTATTTTTCATAGCAATCCTTTTTATTTTTTTAAAATCTTTAGGAGATTTTTCTTTTATATTAAAGAAAAATTCTTCAATGCTTTTTTTTGCTTCGTTCTTAGAAATTTCTTTTTTCATTAAAGAACAAGGAATCAACCATATAAAAATAATATGAATTGCTGAGCTTAATTCATTTTGTTACAAAAAGAAGAGAGAATATATGAAGCTCATTCATTTTGTTCCAAAAAGAATATGAAAGACAGCTTGATAGTTTCGCGCCTTTTCGGGAACTACTTGCTACCAACGTAGGAAGCTTAACTTCTGTGTTCGGAATGGGAACAGGTGTTTCCAACCTACTATGGCCGTCTTCATTTTTCCAAGATTTTTTCGCTTTATAAAACTTTTTATATGGCCGTTTCCGATTAATTTTATTAAGCGGATATGCCGGAGTGGTCAAACGGGACAGACTCAAAATCTGTTAGCTTAGTGCTTACCTAGGTTCGAACCCTAGTATCCGCACTTTTTTACTTGAATATGCCCGGGTAGCTCAGTCTGGATTAGAGCACTTCCCTCCTAAGGAAGGGGTCGCAGGTTCAATTCCTGTCTCGGGCATTAATTTCTAAAAAGTTATCTCTCTTATTTTTTAGCAAACTTTAAAACCCCTTAATTTGTTTTAATTTCAAGCGCTGGTAGTATAGTGGTCAGTATGTCTGCCTTCCAAGCAGACGGCCCGGGTTCGAGCCCCGGCCGGCGCATTTTGCAAAAGAAAGAATTCAAAAGGTTAAGAATCTAAATATTTTTAGCTTAAAATACTCAAAGATGTCAGAAGAAAAAATAAATACAGAAGAAGTAAAAGAATCACAAAAAGAAATTAATTTACCTATTAAAAAAAATTTCAATTTTTTTAAAAATTTCAATTATGATAAATGGTATAAGGTTATGCTTTTCATACCCCTCATATTTGTAATCCTTTCAGTTTTCTATTTAGGGTTTGTATATTCAACTACTGGCGATTTTATAATAAAAGATGTTAGCCTTTCTGGAGGAACGGCTATAACTCTTCAAGGAGATTTAGATTACTCTTTTTTAGAATCCGAATTAAAAAAGCAATATGCAGATATTTCTTTTAAGAGACTTTCTGATATTTCTTCTGGAAAACAAATAGCCTTCATAATAGAAAGCCCGGTTGAACCAGAAGTTTTAGAAGAGAGTATAGAAAATATACTTGAAATAAAACTCACTTCTGAAAATTCAAATATAGAATTCTCAGGTCCAGCGTTAAGCAGTAATTTTTACAAACAATTAATTTTCGCAATAATCATTTCATTCATTTTGATGTCTATAGTTATTTTTGCATTATTCAGGACTTTTATTCCTAGTATTGCCGTTATATTTGCTGCTTTTGCAAATATAGTTGTTCCTTTAGCTATTGTAAATTATTTTGGAATAAGACTATCTACAGCAGGAATTGCAGCTTTCTTAATGCTTATAGGTTATTCTGTTGATACAGATATTCTTCTAACTACAAGAGCTCTTAAAAAAAGAGGGGGAACGCTTAACGAAAGAATTTTCGGCGCATTTAAGACAGGTATTTTTATAACGCTCACTGCGCTATTTGCTGTTCTTCCAGCCTTCTTTATTGTAACAGGTTTACCAGATTCATTTAGACAAATATTTCTCATTCTTGCATTAGGTTTATCTGCAGACATAGTTAACACCTGGTTTACAAACGCAGGCATAATTAAATGGTATTGTGAAAGTAAAAACATAAAATGAAATTAGGATGGAAGATTTGGGTTTTAGTATTTTCTCTAGCATTTGCAATGATGAGTGTGCTTAATTTACCTATTGCAAATAATATACTTGTAGGAAGCTTAATTATATCTATTTTAGCAACTCTTTCTTTTGTAAAAGGAAAAACTCCTAAGATATTTATTTTGATATTTACAGGTGTAGCAATACTTTCTCTCATATTTCTTGTTCCTCAACAAGGAGTTTTAGTAACTTCTGTTGGTGCAGATTCAATTGCTTTAGAAGAGGGGCTTGTAAAAGGAATGATAATTACCTCAATAAACGGAGCCGATGTAAGAAATATAGAAGAGTATTCAACAAAAATAAATGAATTATTTCCTTCTGAAGAAAAAATTAAAATAGATATTTCTACAAACAAAGGAAATATAATTTTTCTAACAAATGAAGCTCCTGAAATAGGCATATCAAATATTCCTAAGACGAGTCTTAAAACAGGGCTTGATTTGAGTGGAGGGGCAAGAGCGATGATTCAACCAGTGAACCAAACACTTTCTCAAAACGAGATGAATGATCTAATTGCAGTTACTTCTAATAGATTGAATACTTTTGGAATAAGTGATGTAAATGTTCGTTCAGTTTCAGACCTAACCGGAAATACTTTTCTTCTTGTGGAGGTTGCAGGAATAACCACAGATGAGTTAAGAGAACTCGTTGGGCAACAAGGAAAATTTGAAGCCAAAATAGGAGAGGAAATAGTTTTTGTAGGAGGAGAAAAAGACATAACTTCTGTTTGTAGAAAAGATGCCACTTGTGCGGGAGTTAGGGAGTGTCTTCAAACATCTGATGGGGGATATATTTGTAGATTTGCTTTTACAATTTATTTAAGCCAGCTAGCTGCAGAGAGGCACGCAGATATAACTAGAAATTTAAGTATAAATTCTACAGATGAGAATGGAACAGTTTTTCAAGGAGGAGAGAGTTATCTTTCTGAAAAACTTCAACTCATATTAGACGATAAAGTTGTAGATACTCTCTTGATAAGCGATGGATTAAAAGGAAGTACTACAACCCAAATTTCTATTTCAGGTTCTGGAGTTGGTGAGACTAAAGAAGAAGCATATAATTCTGCTCAAACAAATATGAAGAAACTTCAAACTATTTTAATAACTGGAAGTTTGCCTTATAAATTAGAAATAGTCAAACTTGATTCCGCTTCACCTATATTAGGAAAAGAATTTACAACAAATATAATTTATTTGGGTTTAATAGTATTTGCGATTATTTCAACCATTATTTTTATAAAATATCGTAAAGTGAAAATAACTCTTGCAGTTATAATGACAATGTTTTCAGAAGCACTTATTACTCTCGGAATTGCAGCATTTATAAAATGGAATTTAGATGCCCCTTCAATCGCCGGAATAATTGCTGGAATGGGTACTGGAGTAAATGATCAGATTGTTATAATTGATGAGGCCGTTTCAGAGGGGCAAGAAAATTTAAAAGAGAAAATAAAAAGAGCATTCTTTATAATTATAGGGGCCTTCTTTACAATTATTGCAGCGATGCTTCCTTTGTTCTGGGCTGGAGCAGGTTTATTAAAAGGTTTTGCCCTTACAACAATTATAGGAGTTAGTGTGGGTATTTTGATTACAAGACCAGCATTTGGAGAAATAATTAGAAGAATACACGAATAATTAAGATAAAAAATGCCAGATCCAGTATGTTCTATTATGGGGGGGTTAGATATCCTTTCCGGTTTAATACTTATTTTTGCATTATCTCATATATTTTTTACAATCCTAGGAATATTAATGATTTTAAAAGGAGGATTTAGTTTTTTAGGATGAATCCTTCTTGGCATGTTTTTTTAGGAATTTTATTCTCTATATTTCTTTTTTTTATGTTTCCAGAAATTGGGTGGATTAATTTATCCCTCGTTTTTTTATCCAGCATACTTATAGATGTTGATCACTATATTTTTTATGTATATCATCATAAAGATTTTAGTTTAAGAAAAGCATACAATCATTTTATTCAACATAAGATAAAATGGAAAGAGATGATAAAGACAGCCAATTATCGATCTCCTCCTTCTTTTTTTATATTCCATGGATTAGAGGTTCTTTTACTTATTTTTGTTTTATCAATATTTTTTAGGCCGGCATATTTTGTATTTGTGGGTTTTTCTTTTCATCTTTTTTTAGATTTAACAGAACAAGCAATTTATTCTGGGGAAACAAAAAAATTTTCCTTAGCGAATGATTATTTAAACTATAAAAACTAAATAAATTTCATGGATAGCTTTGTTGTTTCTGGAGGGAAAGAGGTATTTTCTATTCTTAAAAGGATAAAAAATAGAGATTTTGAAGGAAATTCTGGTTCAGCTATAAAGAATAGCACATATCAGATAGCAACAACTTTTGTATCTAAGTTTGGTTCGTTATTATTCACAATCATCCTTGCAAGATTATTAATGCCAGAATTATTTGGTTTGTATAGTATTGCTTTATTTACAATACTCTTATTTTCTTTTTTTGCAGAAATGGGTTTAGGGAATACTCTTGTAAAATTCATATCCGAATCAATTTCAAAAGGGAAGAACTCTAAGGCAAAAGCATATTTTATGTATATCTTTAAATTAAAATTTTTAATAATTTCCGGATTTTTGATACTCTTCTTTGTCTTATCAAAACCATTAGCAATTTATTATCAAAAACCTTTGTTCATGATTTTATTATCTGGAGCACTTTATCTTTTTTCAATAACTTTCGGAGCATTTTTGCAGAGTTTTTTTCAAGCTTTAAATGATTTTAAAACACCATTTATAAGAGAAACTCTCTTTCAAATTCTTCGCCTTGCCCTAGTCCCTATTTTAGTTATGTACCTTCTCTCTAAATCTTTTTCTGGAGAAAATATTCTTATAATCCTCTTTTTTTGTTTTGGAATATTATGGGCTCTTCTAAGTTTATTTTTATTTATTAGTGCAAAAAAAACCAAAGTCTTTTTATCAAAAGAAGCAAAATTGAGTTTGAAAGAAAAAATAGAAACGAATTTTTTTATTAAATCCTTAATTGCTTTTTCTATTTTCTCAATTATTTTTATGTATTCTGATTTGTTTATTCTTGGAAGATTTGTTAGTTCAGAATATATAGGCTTTTATCAAGTAGCTTTAGGATTAATTGGTTCTTTGAGTACGTTGGTTCTTTTTTCAGGATCCCTTTTTCCTATATTTAGTAGATTAAAAGGGGATGCCCTTGAAAAAGCATTTAAAAGATCCCTTAAAATAACAATTATAATTTCACTTATTCTCTTTGTATTTTCTATAATCATTTCAAAATTATTAATTTCTCTTCTTTACGGAGAAGTATATTCTCAGGCAATACCTTTCTTTAGGGGTTTGTGTTTTCTTTTAATTTTGTGGCCAATTACTGCACTATATAATGGATATTTTATGGCAAAAGGGAGGCCAGAAGTTATAAAAAACCTTTTAATTTTTGTGGCATTTTTAAATATAGGATTAGGTCTTTCTTTAGCATATTTTCTTTCAAAAATCAACCCTTCCTTAGCAGTATTTGGAGTAATCTTTGCAACAATCCTTAGTAATATGATTTATATTACAGGGTGTCTTTGGAAGAAAAATAAAACTATTTTGAACAAACAATCATAATGCTTTCACAAGGGAGAATCTTTTTTAAAAAATTTTGATAGAATTTAGAATCAATAAATTTTTTTGAAACTCTTCCATCTAAACAAGTTCTATATTTATTTATACTTTGTATTGTAAATCCTTCTTTTTTAAGGGCTTTTGCAAGTTCATTTGGAGAAAACATTTTAACATGTTCTTTTTGTCCAATTTTTTCTTCAACTTCAAGGTCCTTAATATACGTCTCTTTTTCTTTTTTAGATATTGTTCCAATAAGATATAATCCCCAAGGTCTCGATTTTGCTGGAAGAATATAGTATATTGGAAAGAGGAGCCATTTTAATTTGTTAGGGGTTGTTATTATAAAAGACCCTTCTTTTTTTAAGACACGATAAACTTCTTTTAATGCAAGATTATAATTTGGGATATGTTCAATTGTTTCAAACATAAAAATTGTGTCAAAAGAATTTTCTTTAAAATTCAACTTTCTAGCATCCATTTTAATAAATTTTGCAGAAGGAAAGATCTTTCTTCCTAATTTAAGAAAACCTTCCGAAATATCTGTTCCAGTATACTTTTGAATCCCTAAAAAATACATACATCTTCCATAACCACAACCAATATCCAAAATTTTTCCTTTTAAACCCTTTTCTTTTTGAAGTGTTTTAAAATACGTTTCCTCTTTTAATTCTCTTTTTTCTTTTTCAAGAATTTTTTTTAATTGTTTTGGAGAAAATCTATTTGTCTCTTGTTGAGATAATAAATCGTATAATTCTTGAGATTTATCTTCCTCTTTTTTTCCCATGATATAAAATGAAAAAATAGTTTATAAGGGTTTTTATAATATGCTTCTTTTTAAAAAATTTTATTTAATAGAGGAATTATTTTTTAGTTCAGGTTAAAGACTAATTAGAGACAAATTTTTTTATAAGTTTTTTCTGCGGAATCAACTACGTTTTTCCAATCCCATTTTTTAGATAAATTAATTGACTCTTTTCCCATATCTTTCCTCCTCTTCTTTTCCTTTAATTTAATTATTCCCTTAGCAAGATCTTTAGAATTATTTATTCCTAAATGGTATCCATTGACACCCTCTTTAACCAAATAAGGTTGTTCGTAACTTATAACAGGAAGTCCACAAGCCATTGCTTCAAGAACATTTAGATAGAGATAATTTGTTTTAGAAGCATTTATGAATAAATCTGAAGAGAAATGATAATCAAATAATTCTTCTTCTTTTATATCTTTTAACATCTTAATATCCTTATCTAATCCAAGAGCAGTTATCTTGGTTTTTAGATCGTTTTCCAGTGGCCCTTTTCCTATTAGAATCATTTTTAGATTTGGAATTTCTTTTTTAGCAATACTAAATGCTTCCAAAATATCTAAAATTCCTTTACTCTCTACAATTTGGCCTACACTTAAAATAACAAAATCTCTTTTATTAAATTGCAAGCTCTTCCTTTTGTCCTTAAATTTTCTTCTTTTTTTTCTAATTTCTTCCCAAGGAATACCGTTTGGGATAAAAACTATTTTTTCCTTTTTAACTCCTAAATTTAAAAGCAAAGGAATTTGTGCTTCCATATCCAGGGTTACCCCGTCTGCTTTTTTTAAACAATAAAGCCAGGGTTTCCTCAAAAACAATTTAACATATAATTTTTTTATTCCTTTCTGGGACAAACATTCTTTTCCATAAAAAGGTTCTAATGCCCAAGATTGAAATATTACTGGTTTTCTAATTTTATTATGTAAATACCAGTATGCAAAAACTTCAGAATTATGCAAAATATCAAAATTTTTATTTTTTAAATAATTATTTAAATTCCAACTAAACTTTAGTTTATACCACATATTAAAAGGAATAAATCTTTTTCCAGTATATTCGGGGGAGATAAATGTGTGTTTTACCCCTCTATAAATTGATTCTTTCATAAAGGGTTTTTCTCTTAATTTTGTGGTGACTATCTCCACATCATGCCCTCTTTTTAGGAGGTCTTCTCCTAATTGTTGCATATATTTACATCCTCCATCATATGCTCCATGGAAGTATGTGGTTTCCATGCGGGGGATGATTATTTTCATTTTTTATTTCCCTTGAGCAAATTACACATATACTCTATCTCTTCTTCGTTTAAATCGGGATTGTTAGGGATATAAAACCCTAATGAGTGTATTTTTTTTGCATTAGGAAAATTTCCCTCTTTCTTAAAAAAAGGTTGTTCAGTCATACAACCTCCAACTATTGCTCTTATTTCAACATCTGAAAAAGCAAGTTTATATTCTTCAAATTTATTTTTATTTTTGAATATTAAAGGATATGCAAAGTTTGAAATGAAATCCATATGAGAAAAATCAAGTTTTTCAAGATCTGGATTTTGCTTTGCTGCTTGTTCAAATCTTAAAAAATTATCACTCCTTTTTTTTATTGTTTCTTCTATGTATCTTAATTGATTTATCCCTAGAAAGCCAGTAATTTCTGTAGGTCTTAGATTATATCCCAAATTATAAAAAGAATATTTTTCATAAAAATCATTAACGCCGTGTTTATCTTTAAGTTCTTTTCTGCTAATTTCATCAAGGTTTCTTCCCCACCCATGTGCTCTTGTCATAACAAGCATATTGTATAATTTTTTATCGTCTGTGCAGATCATACCTCCCTCTATTGTAGAAAGATGGTGTCCAACAAAGAATGAAAAAGTAGAAGCCAATCCAAAATTTCCAAGGTTTCTTCCATCTATTTTACTTCCAAGGGCTTCACAATTATCTTCTAATAGAATTATTTTTTTATCATCACAAATTTCTTTTATTTTTTTTATATCTCCGCTAAAGCCTAATAAATTTGTTAAAAATAATGAATCTAAATTATAATCAGACTTTAAAGCACTTGAATCAACATTAAGATTTTTTATAGAAACATCTATTGGAACAGGATTCAATCCTAATTGTATTAAAGGCATTATGTTCGTTGCCCATGTTAAATTAGAGACACCTACATTATCACCTTTTTTTAATAAACCTAAATTTATTAGCGATTGGATTAATATCAAATTTGCCGAACTACCGCTATTAACTAAAACAGAGTATTTTCTTCCTTGGTAGTGGGAAAATTTTTCTTCAAATTCTTTACATTTTTTTCCCATACTTAACTGATCAGCACCCATAATAAAATCACAAAGTTCTTTTTTAGTTTCTTCTTCTTTATAAAAAGTATTTTTCATTAATTTTATCATTTTTTTATCACTTTATTATAATATTTAATAGTTTCTTTTAACCCTTTATTAATATTTATTCCAGGTTCCCAATTTAATACTTTTTTAGTTTTAGAAATATCCAAAATAATTTTTTTGGGTCCAGAATATTCTTTATCTAAATGAATTATTTTTGAATTTGTTAAATAGGATATTTTTTCAGCAAGATTTTCAGAAGAAGTACCCTTTCCTGTTCCAAGATTTAGTGTTCCGGAAAAAGGACAAGTTAAACCTTTAACAATAGCATTTGTAATATCTCTTACGTTAATATAATCTCTTACCGTTTCTCTATTAAATAAAGTAATTTTCTTTTCTAAAATAGACTGGGAAATAAGTTGTGGGACCAGAGTAGCATTTTTTTCCCATTGTTGGTATGGCCCATATCCATTTGATAATCTAAAAACAAGGATTGGAAGCCCTTTTTTCATTAAATCTAAGCATATTTCTTCACCAATAAGTTTACTTCGAGTGTAATTTTCTTTTGAAGTTATATTTAATGGGGAATCTTCTTTTAGAGGTATTTTAGACTCAGAATAAACTAAAGAAGAAGATAAAAAAATAACTTTTTTTACTTTTTTAGAATAAATCTTTTCAAAGAATTTTTTAGTTCCGGTAATGTTAAGATCAAAAGTCTTTTTTTTATTTTTAGCTCTTTTTGGGCTACTTATTCCAGCCAAATGAATAACATAATCGAATTTAAACTCATCTAAAAAAGAAAAATTTGTTTTGGTGATATCCGCGGAAATATTTTTTATCCCAAAAATTTTCCCTTTGTTTCCAATATTGGTTAAATCTGCACCGGTTTTAATTAATTTTTCAATTAAATTTTTTCCAATAAATCCATCTCCTCCAGTTAAAAGAATTTTCTTTCCATATAGACTAGATTTTTGCATTTTTAATCTTCTTTTATTTTTTTAAAATTCTTACAGTTATTCTTTTTTTAACTCTTTCAAATCGCTCTCA
>CAZUOZ010000006.1:13399-38428 GCA_964621965.1 Candidatus Woesearchaeota archaeon | reverse complement strand
GTTCATAACCAAAATTTAAAAACTCTTTTTTACTTGTCTTTCAATGGGAATATTAAGAGGTGGGCTTTTAGTAATTTTTAGTGTTCTGTTTCTTTTTTCATTAATAATTCAAGGATTTTTTCTCACAGTTTATTTTTCTTTAGACTATAATTCTGTTAAACCAGAACTTTCACTAGTTATATCAGACTTGATTAAAGAAGAAAAAAACGCTTATGGGTTTTTAGAAGGAAAAGATGAATTAATTGAGGATAAAATCTCTGAAGAAGTTAGAAATAGATATTATAAAGAATATGATTGTGGATTTTGGGATTGTATCCAAAAAACAAAGGATCCGTTTTCATTAATATCTAAAAATGCACAAGATTATTGGAAAAGTAAATTTTTGTCTTTTTTAATTGTGTGTCTTGTTCTTGCTGTAATTGTTTTTCTTTTAGTGGAGCATAAATCTAACTTTTTTATTCTTTCTTCTTTTATTTTTGGTTTGGCTTCTCTTTGTTTTTTAAAATTAGATGGAGTTGCAGAATTTATTTTAAAACCTTTTTTTAGTATAGGAGAGAAAATGGGAGATTTGCCTTTTTCTTCTTTTTTAGAATTATTTTCAGTATTCTTAGCTAAATCTTCACTTGTCTTTTATTTATTTTTTATAATAGGAATTTCTTTTTTAATAATATGGATAATTATTGAGGTGTTTAAAGCAGGGTTTGAAATACCAATAATTATCGAAAAGATTTCTAGCTGGTTTAAAAAAGAAAAAGAACAACAACCCCAAAAAAAGTTTTTAAAAAAGGTAAATGAAAAAAATGTTATTAAGAAAAACTAAAGATTAAATTCTTCTGTTTCTTTTGTGTTATCTTTTTTAGATTGTTCTTTTTGTGAATTGGTATCTTTTTCAAGTCTTTTTACAAAAGAGCTTAAAAATTTTTGATGTTTTTCTTTGTCTCTAAGTTCTTTTATAATATAATATGTTCCTCGCTCAGAAGAGTGTTTTTCTAATTTAGCATTGGAGTTTATTTTTTCTTTTAATTTTTCTCCTATTAAAACTCCTTCTTGAGAAAAAGATGCAATTTTTCTTGCAGATGTTATGAAATTTCCTAATCCTGCAAAGACCATAGAATTTCCTTCTTTTTTAACAATTATTTCCCCGTGTTCTGCGGAGATACCATATGCTATTTTTTGTTTGAATAATCTATTGTGGTTATCTATTGCTTTTTTCATACTTTGAGCGAGTTCAGCAGCAATCATTTCATTCTCTAAATTTTTAGTCGCAATAGGTGCAAAGATGAAGAATATACATTCGTTATTTTCATAAATATATGCTTTGACTTCTTCAGCCATTTCAGTTATTTTTTGAAGAATTTCTTTTGCCCCGCCTTTATTTGAGTTTATTTCGGAATAATTTTTTATCCTTAAACAGACTATGCTTGACTTTTGATTTTCCCCTCTAATTGAAAGAGATAGATGAGCCTTATTTTTTGGAGAAACTAGTCCTTCTCTATAGGAGATAACTTTTTCATCTGGATGAATGTGTTTATGGTTTTTTTGAGTAAACTGTTTAAAAAAATTCTTAGCCCAGTTCCTTCTAATAATAGAAAAAGCAACTACTACTAAAATAAGCAAGATGAATATCCAAGTAAATGGACGTCTTACAAATTCTATTGCACCTTCCGAAATCTCTCTTATAGATATTGCATCTCCTGTAAGAAGGATATTTTTTTCAACTTCTTCTCCATCTTGTGAGAGTATTCTTACTTGATATTCTCCAGAGGGAGCAGCTAAAAAATACTTTTTCGATTCTCCAACTTTTAAAATTGTATCTATATTTAAGGACTCATTTCCTATTTTTACTAAAACAGTTTTGTTGTATAAAACATTTCCCGTGTTTGTTATAATTACCGTTTTGTTTAGTATTTCGGTGTTTATTTTTTCATATTCTTTTATTTTGAAAGAAGATTCCGTAGTTATTTGGTTTGAAATTGCAACAATATTCCATTCTCCTGGAAGTTGTTGATCTTTTATTCTATATTCAATGTAATTATCCGTTTCTTTTTCTATTTGTTCTATAATATTATTATTTTCATTTTTTATACTAATAATTGCTATTGAAGATATTTTTTCTCCTGTTTGATCGTGTAAAATTGCTTTTACTTTGAGGGTTTCCCCTGGGTTTATTTCTTTTTTTTCAAAAAATAATTCTAAACTTGTTGGAATTTGTGATATTCCTATTGTGTTGCTTACAAAACCTTTGTTAGTTATTTCTCCTTTTGATGTTTTTTCATATGCTGTTAAAGTTATAAGATATTCTCCAGCTTCCATATCTTTCGGTATAATTATTTTTAATGAGAATTTTCCATTTGAAATTGTTTCAGTTCTTTTTATTTCAATTCTTCCTTCTTTTGAAAGAGTAACATCGATGAATCCGTTTATTTCACTTCCAGATTCCTTTGTAGCATTTCCGCTTATTAGAATTTCTTCTTGAGGATTAAAATTATTTTTATTTATGTTTGCTTTTACTTCCATTAAATCCGAAATTCTAAATTCTTCAGTCAAAAGTTTATCTGTTAAAAGAGAAGCTCTTATTTTGCATACACCTTTCGATTCACCTATTACTTCTTCGATTAAAGGAAGAAGGGCTTCTATGTTTTTTTCTTCTCCAGAAATAAGAGAAACCCCATTTTTATAAAAATTGATTTCTTTTCCACTACAGATTAGGTTCATTTGTAATACTCCGTATGTGCTAGTAAGAGATTTTATTTTTGCTGAAATTAATATTTCATCTCCAAGATTGTAAACATCTTTTAATTGTTCGCTTATTATTATCTCAGCCGAGATTACAGAAATTAACAAATAAATTAAAATTAATGATAGGAATATTCTCTTTTTCATCTTAGTATCCGCGTTGTTAAAAATAGCATCTTCTTATTTATAAACTTTCTCGTAAATACGTCTATATTTGGAAGAATTTATAAATCTCTTTCATTTTATTTGTCGATAGTTAAAACGATTTTAACCACAGGGGAGGTTTCTGGAAATGTTGATTATACCAAACTTGCAAGCGAGTTTGGAACAAGTTTTATTTCAAAAGATATTCTTTCTGGGCTTTAAAATACACGTCCTCTTTTGAGAAGATGCAACTTGGGAATTTATTTCCTTTTTTAGTTGCAAAATCCTTGCAATATGAGTTCAAATGTGGAGTGTTTATTTCTATCTCTGATGATGAAAAATTAAAGGAAATATAGGGGAATTATGCTTATGGAGAAATGCTTACTTCTGAATTGAAAGAAATTTTAATTGAAAAATTAAATTCTTTTTTTAGTTGAATTATCAAAAACAGTTTCGAAAGGAGAGTTTTCTTTTAAGTCTACTTTTGCTTTTTTTGGTTCAGAATATCTATAGGCTTCAGTAAATTTCCATCCTTTTTTCTCTAAGGTATATTTTTGTAGTTTGGCACTATGTTTTCTTCCAGGTTCACCATAAATTTCTAAGAATCTTTTATCATTTCCATAAGAAGAGAATATTCCTACATGGTCATATTTTCCTTTTCTTTTTCTGCTAGGATCATCCAATATTACGATGTCTCCCTTTTGCAAGTTTCTGTAATCATCTATTTTTAAAAAATCTTCTCTTTCGTTTAGATAATTTGCTAAATTTTTAACACCATCATATCTTCCAGTTAAATATCTGGGAGAATCTATTCCATTTTCTTTTAAGGTATTAGATAATATACGAGTTACAAATCTTGCACAAACGAAGGATGTTTTTTTACCTATCCTTTCATTATGTTTATTTTTAACGAGTTTTTCTGTTTGGTGGTATATTGCTTGTCTTATTCCTTCTGTTCTTCTTTCAGAGATTATCTCGAGATTTTTTCTATCTTCTTCTATCTTAAATTTGTCTTCAAGGGATTTATATTTTGGAATTGATAACTCTTCTATCTTTTCTTGGATTATTTTTGGGTAGATTTCTCTATCAATAATTACTTGGTTTATTTGTGTATCATTATATGATTTATTCCTTTCTTTATTATTGGAAGTAGCAGAGGTAACTCCTCCAAATAAAACAGACCCAATTACTATAGGGATTGCAATTTTTTTTAATAAATTTCTCTTTTTCATTTTAAAATTATTTGTGAAACTAGAAATAGTTTATAAATCTTTTTATATCGAAAAAATGTGTATTATCCAGAGAGTTTCTTGTATTTTTCCATTATTTTTGCAATGTGCTTTCTTGTTTCTAAAGGGACTTTTTTTTCATTATCAATTTCCCAGTTTATTTTTTTTAATTTACTCTGTCCTGCATTATATGCTGCTGCATGCATTTTAAGTTTTTCTTCTTTTTCAAGATTTTCCCAGTTTGGATGATATTTTGAAAAATATTCTTCATGTCCTTTTAAAATTTTTACTGCTGTTCCAACGTTTGTTTCTGGATCATAAACTTTACTATATGGTGTTTCTGGATTGTAATACTTCCATGTATTTTTCATTATTTGTGCAAGTCCTTTTGCTCCAACTTTGCTTTTTGCTTTTGGATTCCAACTGGATTCTTTTTCGATTAGGCAATACAAATAATTAATGTCTAGGTATTTAGGGAGTTCTCCTCCTTTTTTTATTCCTTTTTCAAGAATTTCAACAGTTTTTTCTGGAGTGTAGTTTCCTGTTTCAAGATTCTCTTCTAGAATTTTTTTCTTTAAATTTTCTTTTTGATCTGGAACATAATTTTCTATTGTTCTTGGTTGAACATTTCTTGAATGATTATAGTCTAAAAAATTTTTATAGTAAATACTAGATGGAGCAATTACGCTTGTAGCAATTATTCCTGCAGTCAAAAAGCTTAATAGTGTTTTTTTCATCATTTTTCTCTCCTTTTTTGCTTGTTTAATAAATGGTAAATAGTTTATAAATATTTCTATTTGTAACTACTTATAAGTTACTATTATTTATATTTATTTCTCCTTTTTGATTGTTTATATTTTTTTATAACTGTTTTTATAAATTGCCTTTTCGAAAGAGTATTATGCAAAAAATAGTTACTATTGGTGGAGGGACTGGGCAATTCCAAGTATTAAAGGGACTTAGAAATTATGATTGTGAAATAACTGCTATTTCAAACATGGCAGACAATGGAGGTTCTTCTGGAAAGCTAATGGATGAATATGGAATTCTTCCGCCAGGAGATATAAGGCAGTGTATGGTTGCGCTTGCAGATGGGGGCAAAGAAAAAATTCTTAGAGAGTTATTTAGTTATAGATTTAAGAAAGAGGAAGGGCATAATCTTGGAAATCTTATTTTGACAGCACTTATAGATATATGCGGAGGGAGTGCAGAAGGAATAGAAGAAGCAAGGAAGCTTTTAGGAGTTAAACATAATATTCTTCCAGTTACTCTTGACAAAGCGGTTTTATGTGCAGAGGACAATCTTGGAAAAATTTTAATTGGTGAATCAAATTTAGATAATTTTTCAGAAAATTCAAAGATAATTCGTTCTTTTTATAAAGAACCAGTTTTTGCATATAAAAAAGCAGCAGAATCTATAAGAAATGCTGAAAAAATTGTTATCTGTTCAGGAGATTTGTATAGGAGCATTATTCCAACACTTCTTGTTAAAGGCATTCCAGAAGCATTAAAAGATTCTTGTGCAAAAAAATTATATGTTTGTAATTTATTTACTAAAGCAGGAACATATGGGTTTAAAGCAAGCGATTTTGTTGAAGAAATTGAGAAGTATTCTAAATTAACTCTAGATAAAATTTTAATTAATACTAGAATTCCATCTAAAGAAATTAAAAAAAAATATCTTTCTGAAAAATCTGTCTTTGTGGAAGATGATTTAAAGAAGGATAAGAGGATTATAAGAGGAGATTATGTTGCAGAATATCCTTTTGAAAGAAAAACTTTTTTTAGGCACGCCCCAGAAAAGATTGCACGAGAGATTATTGGTCTCTAAATTTTATAACTAAATTTTTAAACTCATTTATTCTTTGTTAAATATGAAAATTTTAAGCTTACATTGTGATTATATAAAATTTAAGCCTCTAAAAAAAGCAATTAAAAATCCTCAGGAACTAACTAAAGAGCAAGAAAAAGGAAAAGAGGTAAAAGAGGTTTTGGTTATACTTACTGCAGTAGAAAAAATAGATGAGGACAATGAGAATATTCTTAAAGCGTATGTTGAGAATATAAAAGATCTTATTACACAAGTGAAAGCATTAAATGTTGTTCTTTATCCTTATGCCCATCTTTCTTCTTCTTTATCTGCACCTGATTTTGCATTGAAAATACTTGAAAATGCAGAAAAAGAATTATCAAAAGATAAGAATCTTAAAATTGTAAGAGCTCCTTTTGGATATTATAAAGAATTTGAATTGAAATGCAAAGGACATCCTTTGAGTGAGTTGAGCAGAAGCATTGGAACAGAAGAAAAGAAAAAAGAAGTTGGAAAAATCTACCTCCAATCCGAAAAGGCATATGATTACAAACAACTTTTGAGAGAGTTATCTAAAACAAAACTCGATTCTTCAAAATTAAAAGAGAATGATCATAGAATAATTGGGCAGGAGATGGATTTATTTTCATTTTCTGAGGTTGCACCTGGAATGGTTTTCTGGCACAATAACGGGCTTATTGTAAAAAATGAGCTTGTCAATTTTTGGAGAGAGATTCATAAAAAAGAGAGTTATGAAGAGATTTCAACACCTCAAATAATGGATTCAAAACTTTGGAAGATTTCAGGACACTGGGACAAGTATAAAGAGAATAATTTTGTTACGAGTTATGAAGGGAGACCTTTTTTAGTTAAACCTATGAATTGTCCTGGAGGTATGCTTGTTTATAGAAATAAACCTAAGAGTTACAAGGAGCTTCCTCTGAGAGTTGGAGAGATGGGGGTTGTTCATAGAGTTGAGTTATCTGGAGTACTTGCGGGGTTATTCAGAGTGATTCAATTTACTCAGGATGATGCCCATTTATTTTGTGCAGATGAACCCCAAACAAAATCTGAAATAAAATCTCTAATTAATTTGATAAACTTTTTTTATAAGAAATTTAATCTTGAGTTTGATCATGTGGAACTTTCTACTCGTCCTGAAAAAAGAATAGGTTCTGATGAGCAATGGGATATGGCTGAAAGGATTCTTGAAGAAGTGTTGAATGAAAATAAAACAAATTATAAAATAAATAAGGGAGATGGAGCATTTTACGGACCGAAAATAGATTTTCATGTTAGAGATTCTCTGAATAGGACTTGGCAGTTGTCAACAATTCAACTTGATTTTGCATTGCCAGAAAGATTTGAACTTGAATATACCGATAAAGATAATTCCAAAAAAAGACCAATAATGTTGCATAGAGTCGTTTATGGTTCATTGGAGAGGTTTATTGGAATTTTAACAGAGCATTGTAATGGAAGGTTTCCAACTTGGCTCGCTCCAGTTCAGATTCGTGTGCTTAGTTTTACCGATAGAAATGAAAAGTATGGAAAACAGGTTCTTGATAAAATAAAGAAAGAGATTCCAAATATTAGAATTGAAGAGGATTTTAGGAGTACAACCGTTCCTGCAAAAGTAAAGGAGGCTGAAATTCTTAGAGTTCCATATATTCTTGTAGTAGGAGATAGAGAAGAAAAAGAAAAAAGTGTTGCAGTTAGAACAAGAGGAAATAAAAAAATAGAGAGTATGGAATTGAATAAATTCATTTTATCTCTTAAAAGAGAAATTGAAGATAAACAATCCGGGAATTTTTCATAGAAGATGAATTTTCAATTTTATTTTGAGAAGCTCAGGGCTTCGGATAATTTTAAAGAGTTTATAAAAGAGAATTCTTCTGCTTTTTTATGTTCTTGTTTTTTTTCAATAGATTTCGTTGGAAAAGATAACAAAGTTCATTTTGATTATTATATTCCTTCATCCAAACAAATGTTTAGTTTTCAGCTTGAAAAGGATTGTGAAAAAGTTTTAATTGAAACTAGAGAAGATTTTCTCCCTGAAAAGATAGGTGCGAAAATTGATTTTGATTTAAAAGAGATAGAGAAAGTTATTATTAAAAAAATGAAATCTGAAAATATTTCTGAAAAAGTTCAAAAGATTTTTTTGTCCCTCCAAAAAGTTAAAGGGAAGGATTTTTTGATTGGAACAATATTCATATCTAATATGGGGATGATTTCTTTTGAAATGGAAATTTCAAGTAAAAAAATAATTTCCTTTAAAAAGAAGTCTTTTTTAGATTTTTTTAGAGTATTAAAAAAATAATTATTCTTTTTCAGCAATGAACATTATTTTCATATTCTTGCTTAAAATTTTTTTTATTTTGAACCCGCACCTTTTAAAATCTTCCAGTGCTTCTTTTTCAGAGTATAAATAATAGTATCTTTTCCCTTTATCTTTCCATTTTATTTCTTTTTCTTTACTGGAATTTTTGAATCTTTTGGAATCTTTATTCCAGAGAGAAATGAATGCTTCTGTTTTTGGTTTTAGGGTTTTGAACAATTCTTTTATTATTCTTTTTCTACTATCTTCTCCTTGAATGCAATGTAGCGAGTCTACAAAAATGGCTGAATCAAAAAAGTTTTCTTCGAAGCACATAGAATTCAAATCTTTTATAAAAAATTCTGCGTTTATTTTTCTTTTTTTTGCTTTTTGTTTTGCGAGAGAAATCATTTTTTCAGAAAAATCTACTAAATACATTTGCCCTTCTTTTATTTTGGCTAAATGCCTCCCTGCTCCGCTTCCCAAATCTAGGATTTTTCCCTCTTTTGTTTTCAAAAAACTTATTACTTCTTTAATTGGCTCTTCTCTAAACTCTTTCCAATCATTTGCAATGTTATTCCAAATCTCTTCTTGAGATTTCATAAATTAGAAAGGCATTTTAAGCTTAAAAAATATCTTATTTCATGCTAAAACCTAATAAAAGCGAATTGAGAAAACCCACAAAGACCATTTCAGGAATAACTCCTGTGGCAGTCATGCTTCCTCCAAGAAAATGTGAACACGGGCTTTGTACTTATTGTCCCAATCTTGGTGTTCCACAGAGTTATACTCCAAGAAGTCCCGTTGTGATGCGTGCTTCTGCGGTCGATTATAATTCTTTTGAACAAGTTCGCGCAAGAATGAAAGCATTTGAAGCGATGAATCACAAAACCGATAAAATTGAAATTATAATCATGGGGGGTACTTTTTTACAATATCCAGAAGAATTCAAATCTAATTTTATAAAAGGGTGTTATGATGGGCTTAATGGTAAAAAATCAAAGAATTTGCAAGACGCTCAAAAAATAAACGAGACTGCAAAACACAGATGTGTTGCACTTTGTGTTGAAACTCGTCCAGATGTTTGTGTAGAATATATCTCTCAAATGAGAGAGTTTGGAGTAACTCGTGTCGAATTGGGGGTTCAAGTTTTAGATGATTTTATTTATGAAAAAATAAATAGAGGACACAAAATAAAAGATGTTGTTTTAGCTACAAAAAAATTGAAAGATAGTGGTTTTAAAATAGGATATCATATTATGCCAGGGCTTCCTGGAAGCAATCCTCAAAAAGATTTAAAACTTTTTAAAGAGATCTTTTTGAATTCAAAATTTAAACCAGATCAATTAAAGATTTATCCTTGTCAAGTAATTCCCGGTTCTGAGATTGAAAATCAGTATTGGAAAGGGCATTACAAACCTTACGATAAAAAACAAACAATAAATATTCTTACTTCTATGTTAAAATTAGTTCCGAGATATTGTAGAGTGATGAGGGTGATGAGAGAAATTCCTCCAGAGTATTTAGTTGCAGGAGTTGTAAATATAGATTTGAGAAAAGATATTGAAGAAGAACTTAGAAGAAAGAGAGCGAAGCTTAAAGAAATAAGATATAGAGAAATAGGTTTTGCATTAAGGGATAAAAGAAATATTGATTTAAATTTAAAATTAAAAAAAACAAAATATTCTGCTTCTGGAGCAGATGAATTTTTTATTGAAATTGTGAATATGGAAGATTTAATTTTTGGTTTATTGAGGCTTAGGATTGTTGGAAAAATAGGAGTCGTAAGAGAGCTTCATGTTTATGGAAAGACTTTAAATTTAGGAGAGAAATCAAATACTGCTTCACAACATCAAGGATTAGGAAAATGGTTAATGGGAGAAGCAGAAAGTATTTGTAAAAGAAAGAAATGTGAAAAGATTTCTGTTATTTCAGGAGTGGGTGTAAGGGAGTATTATAAAAATCTTGGTTATAAACTAGAAGAAACTTATATGGTTAAAAATATTTAATTTTGAGGAGTATATCCCGCTCTTCTAACTCCAGAGCTTATATCTTTCGGAATATTCTTTAGATTAGAGGCTATTAAACTTATTTCAAATTTTTCTACATTTCTTACTTCTTTTAATTTTGGAAGCATTATAATTGAAACTAATAATCTCACTATTCCACTTAAAAGCATTACAAATAGGATTGGTTTTAATCCTATAATTGGATATGGGAGAGAAGAGATAAGTCCTCCTAAAAGTGCTCCAATAAATACACCCATAGCTGTTGTGATATTATCATAAGCAATGCATATAGCCATTCTATTTTTGGTTACGGCATCGTACACAAAATTTGCAACTGAAAGATTTAATCCAGCCCACCAAAATCCAGAAAACATTTCTACTATTATTAGATATATTACTAAAATAGTTTTACCATAGCCAAAAAGTATAGGGGATAAAAGCCATAAAAGAGGAATAACTCCAACAAATATTCCAGAAAGTTTTATTACAGTTATATTTCCATATTTACTAGCAAACTTTCCCCAAAAAGGAAGGGTTATTACTGTAAAGAAGATAGAAGAGACTGTAACGAGAGTAAATTCGTAATAATTTAGTCCTAAATCTTTCAACATATAAACTGCAAAGAAAGGTGATGCAATTGCAGTTGCGAAAGAAATAAGGGTAGTAAATATAACAAATTTTCCAAAATTATTATGGCCCATTTTTTTTAGAAATTGTAAAAAACTAAAATAATATCCTTCTGAGTGAACTATAGTTGGTTCATATTTTTTGTTTATAAGATATGCTGAAATTGCTCTTCCTGCAATGGCAATTACAAATAGTATAATAAATCCTGTGAAAACTCCTGTTTTTTTGAAGTTTTCTAAAATAAGCCCTGCAATAAGCATACCTATTAGTTCTACTAATGTTATTATTTTCGTTCTTCTTCCAAAATATTTAGATGGGTTTTCTCCTAAGAGATCTTTCATCCAAGAATTCCATGCTGGGGCATAAAAAGAACCAGCCAGTATAATAAGTGTGTAAATTAATAACAGCAGTATTGAAGAGATAAGAGAACTTAATCCAAAAAAGAAGTAAAATATTCCCACAAGGATTAAGGGTAACCACATAATTGATTGAATTAAAGCGCTGAAAAAGACTATTTTTTTTCTTGGAATTTTTTCTATAAGTTTAGAACTGGATATTTGAGAGAGGGTTCCTATTAAAGCAGGAAGAGAGTTTAGTAAACCTATTATTGTATTATTTGCTCCCATAGCAAGAGCGTAAGGTGTGATATATCTTACACCAAAACCAGCCATTATTCCGTTTCCAGAACCCTCTTGAATGCTTAATTTCTTTGATTTTTCTTTCAAAATTTCTTCTTCTTTTTTAAAATCAATAACTGCATCACTCTTTTCTTCGTTTTCCATTGTAAAAATATTTATATTTTTAATTTGAATTAGGTTATCATTATCCTCCTCTTTTTAAGCTTTTTTCTTGAATAAATTAATTAAGAAATATTTTTATTGGATTATCTTTATTTTTCCTTCTTGCCAATCTCTTAAAATCAGTCTAGCAGTTTTATCTTCTTCAACTTCTCCACCCTTTTTTAGAAAACCTTTTCTTTTTCCAAGAGTCTGTATGAAAGATTCTGAGTCTGAATTAGAATCTATTTTATAGAATTTTTCGAAAGTTCCTGGAAATTCTTTTATTAAATCTGAAACAACCATCTCAGGTTCTTTTACTTGGCTATATCCTCTTCCCCCTAATTTGGTATGTTGGGTAATCGCTTCTCTTTTTATTGCAGAATATTCTTTTTCAGGAATTATTCCAGGACTATCAATTAAAAGTATTCCTGGAGAAAGTCTGAATTTTTGTAAGCCTTTTGTAAATCCTGATTCAGATGCGGTTTTTGCAGAATTTTTTCCTATTAGAAGATTAATAAGTGAACTCTTTCCAGTATTAGGATATCCAATAATTCCAACGTTTATTCTTTCTTCTTCCTTTTTTATTTCTTTGGCTTTTCTTTTTATAAAATCTCTTAGTTCTTTTATTCCTCTTCTGAGTGTGCAAGAAGTAAAAACGCAGGGGCGTATCTTTTTGTCTATCTTTTTTTCAATTAAGTCAGATTTGTTTAAAACATAAATTATTTTTTTGTTTTTTTTCTTTATTATTTTTTCAATTTCTTTATTCCTTGTTTCTTCTGGAAATCTTGCGTCTAATATTTGCAAAATAATATCTGAGTTTTCTATTATTTTTTTTGTTAGTTCAGGATATTTTTGCTTTTGTTTTCTTATATTTCCTATTTTTCTTGTTCTTCTTGATGAAAAACTGTATCTTGGTTTCATTTTTTATAAAGGAGATATTTGTTTAAATACTTTTTTTAAATTTGTAAGAAATAAGAAGTTTTTCATAAAAAGTATTCTAATTCTTGTGTCAATTTTAAAGAGGATAAAGATTTATAAAACTTGGATGTTCGATAAAGAGATGAATAGTGAAATAAAAGTTGAGATGATGAAGGCTGTTTCAGAAGTTTTGAGATTAAAAAAGAATAATAAGAATGCGGATCACGAGTCTATAATGGTAGATATGGATAGTTTTATTCATAAAGTTAAGGATAAAGATTCTAGATTAATGATGATCGTTGCTGCTTCAAAAACTCTTGATACTCTTGAAAAAAATTCTAAGATGAGTGAAAAAGAAATTATGAAAAAGCTAGTCGGAGAGTTTGATTCTATGATTGATGGGGCTAAAAATCAAGATTGATTGGAAAGTTTTATAACTTCTTTCTATTTTATGGATTAATGAATAAAAGGGGCTTTTTTCTTGCGGAAGAAACACTTAAAATAGTTGTCGCAGTTATATGTATAAGTTTCCTCATTTTTATTTTGGGTAAGATGTATTATAGCTATTCTGTTGATAAAGAAGAACAGCAGGCAAAGGACACTCTTGCTCATATAGAAAGTGAAATCAATTCTATGAGAGAAGGAGATATTAGGGAGATTATGGTTTATAGTCCAGGTTATTCTATAGTGAGAGAACAAATTGATTATTGGATTTTTATGGGTTTTAATAATACAAATAGGCCCAAATACTGTGTAGAAAAAAAATGGGAAGGTTGTTTATGTGTTTGCAAGAATATTTGGGTTGAAGCTTTTAATGGGTATGAAGAAAAATGTGGAGTTTGTATTTTATCTGATAGTAAAGGTTTGTCAAAAATTAAAGTAGATTTTAAAGAGCTTCCTTTAGCACTTTCAGTTAAAAAAATGGATAGCCAATTAATTGTTAAAAGAGGCTAATTGAATTTTTGTATTATAATGGGTGAACGCTCCGACTGGACTACGACAGGACGTAGGTGGTTAAGAAGTGGGTTTTTATGTTCTAAAAATTAATCAAGAGATAAACTAATTTTCAAGGATTTGTCTACTCTATTCATAATAAAATTATCAAGGGAGCCAACCCTTTTTATTAATCTTGAATTATCAATAGTTCTAATTTGATTTAATAAAATATTTGAATCTTTGTCTAATTTTGAATCCTTTTTTGAAACAAAAACATTGGTTGGAAATTCTTTATCAAACATTTTTGAGGTTATTGCCGCAATGATTGTTACTGGAGAGTGTTTATTTGAAATATCGTTTTGAATTATTAGAACAGGTCTAATCCCTCCTTGTTCACTTCCTTTTATAGGTTCTAAATTTGCAAGAAAAATTTCTCCTCTTTTGATAATCACTTTGTTACCATTCCCAATTATCTAAATTTTCAATAGATTCAAATTCTTTGGTTATTTTTAAACTTTCTTCAGCCATAACCTTGCAGCCCTCAATAAGTAATTGTTCCTGTTCTTTTTGGCATTTTTCAGCAATTTTCATCAAACTCAAAATTACTTCTTCATAAGTTTCTTTATTTGATTTTAATCTATCCAAAGCATTCTTCACATTTTCATTAAGTTGAATTGTTGTTACCATAGAACTATAGAAGGACTATAGTTTATAAATTTTATGTTTTTATAAGAAGTTAACTTTAGCTTGAATGCCCCAATCGCCGATTCCGCCATCATGGCACATTCATGGGTGGACTCTTCGGAGTTTTTATTAAGATTAAGTATCATTTTATCGTTGCTGTTGTGTGATGGAGTGTATTTTTAAAGATTGTCAAGAAAGAGATAAGGATATTATTTTACCCCTACATTTACACTATAATAGAAAGATATATAAATATGTAGGGCTAAAGAATTACATGGTAACCATAAGAAAAAAGACAATTGAAAGAAAAGAATATTTTTACTTAGAACACAGTTTAAGGAAAAATGGAAAGATAGAAAAAAAGGAATTATACTTAGGAAAAGAAATCCCTAAAGACATTGATAAAATAAAAAAAGAATTTGTTTCAGAGATTTATCGTGAAACTTGGCTAAACCAATTGGATAATATAAAACAGAATTATTTAAAAGAACAAAAGAAAACCCCTCCTTCTGCGAAAGAAAAAGAACTAGAAAGCTTTATGGTTAAGTTCACATATAATACTCAAAGAATTGAGGGCTCTAAGCTCACATTAAGAGATACTGCAAATCTTCTAGAGAGGGGTGAAACTCCAAAAAAACCCTTAAGAGATATAAAAGAAGCTGAAGCCCACAAGAAGGTTTTTTATGAAATGCTGAAACATTCAAAAGATCTAAATCTTCAAATTATCCTGCAGTGGCATAAAATCTTGCTTTCAGAAACAAAACCAGACTTTGCAGGAAAAATAAGAAATCATGGAGTCATAATTTCAGGAAGTAAATTTATCCCTCCTTTAGCGATAGAATTAGAAATCTTGCTCAGAGAATTTTTTGATTGGTACAGTAAAAACAAGAGCAAACTGCATCCAGTAATTCTTTCAGCATTAGTTCATTTAAAATTTGTAACGCTCCATCCTTTTTCAGACGGAAACGGAAGAATCTCAAGATTAATGATGAATTTTGTATTAAATAAGAATAATTTTCCAATGTTGGACATTCCCTATGAAAATAGAAATGGATATTATACTGCTCTTGAAAGAGCCCAGATAAAAAAAGAAGAAAAGATCTTTCTCCAATGGTTCTTCAAAAGATATTTGAAAGAGCATAAGGGATTTTTAATTTAACAAATATTCTACTGTCTTTTCAATCCACTGAATTCTTTGGTCTGGTCTTTCCATATCATGATCCCCGCCTTTAACAATAATTTTATTTGAAAACTCTATTCCTAAGCTTTCAAGTGGAACAGCTAAATCCATCTCTCCATGAATGTGTAAAAAATTATTTTTATAATCCTCAAAACTACTCGATAAATCTAATTTGCTACATTCCTTAAAATATTCTGCTCCAATAAAATTATATTTAGACGTTTTATCATTTTTATTAACATCTTTTTGAAATTCTTTTTCATCTAAAAAACTTTTATAATTATGCCAATCAATTAATTGATTGAGATTTTCTTTTTTCATCTTTCCAGAAACAAACCAATATCTCATTAAATCTCTTTGATTCAATGCAGGAGAAATCAAAACGGCTTTTTCTGTATTGTTTGGGTTTTGTTCTAAATATTTTGCCAAAACACAAGTTCCCAAACTATGCCCCACAATATAAACATTTTTTATGTCTGTTTTAGATTTAAAAAAATTGTAAGCATTTGAAAATTCTTTTGTCCAGTTTTTAAGAGTGGTATACTTGAAATCTCCATCTGATAACCCCAAACCAGTGAAATCAAATCTCATTGAAGGAATACCTTTTTGATATAGATTATAGGATAAATCTTTGAATTTTGGCTCAGTTGTTCCACTTCTTTCAAACCCACTAATAAAAATAACCCCTTTAGAAGATTTTTGTTCCGGATTTAATAAAATTCCTCTAAGAGTTTCTTTATTTGTATTTTGAAATTCTATTAGTTGTGTTTTCATATAATACTAATTAATTTGAATTTTAAAAGAATATGGAAAAACCCATTCATTTTCTATACGCCCCGACCGAGCACTAGTGGGAGTAGTATCCACTCTTTTTATCAAAACTGATTGATGTCTCTTAATCGTTCATGTTCTATTTAATCTTTTCCCTCTTACCATTCAAACTCAAAAGCACACCTTTCTTATCAATTCTTACTATGACTTCTCCTTTATTTGTAATAGTTGAATCATAATTTTGTTTATTTATTGCTTTAAGTAAATCTCTTGCAGACTTCTTAGAAGGGTTTCTTAATATTTTTAGCTTGTTTGTGAGTTGTTCAATCTTTTCCTTATCTCGTATTCTCTCTTCTCTTATTTCTTTAATCATAATCTGACATTCTTGGAAACTCTCTTCTATTTCTTTATTCATTTTTTCTTATTTGCCCTTCTTATTAGAATTATTCCTATCACTATAGCTAAAATTAAAAAGACTATCGATTTATCACTCATTTTTTCTTTCTATACCATCCAATTATAGGGGATTCTCCCTGCCCACCCATTCCGTGCCTTACCCTATAAATAAAAGTTTTTCCGACAAAATGTTTAGTCATATTGTAAGGATGTGTTGAAAGTTTTCTTTCCCATTTATTATATGCTTTCCAAACCCATTTTGGAGGATTGTCTATTCTTTCCCAACCTTCTAAAATTGCTTTTATCCTTTTCCACAAACCCATTTTATCCCCCAACTATTTAATATTTATAGGAACTCTAATTCCGTTGATGATAATATAAAATCCTTTTGGATTTTTTTTTATGTCTATTTCCCACGCTTCAGCCTCTTCTTTTGTTATGTCTATATGCGGAGAAACTTCTGGAGCAAATAATTCTTTCCAAGTTGGAAAAAATCTAAAACCCTTTTTTTCTTTAGTAAAAAATTCCCCCTTTTCTTTATCATAATAACAACCTCGAGCTTCCATACCTTTGATTATTTCTTTGTTCATTTTTTCTTTTTTTTAAATTTACTTCCAAAATATATTAAAAGTAATGCTGGAATTAAATAACATAAACAATATACTAAAAATAATAAATAAGTAAAATCATTTGTTAAATCTAAAGGATTAAATAAATCAAGATATACTACTCCTAAAAAATAATATCCTATAATAAAACCATATATTATTGCAATCCATCCAATTACTTTTTCTTTCATTTTTTCTTTTTCTTGCTCATTTTACCTTTTATAAGGACTATTCCTCCAACTAAGACAATTGCTATAACCACAATTATTCCTATTCCCTGGGGAGATGAGTTCTCTAGAGATTATGATTATATTGAAGAGGGAACAATTGCAAGAATTTCTAAAATTTATGATGAAAACAGCGTTTGGAATTTAAATTATGCTCATCCAGAACCAGTATACTCTTTTGACGAAGGGGAAAGCCCTCTTACATTTTACCAACTTAGAGAAAGTTCCCTAAAATTATTGAGTGAATTATCAATAAAAAAATTAGAAAATAAATTAAATTCTTCAAAAAGAGAAGGTTCTGTCTTGGAAGATATAATAAAACAAATAAAAAAGTAAAATGAAAAAAAAGAATTATTCCAAAATAGGAAAATTTAAGGTCGGGGAAGATGTATACATTCCTTCAGCTTTCTATTTATCTCATGGAGAAGATGATTTCTCTGGAGGATTATGCAAGATAATTGAAATAGAAGAAGTGCTCCCTGGTCATAAATATATAAGAGTGAAAGAACAGCCTTCATCACAATATCCTTATGATTATCTTTTAGAAAATCAAAAGAAATGGAAAAAAGAATATGGAAAAAGAAGAGGGAAAGCGTGTCCTGATTATAGTCCGAACTCTAACTGCTGGGCAGCCCCAGGAGATATTGTCAATGGGGTAAAAATTAATCATTATATTTATTAAAAATGGTATTAAAAAATAAAGTGGAAAACAAAAATCTCTATTTAATGGAATATTGGAGAAACGACGGAGAATGGCACAATTCTGGCACCTATGATTGTTCACCAATTTTAACTTTCTATGCGAAAGATGACAAAGAAGCAAAAGAAATTGCTTTGGACTACATCTTCTTCAAGAAAAGAAAGTGGGAAGAAACTAATTTATTGAGAATAGTAGAATTAAAAATAGAAGCAAGAGAATTAAAATTAAATGAGTCCGAGACGGCTACTTTGGGTAAAGACTGTATAGAGAAAAAGCCCATACCTAAAGAGATTGAAAAAAAGATTACCTCTATAGAATTTTTGAGTCTAGAAGAAAGAATTTTGATAAAATAAATTTTAAGTTTTATTAAAACCTATAAAATTTAATAAAGTCCATCAATCCATTCAATAATCTTTTTAACCGTCTTTTTTGAAAGCATTATTGGTAAATGACCTGTTCTTAAATAAAAACAATCTATTTTTTTCCCGCTATAGCTATCTTTTATTTCAAGAGCTTGAGAAAATGGAACAAACAAATCATATTTTCCGTGTATTTGTAAATAAGGCATTCTTATTTTTTCTATTTTTTCAAATAAATTTATTGATTTAGTATCTTTTGATAATTGTTTTAAGGAGCTATTATCTAGTGCTCTAACGGGATATTTCTTTTTATTTATCATCTGAAAAGAAGGAATAAGATAGGAAAAGGAATAATATTTTAAGCTTCTTAGTACATTGGGACTAAAAAGAGTTACAGATTCTAAAAAGGGAATTTTCCTTATATTTATTTTATGTGGGGCAGAAATAGTTACAATTCCCTTAAATGAATTCTTATCTGAATGTAATAAAGATAAATACCCTCCAAAGCTATGCCCCAATAAAATTAAATCTTTGGATTTTACTTTTATATTTTTTTGGATATAATCTATAACCAATTTAAAGAAAAGCAAAGATTCTTCAAAAGAAAAAAGACTGTTATTTTCTCTTCCGTGTCCAGGCAAATCAAAAGAAACGACTGAATACCCTTCTTTCAATAATTTTTCAAATATTTCGATAAAAGGAAAATATTTGTCACAACTAAACCCATGCAGAAAAAGAATCGTTCCCTTGTTTTGTTGAGATTTTAAATAAACCCCCCGAGTATTTCCCGTATTTAATTTTATTCGAATCTCCTTTTTTAAAATTTTATTTTTTTTACAAAAATCTTCTAAAATTCTAAGATGCTTTATCTCTTCCATAGTTTTTTTCTTTATTAGTACCATAAAAAAAGAAAGCGATTATAGATATAATCAAGATTAATGGAATGAAGTTGAAACTATTATATACATATTGCAAATCAAAACTAGTCATTATTGGAACTTGATTATTCAATGTAGCATATAGGTACGCAATTCCAAAACCAAAATAAATCAAGATTAAAAATATTAGATATAAAGAAAATCTATTGAACAGGACTTTTTTATCTTCAGCTCTCTTGGGGTCTAAGACCAATCTAATTAACCCATATCCAAAAAAATAACAAACGGATATCCATCCGTGATTGTCAACGAAAAAAAGTAAGAATAAAAGAAGAATTCCTAAACAAAAATTAGAAATCATTTCATCTATATGGACAGGACATAATCTTTTTCCTTTTAAATTATAATTTTTAACTGCTCGTGCATATTCCCCATCATAAGAAAAATAAAGCCCCGCGTGATCTGTCTTGAGCCTGCATGAACAACATCCATGATTTATGCATGCAAACCTCCCAAAAAAGTGAAAAAAAGGCAAAAACAGTAGTAATGCATCTGAAAATCTCAATATTGAAATATTGGAGTATAACACTAAAGGTAAAGATCCAAACCAAAAACCCAAGAATCCTCCTAAAAAAGAAAACCACCCATTATGAATTGCATTTCTAGGGTTTTTGATAAAAGATTTAAAATCAAGTATTAAAGTAAATACGAGAGAACCAAGAAGAGTGGCAATAGAGACAACAATTAACCACAAAAAGATTATATCATTACTAATCTGGAATATTTGCAAAAATATTGTTGCAAAAAAATATGCAAAGAACATTGTTCCCGCAATTATTAAACCATAAGTTAAAAAAACATAATCCCCTACTTTAAACAAGACTTGTCTTTTTGTTATTTTATTAACAATGTTCTGAATCGCTTCCATCTTCTGTATTTCAAAAATTAAATTACTAACTATAAAAAGGTATTTGTTAGGTTGATGAAAAACGGATAATTTTATAAATTCGGTTTATAAAGGATTAGTATGAAAATACTAGAGAAACCGATGGAAAATACTAAAAAAAAGAACATTTTATTTACAATGCCTTGTGTTGATAAAAAACTTTATGATTATTGGGAAGCAAACACTACAGACACCTTTTTTAGATTTCTTTGGTTGAGAAAAGGTTCTATGGGGCTTAGATGGATTAAACAAAATATTCCTGAAATAGAAATTCTAGAAAATCCAACTTTTAAAGAGTTTAAAGAAAAAATATCTAAAAAAAAATACGACATTGTGGGTTTTTCTTTTTATTCAAATGAAACATCTACAGTAATTGAAATGATAAAGTATGCAAGAAGCAAAGGAGTAAAAAATATTTGGGGAGGAAACTATGGAGTTTTAACACCCGAGATACAAAAGTATTTTGATAGGATATTCCCTGGATATGCAGAAGAAGAAATTGCAAAAGCATTAGGCAAAAAAATAAAAACCATAATACACCCACCATTAATAGATTATATCGGAACTCCTTCTAAAATACAGATTCTTAGATATGGGGCAATTCAGACAATTAGAGGATGTACTTTTAAATGCACATTTTGCCAGACAACCGCTTTTTGCAAAAAAATAACTACAATACCAATCGAATCTGTTGATAGGGTATTAAAAGAATATAAAAAAAGGGGAATAAGAGAAATTTTTCTTATGGATGAAAATTTTGGTATTCTCAAAGAATATTCAAATAAAGTTGCAGACCTAATGGAAAAATATGAACTTAATTGGTATGCTATGACGAGGGCAGACATACTTGAAGCGAATCTTGAGAAATGGAGAGCAAAGGGTTTAATCGGGGTTTTTATGGGAATAGAAAATTTATCACAAAAGAACCTAAATATTATGAAAAAAAGTATGACTAACGAAAAAGTAATCAATTTGATAAAAAAAATGAATAAATATGATATGTGGATTACTGGTTTCTATATGATTGGTTGTCCAAATGAAACAAAAGAATCTATTCTAAAAGATATGGAAACACTAAAATCATTGAAATTAGATGAATATCAAATATGCATATTAACTCCTTTTCCAAAAACTCCGCTATGGGATGAACTAGATAAGAAATACGGAATATGGGACAAAAACTATTCCCATTATGATGCAAAATATATGGTTTGGAATCACCCAAATATAAGCCCAGAAGAAATGAAAGAAATTTTAAAAAAAAGTTTTAGAATAGTTTACACTATAGACAATTTTATTAATAGTTTTAAAAAGTTTTATAGAAAATATACTTTAAAATATGGAAAATATGAAGGATTAAAGTATATGTATATGGGAGTAATTAGAGCGACCCTATATAGATATTTTAAAAGAGAATACAGACCGATATATTTTGATAAGATAGAAAATAAAAAAGTAAGGGATTAAATTACCCTTTTAGTTCATAATACTTTCCCCCAAAAGAGAGATATTCCCCAAGATAACAAGTTGGATAAAATTTTCCGTTATAAAGTACGGAACATGTGCAAGAATCGCAAAAATCTCTTTTTCCATCAACAAAGAAAGGAGGGTTAACAATTAAAATCTCTTGCCAATAAACTTTTCTAAATAAATTTAATGGATTTTTTAATACTTCTCTAAAAAAACTTTTAATTAGTTTTTGGTCCTTGCAAAGTATACACCCCATCAAAAATTTAATAGAATAAAGAGAATAATCTTTTTTATTTAACATAAAAAAATACTTTCCTAATTTAAAATGATTTCTAGTTTGCATTAATTCTGGAAATTTTTTATCAGTATAACCAATTACTTTTCCATTTAAGATTATAGGAAAAGCCCAAAGCCATTTAATTTGGGAATCTTCTGCTTGACTACCCAAATATGCACTATATGTTATCAGGGGGGAACCTTTTGATATTTCGGGGTATAACTCTGGTAAAAAAAGTAAATTTTTAGTATCTATTTTATCTTTTTTATTTAAGAGGGGTTGTCTTTTTAATATGAATACTAAAGAACCTACCGTTTTATAGTTCTTATGAAACCAATGGACCATTTCTGGAATCATTGGCAAATCATTTTTATCGATAACAAAAGTTAAAACTAAATGTAGTCCCCCAACTGAAGAGAAAAGAGATTTATATTTTTCTCTTAAATTAGGCAAAGATTCTTCTAAAGAAGTTTTATTCCCCAAATGAGAATTTAATCTCATATCAACACCAACTAATCCTGCTTTTTTTAGTCTTATTAGAAGTTCTTTTGTTAACAATCTTCCATTAGTGAGTATGAGGGGTTTTAGCCTCAAATCTTTAGCAAATTTAACAATTTCGATTATCTGGGGATGCATCAAGGGTTCTCCACCAGAGATTAAAAGAGAATCGCAGTTTTTTATTCTTTTAATTATAAGAATCTCCTCTTTTATTTTTTCTAATGTTTTGTGTCCCTCTGCACGATTAGAATCTTTCTTCCTATAGCACCATTGACAATCCATATTACATAAATTTGTAATTTCAATCCACCCCACAGGATGGTCGTTTTTGGACCAAGGGAATCTATAAAGATTGGTCATATCTGGCGCTTCTCTATTTGTTTTATCCATCATTTTTATACTTTATATAAAATTTAACTATCTTATTAAGTTAAGCTTTGTTATTGTTTTGATATTTCTCTTAACTATTTACAAATTTATTTTTTTAACTCAAAATATTTCCCACCTAACGCAGAAAATTCTTCTACACCACATGCAGGAGAAAATTTTCCATTTGAAACAATTGAACACGTACAAGGATCACAAAAATCTCTTTTTCCATCAACAAAAAAAGGAGGGTTAACAATTAAAATCTCTTGCCAATAAACTCTTCTGAATAAATTTAACGGATTTTTGAATAAATTTTTTAAGTATTTTTTTATTAAAATCTTGTCTTTGCACACAATACAAGAGTAGACAAATTTAAGAGGAAATAAACGATAAAATTTATTTTCTAAAAACCAAAAATACTTCCCATTTTCAAAATGGTATAGGGTCTGAGTCATTTCTGGAAATTTTTTATTAGTGTACCCAATTACTTTCCCATTTAAGATAATAGGAAAAGACCAAAGCCATTTAATTTGGGAATCTTCTGCCTGACTACCCAAATATGCACTATAGACCAAATCAGGGTATTTTTTAGAGATTAATGCGCATAATTCTGGAATAAACACGAGATTTTTTACCTGTACTTTATCTGTTTTTTTCAAATAAGCATCTCTCCTCAGGATTACAACAAGACCATTAACCACTTTAGAATTTTTAGTTGTATATTCTATCATTTCATTTATATCAGAAAGGTCTTTTTTTTCAATTACTAAAGTAAATACTAAACTTAAATCTTTTACAGTTTTAAAAAGATTAACATATCTATCTCTTAAATTAGCCAAAGAATCTTCTAAATTATTCTTTCCTTTTTCAAAAGAGTTTATTCTTATATTGGCCCCCGTTAATCCTGCTTTCTTTAGTTCTATTAAAAATCCTCTTGTTAGTAATCTCCCGTTTGTATATATTACCGGTCTTAACCCTCTTTTCTTGACAAATCTTACAATTTCTAAAATATCTGGATGAGTTAGAGGCTCTCCACCATTGAGGGCGATTGTATCTGGATTTTTTACTTTGATTATATAGCCTATTTCTTTTTTTATTTCCCCTAAATTTTTATGCTTTCCTTCTCTCCCCTGGTTACATAACCTATAACACCCAGGACAGGCCATATTACATACTGTAGTTATTTCTATCCACCCACAAGGGTGGTCATTTTTAGACCAGGGAAACCTATAAAGTTGATTTATATCTGGCCCCTCTTCTTTAATTTTATTCATCATTTTTATGTTTTATATAAAATTGAACGGGTTTTATTAATTTACTCTTTTCAATTCATATGGTTTTCCATATTTTTTTATTTCTTCTAATCCGCAAGAAGGATAAAGTTTTCCATTATATAAAGTTGCGTCTGGACAGGAATCGCATATATCTCTTTTACCTTCCACAAATCCTGGAGGGACCACAATATCCAATATTTGCAAATGGATTTTGTATTTCAGTTTAAAGGGATTTTTTAAAATTTCTTTTAGGTAGTTCTTTAAAATTTTTCTCATGCTCTTATTTAAAAAAGAGGCATAAAGTAAGTTAAAAAAAGATAAATAATGATTTTTCTTACCTAAGATATAGAAATATTTTCCAAACTTAAAATGATATTTGGCTTGCATTAATTCAATTATTTTTTTATCCAGATAGCCCAATATTTTATTATCTAAAGAAAAATAAAAACTATAAAGCCATTTTATATCTAAATCTAACAATTCGTTTCCCAAATAAGCGCTAGGTTGAATATTTATCTTTTCATAGATAATATCTAATAACTCGCGAAGATAAACCAATTCATCTTCATTAAATTTATCTTTTTTATCTAGAATAATTGGCCTCATCATAATTAATACAATTAAATCTACTAATTCATTATTTTCTTGACACCACACTAAAAAACCTGGAACTTCTCTTAAATTTTTTTTATTTATTACATATGTAAACCCCAGATAAAGAGATTCCGACTTTACTAAATAGGCATACTTTTGTCGAAGCTTATTTAACTCGGTTTCAGTTTGGTTCGTCTCTCTTAATGAATCAACTCTGATAAGTATCCCCACCAATCCCGCTTTTTTTAAATTTATCAAAATTTCTTTATTAATTAGGCTACCATTTGTAAAGA
>CAZUOZ010000006.1:0-13299 GCA_964621965.1 Candidatus Woesearchaeota archaeon | reverse complement strand
TTCACTGCCTAGATAAGCATTATATTTCAATAAAGGTATTTCCTTTTCTATGATTTCATACAAATCGTTTATAGAAGCATATTCTCTGGATACAATCTTATCTTTTTTATTAAAAACAACAGGCCTCATAAAAATAAGAACAAGAATATCTACTTTGTTATTGTTCTTCTGGACCCATTTGATGACTTCGGGGATTTCGATTATATTCTTTTTGCTCATACAACAAGTAAAACCCATATTGATCCCCTTGATACTATAGACTAAATCAGCATACTTTTGTCGAAGCCCATTTAACTCGGTTTCAGTTTGGTTCGTCTCTCTTAATGAATCAACTCTGATAAGTATCCCCACCAATCCCGCTTTTTTTAAATTTATCAAAATTTCTTTATTAATTAGGCTACCATTTGTAAAGATAACCGGATTCATTTTATTTATTCTAATAAATTTTACAATATCTAAGATATTTGGATGCATCAATGGTTCTCCCCCCGATATAGAGATAGTATCACAATTTCTTATTTTTTTTAATAATAATATCTCTTCTTTTATTTTTTCTAAAGACTTATGTTCTTCTTTATTTGATTTTCTATCACAACCCCGATAACAACCAGGGCATTTCATATTGCAAAAGGTGGTTATTTCAACCCACCCATTAGGGTTATCGTTTTTACTCCAAGGAAGACGATACAAACCCTTAGTATCTAATTTTTCTTGCTTCATTTATTTTTGAAAAGATGTAGCCTTATAAAAATATTTATATTTCTTTCTTAGCTAAAATAACCAAATATTAAATAAAAAATGAATCTACTTCTCTTAATTCTTTTGTTTGTGCTTACTTTTTATGCTTCTGTAACTTATTAAAATTACTACCCACAATAAAATTAATAAAAATATAAAAAATAAGTAAAGAATAGGAACAAAAGTGGTTTTTCTCTGTACAATGAAAACATCTGAACTGGTAGCCGTTAAATTTCCATAGGTTATTTTGGAATAATATATAAATGTTCCATAAATATTTTCTGGTAGTTTTAGTTCTCTTGTTAAATTTAAATCTTGATTAATTGCTAAACTTTCTTCTTTGAATACAAAGGTTTGATTTTCAAAACCCCTAATACTATAGTATAAGTTTAAATCCAAATCTTTTTCGTCTCCCATATTTAACATATCTATATTTGCAAAAACATTATCTCCTTGATTAATCGTTTTATTAAGAACGGTTAATTTCATATCAAAAAGAGGCTGTTTTGGTAATACATTAGAAATGATACTTACTACTCGAGTTACTCCATCTCCTTCAATTAATAATCTGCCAGCATAAACATCCGGAAGTTCTTCCTCCCTTGCAAAAAAATCCAAATTTATTGTTTCAGAACTTGCTCCGTTTAAAATGAAAGATTCCTTATTGATTAATAAAATATTGCCTAATTCATTCGTTATTTTTATTTCAATAGGCTCGCTTTTATTGTTAGTTATAACAATATTCTCTCTTCTTAATTCCCCTTGCTTTATTTTTACTATTATTAGGTCCTTATCTATACTAAAAGGATTTTTTATTGAAAATAGCCCAAAAACTTTTCCTCCTCCACCACCAGTAACAGCATCACTTGGAACAGAAGGGGTTGTGGGGGTTTCTTCTAATGAATAAATAGAATTGCTAAGATTACTAACACTAAAAATAAACATTCCCGAAGAGTAAGATATTCTACTGCATATCTCTGTTGGACAGACAACTCCATTTTTTAGTATTCTCGGATTTGAAAGAAAGATATTGTATAAATAAAGTGTTGCTCCCTTATCCAAGCTTGTCATAGAGCTTGTGTTAACTTCTATTCTATTGGTGATTATTTCTACATTATCATCTAAATTAATAATATTATCTATTGAATCTTTTGTTAAATTAGAAACCCCATTGAAAATTATTTTTCCATAAATATTTTCCAGAGTTAAATCGGAAACGCTCTCTAATTCTGAATCGCTCATAGAGATTAAATTAGTCGTATCGGAGTATGAATAAAATTCAGTATAGATAACTTTTATTCCAAAATCCACACTTACTTCCGAAGGAGTGTTTTGTTCTGATAGAACCAAACCAAGGCTATATAGAAAAATAATAGATAAAATAATTATAAATAAAAATTTCCTCTTTCTCATAAAATATCTAATAATTAATTATTAATAAAGCTAATCTTTATGTTTTATTTGAACAAGTTTTATCTACTTTCTTTTTCCCTTCAATTTATGACTCTTGTTAAACAGTATCCAAATAATAACTAGAGCAGATATAACTAATAAGATTAACCATACTAGAGTATAATTTCTTTCATACGGGATACATTTTATTTTTACACTTAAAGGAGCAGAAACCACCATTCCAGTAGTTGAACCCATCCCTTGGGTCTCTGGTGGGACACTCATAGCTAACACTTCTCCAGAATAGATAACAGTTTCTTCAGTGCAATCTTTTTTGCAAATTAAAAGACCCCCAATCAAACATTCTTTCTCATAAACAACAGGTGCTTTGAAACAAAATTTTATAGGTATTGCATGAGAACTATCGGTACTTGCAGGAATTAATTTTGTTTCAGTTTCCTGAGTAGTCAATATTTCTTTTAAATTATCGGAAAGAGTTATTGTCGCATAAGTATCTTTCTCAAATGGGTTATATACTCCATAACTTATGCATGCTTTTTCATTTTCCGAAACTAATATTGACCCTTGAGTTTGTTTAAGTCCTATTCCTGCAGAAATAAAAGGTAAAACTAAGACTAAAAACATTCCAAAGATTATCATCACCTCTTTTTTCATTTTACTTTTTTTAACAACTCCCCGTGGTTTCAATTCCTTTAAACCAAACAGTATTATTATAAGTTCCCGCTTGAACACTTACAGGAACATCAAGCCAAAACCGGTAGTAACTTGCGCTTCCAATAGTCACATTCACTCCAGATTTTGCATACTCTGTTGTAAGCGCCAATTCTGAACCTACCCCGGGATTATCTATATCTGTTGTTGTTGAATTTGCATAAGTTTCATTTCCTATTCCGAGTACACCACCAGAAACAGGATCCGCCATAGCAGCATTCGCTTTAATACAAAAATCAACATTTGTATTAGAATCTGCTGAAACGTTCAAAAACATACTTGTTCCAGAACTTGCATCATCATAATTATGAGTGGCATTCACATTTGTTGCAGGAAGAGTATTAACACTTCCAAACATAATCCCTTCTGTTAAATTTGTAGACATGTCAATTGCTAGATATTTGGCAATCGTAACATTAGAAACAGTGGCAGTTTCAGTTACATGCCCTGTCAGTGACTTCCCGCTTGCCCCAACCGTCCCAATAATTAGCATAAACAAAGATAATAAGAACACAACACCAAACACAGCCAACACCAAAATCTCTTTAAAATTGAAATCTTTAAGCCTCATTAGATATTCAATTAAATTTTATTTATAAATATTGTGATAAATATAAAATAGATATTTTTTATAAAAATAATTAATTATATTCCCAAATAAATCTTAAGGAGCCACTCCATTCGGAACCGCTTTAAACAATAAACTATTATTATAAGTTCCAGCCTTTTGAGATGCGGGAGCAGATAAGAAAAATTTCAAATAAATAGAAGTTCCGTTAGGCAAATTATTTCCAATTTTATTGTCAATATAATTAGTTGTTAAAGAATATTTGTTCGAAGAAGGAACGGAAGAATTTGCGGAATCAAAACTATAACTTTCATTTGCCAAACCCAAAATATCCAATCCAGAATTCATCAAATCTCCGTTTGCTTTAAGGTATAAATCAATTCCTGTCCCCCCAGAAGATAAATTGATATAATATTCGGTTATTCCTAAATCATTATTACCTGTTGCTGATTGATTTGAGGCAGGTAATGAAGCAAGGTCCCAAGAGATTTGTTGGGAAAGTTGAGGGGATAAATCAATTGCAATTTCTTTACTAGCCGATTCAATTGTAATGTTTAAATTATCGGTAAAATTCCCAATGGAATAATCCTGTGTTAAATTAGCATAAGCAAAAAATTCTTGACTTACCCCTACGTCTCCCGTTGCATTTACAAAAAATACAACAAGAGTGTTTTGATTTTCATTTAAACTGCTCGTTGTTATAGGGTTGCTGGAGGAATTTGTATAGAATGGTATTGCCCCCGGAGTTAGACTAATTGAATCAAGGGTCACATTAATCGGCCCACAATAAGAATTCAAACAAGTTACATTTAATGTAAAATTAAAAAACTTATTCTGAAAGACAGTGGTGTCTACCTTTGGATAATCAAAATCTATTTTTACAACAGGAGTTACATTAACAGTATAACTCCTCGTATCAGAAACATTTAGATTTCGAGATATTCCATTTCCATATGCATTCCATTTATATGCATAAACTCCACTCGGCAAATTAGGAATAGAAACATTATACATATCGGAGGTATAATTCGTAGCAGTATAATTTTCTCCATTAATGGAAAGAAGCACAGTTCCATTTGTGTTGGCTAATGTTACATTAAATGAAGCAACCCCTCCATAGAAGATTGAAGCATTATTATCATAATAATTACTAAATTGGGGGTAGATTATATCTAAAAAATTAACACTATAACTCCTATCTCCCGAATTATTGTATAAATGAGTTGTTCCGTTCCCCCAAGAATGCCATCTGTAAGGATATGTTCCATTTGTAATAAAATTATAAGAAACATTGTAGACATTCGCAGATAAATTGGTTGCAGTTATGTTTGTATTATTTATCTCTAACAAAACAGTTCCGTTTGTATTTGCAAGTGTTACATTAAAGTATCCCGTTCCCGAATTATTCAATGATGCATTATTATCATAATAGCTAGAAAATTGTGGATAATTTATATCAATAATTATGGTTCTTTGCTCAGTTGAGTTTATACTTCCAACAATATCTTTTGCAAATACTTGATAAGTATAATTCCCTGTTGCTAATCCGGCAGTAGAATTTTTAGATTGATTTACATAAAGATACCATTGGGTAGAATTGAATTTCTGCAGATTAGAAGCATAGAGTTGATAAATTTCTGTTGCACTTAAACTTCTATTATAAATGCGGACTTCATCGATTGAACCGCTAGAACCGGCCGGTTCTGTAATTGAATCTCTTTTTCCAATCAATACTTTTTTAGAATTTAGTGTTGTTCCAGTTAGAGTATTTTGTGAAATTGTCATTGTTTCTGCTACTCCGTCCACATAAATCTTAGCCCCATTAGCATTACTACTACCATCATATGTTAAAATTATATGGTGCCAATTGTTATCAAGAATATTCGTAGAACCATAAACCCCAATTGTATTTGTAGGATAAGCATTAATAAGATAGAATAATGTTTTATTAGTCCCACCACCGGCATATAAATCCCATCCTCGATAAGAATCATCTGTGCTCCCCCCCATTTTTGAAACCAAAGATCCAGTCGCACTCCTTTTGGACCATATTTCTATTGAAAATGGAGTATTATAATTAAAACTCATACTACTCACATTTCCTACATCAATGTAATTAGTGCCATTAAAACTATACCCCCCACCAAACTTTCCTCCTGTTGCATTATATACTGCACCATTTACAGTTCCATTATTTCCCCACGGACTAACATCCACAACTTTTGTTGAATTTTCTCCTAATTCGCTATTGTTATCAAAATTATACATTAAAACCAAAGAATTGTTATATAAGGTGTAGTTTGTTCCATTCCAGTTATATTTTAATTCATTCAAATTAGATTCGCCTATCGAAACATTGATAATTATTGAAGTATTTGCTGTTGAAGTTCTATTTCCCGGAGTAGGAAGAGTAAAATTAATTTGGGGGGGCAACGCATCAATTAAAATTGTTCTTGTTTCTGTATTATTTGCGTTTCCAAGCGTATCATTTACACTTGCATTAAAGTAGTATACTCCTGAAGCCAAATTTGTAAAATTATAAAAGAAAGGAGATGTTGCACTTGTAGTTGAATTGACTAAAGTCCTTACCGAATTATACAAATTTAGAGTGATTAAACTTATTCCTGAATTATCTGTTGCTGTGATATTTGCCCAGATTGCATTTATTGCTTGAATTCCATTTGCACTTGAAGGAGTAACAAAATTAATTTGGGGGGAATCGTCTTTAAGCATAATAGATGAACTATTTAACCATATAGAATTATGGAAACTATCATTTGCTAAACAAGAGAGTGTCCAATTATCTCTCTCTCTTAAAAAAGTTGTTGATAAATTATTGACGTTTCTCTCTACTCCTTGACTAAAATTGGAAGATGTTAACCCACTATTATTTAAAACTCCATTCTTATACCACGCATAATAATAATTAACACTATCATTATCCACATCGGTTGCATTACAAAAACCTTTTAATGTTTCATTAGAGAAATTGGTAGCAGAATTAATTCTTGTTGAAACCATCACCGGTGTAGAATTCATTCTTAAATTATAAACTAAAGTAGAATTTGGATTCCCAGAATCATCATATATATACCACAAATAAGAAATGTTTAAACCAGGTGTAGAATTAAGGGTTTTAGTTGTACCTATACTTTGGGGGGTTGCTATAAAATTAACAGAAGAATCATTTTCCCACAATCCGGTATTATTTGTTGAAAAGATATAATAACCAGAATTATTCAAGAAAACATTATCATTTACCGATAGAGAAAAATTGGTAGCTCTACCAGCAATAGAATTATTGGCTCTCCCATTTGAATATGTTGGGGGAATAGTATCTGCTGTAGTTGTTAATGCAAAAATTTCAGAATTATTCCAATTTCCAGAATTATCCGTGGCGTACCACATATAACCCACAGTTGCGCCTACACTATTATTCAACCTTTTTGTAACGTTAGCCCAGCTAGGAGTAGATGTAAAATAAACAGCAGAATTATTTTCCCACAACCCAGTATTATTTGTTGAAAAGATATAATAACCCTTTTTATCCAACAAATAACTATCATTATACCTTAATGAAAAAGTAGAAAAAGAATTGGCAATTGTTGATGAAGCAGAAGGATTAGAATAAAATGGGGGGGTTGTATCGCTTGTATAATTCAAGTATACTCCAACATAATCAGTATACAAGGTATTGTTATGCTTTTTTAGAGAACCGCCTTGACAATTTGCACCAGCTAAGAACTTCTTTTCTACTTCTGGGCTAAAAACTTCTCCTGGTTTTATAGAATTGTGTTCAAAAACCCATTCAGTAAAATTCCCACTAGATACTGCTCCATTATCGGATAAAATATAACAATTATTCGAAAACCACCTAGGGTATACAAACCGTGGAACAAACATTTCTTCATCATAAAGTCTGTCTATGAGCTTTTTATTATCTATGCCGTAAATATCCTCTTCAACTAAAGGGTTAGGTAAATAATACCCCCTCATATTCAAAAAATAGGATTTGCTAGAATTATATTCCCCGCTAAAAGAGATGTTAATATTTTGAGTTTTGTTTAGAGAAATTCTTTTATTATTAGATGTTTTTAATATGCTTGTTACATCTTTAGATTCTTCTGTTGCGTTAGCCAAACTTATTCTTTTTATTTCAATTGGCTCATCTTCTGAATAATCAATATAAGCCCCATCTAACATTAAAGTTCCTACAAAAACTCTTACTTTTATTTTAAGGGTTTCGGTCTTGATATTTTCTATATTAAGAGGAACAATAACTTCCGAGCCAACAATTGGAGAGTCACTTACGCTAACCGTATTTACCCAACTAGTTCCATTCCAAACACTTATATGATAACTGCTTTCTCTAATTGCTGATTTCGCTGCTCTTTTAGCATCATAAAGCCCTAGTTTCATTACTTGATAATATGCTGCAGTTATATACTCTGTTTGATCAGCTGCTTCTTTTACTCTTATTAAAAGTTTTGCACTTGAAACATTTTCTTTTGGATATTCAAATATAGCTATTTTATAAAGTTCTGTTTCATTTTTTGAATCCAAAATAAAATCTCTGTCTAAATCAGTTAAATTTAAATTAGAAAGGTCTCCATCATTATAATCATTCCAATAAACATCATCTATTTTTTCCAATTTGTATGCTTGGTTTCCATTTTCGGTTACATTTATTGGGGGAATAAGATTTTTCACAGCATACAACTTAAAAGTAGCAGATATATCTCTTGAACTAAAAAGCTCTCCCAGTCTATTATTAAGATGTTTATACCCTTTTAAGAAGGATATGGGAATATCAAATCCAAATATTTGAGGGTATCCTTTTATTGCCTGTTCTTTAAATCCGGGATAAATGCTAGTTCCATTTGGATGAGTTACTTCTAATAATTCTACACTATCAATATAAGAAATTTCATCTAACTCCTCCGCAATATTTAATTTAAAAGTTTTATTTTCAGACCGGAGATTATTTAATTTTAATGGCTGCTTGTCTTCACTTTCTTTTATTGTGCTAAATGCGGAAATTCCTTCCCCTTCAAAACTATAATTTTGTCCGTTAAAAGAATAAACATAAGGACAACTACCACCACCCCCGCTATAATAGTACTTTTTATATCTTGAATAAATATAAATCCAATTTCCATTAGGAGTCTCATTAATATAATTAAAAACATCACTTCCAGAAACTGAAATTGACCTAAATATATCGGTTGTACTTCCTCCATCCAGGGTATTAATAAGAACCCAAGAACCAGAACTAACATTCCATACAAACTCGCTTAAATCGTATGCAGCAGTAACAGTATCACTTGCTCCTTCCCAACTAAAATTTAAATAGTTAACATATTTTGCCCGCTCACTTATATTAAAATGATAAATCTGAATATCATAATTCAAATTTCCCGTAGCGGCTACTCTTGCTGTAATCCATTTAACATCCTCACTAGAAGAGATATTTAAATAAGCATCTGAAGAAGCATTAAAAACTCCTCCCGCATAGCTTGCATTAGAACAAATAAAAGGATTGAACGGAACCACATTCGCACCAAGATTTCCAGCTTCACAAGCATAATGCCCCCGAGAAGCATAATCGCTCATATTATACGTTTTTAATAGTTGAACATCATTAAAGGCAAATGCTGTTTGATTTCCATATTCGAATTTTAATATATGCTTTTTTACAGTTAAAACTTTAGACACTTCAAATCCAGTTTGAGCACAAGAGTAATTATCTATTAAAACAGAACAATCATTGGTTTCACAATCTTCACCAATCCATGTATAATTTAAAATATCATTCCCGCATTTTATTTCTAAAAACTTCAAATCATATAAATCAGAATCTTCCGAGTAATTAGACCACCTTGAATATTCATCACCATACGATTCATTATGGCTTGCGGTTATTCTTAAATTTGCGGTTCCAGTAGTATTAAATTCGACAATCCAATCCCCATATAGACTAGGATGTGAATAAACATTTAAGATATTTATAGATATTTCATAACTCTGATTTGACAAATGCGAAACATTCCAGTAAATAAAATCATATAAACCATTTCCGTCCGTATCATTTGCAATAAAACTAGTTTCTTCTATTTTTTCTGTATAATTAGAAATATTCTGCTCTATTATTTCTTCTCTTATTTCTCCAGTTTCATTATCTGTTATGTTGGTTGTAGTTTGGACAGTGAAATTTATTTCTTCAATTAGAGTGTGATATAATTTTATTGAAGAAATATCGCCTACTTCCATTGGAAGCCTGGAATAAACTAAAACATTTTGGTAGTGAACGATATCAGGACCAACTATCAAAATCTCTTTTGAACTGTTACTAGATTGGTTTTCAATTGAATAGGGAGCTTCTGTATAATATTCTATTTGATAATTTGTTGAATTGTGAACAATGGTTAAGTTTAATGTATCCTCATTATCTTCTGTCTCTTCAATTAATACTTTGCTGAAATTTGAAGAATTCTCCTCGTCCGTATTTTCAATTACATTTCCAGTAATAAAAAAAGAATTTGCATCAAATCCTTCGTTGTTCTCTTTTTTCCCAACTTCGTCTTGATTGTTTAGCTTTATTTTTTCTTTTTCTTCATTCACAATTTCATAAACGCTAACATTTGTTGCAATTATTGGGATTTCTATTGTCGCATTAGAATCATATTCTTTTTCAACTTCCTTAATCCACTTTACGGGTTGATTCAAAACCGCTTCATACTGAATTGTTTCCACACTAACATTTAATTCGCTAACAACAATCTTAAACTCATTTGATTCAATGCTCTCATTAATAATATTGAGAAGGATATCATTAGTTGATTCATTAATCATTTTTTCTTCAATCAATTTATAAGCAACTATTTTTCCAACTCTTTCTCCTGTGAAGTTTGTTTGAGGGATTATAGTTAAATTATTTCCATAAATTTCAAATGAAATATTTTCCATTTCACTAAAAGAATAATTATTCGCATTAACAAAATATTCGCTTAAATTAATTATTTTATTTGTATTCTTTGCTATTTCTATATCAGGTATATTTTTTGTCAAAGATAAATTTTCTAAAGAGCTAAGATTTGTATTATTTACAGGTTCATTAATATTTTTTACAATTATATTTTTATTAAATTTAATTATGCTAAGATTATTATAAGAAAGAATAATCTCTATCTCTCCATCTGCGGGAGCTAAATTTAATTTAGATAAATCAATTTGTATTTCTTTTGTCTCATCTGATAGATAATCTTCCCCAAATCCAGTTTCAATTTCAAAATAATCTGTTGTTAAAATTGCCTTATTATCGGTGTAACTTACCCCCAAGTCATTCAAAGAACCTTTATCTTGATTAATTATTTCTATTGAATTGCAACCCATTAAAGAATATTCAAAAGAGCTATTTTTAGTTATACTCCCTTTTATTCTATTATTTTCATCTGATTCTCCCAATTTTTCTAATGCAACATTTCCGGTAATTCCAGAAAGGGAAACATCACTAGGAGCTTCTTCTTGTTCTGATTCTTCTTCTGGTTCTAAAATAGCTTCCGCTGAAATTTCGTAAGAAATTTCTTCTGGTAAATCCGATACTATTGGTTGTTCTTCAGAAAAAGACTGATTTGTTTCACTTTCATTCGGGCTTTCAGAAATAGGGACGTTTTCTGGTATAAAAGAATCATTTTTTTCTTCTTGTAGTATTGAATCATTTGAAGATTCGATAGTTTCATTTTGTATTTCTTCAAGTTGAATATCGCTAATTTGTGTTCCATTATCACATTCTTTTAAAATAAATTCAAAATTGATAACAGGATAAACTTTCTTTTCCCCTAAGTAACCAATCCCTTCTCCAGACCCAGTTATTCCAGTATTTTCGATAAAGTATTCCCCATTAAAATCCGGAACAATTAAATCAGATAATAAAAATTCATTTAAAGAAAGATTTTGCTTGATAATTAGTTTAGAGCCACCCGGGATTAATTCCCCTTTTTTTATCACTAGGCTTAAAATGCCATTTATGTTCTCTCCAGAAAGATATACTGATTGTATATCCATTATGCTATTACCAGATATGCTACTATCAAAGAATTCCTTATTAGTCAAAACAAAAAAAGAAAAAGAGATTAATAAAATAAATAAAAAAATAGAAAAGGCATAAAAAATATTTTTTCCAACAAGAAGGTTATTAAGATTTCTTGTAGGAGTAACTTTTGATTTCACCGATGGATTTTCAGTTCCAACATATCTTTTTTTTACCTTACCATTTTCATCCCTATAAGAGTTATAATAGTAGGGTCCAAACCTTTTTCCATTTCTATAAAAATACCTCTTATAAGCCATCTCTTTTAACGATTTATCGAATCTAATTTAGTTTAAAAAGATTTTCATTTTTAATTCGCTATATTATTAGTTACTCCCACAGAAAATATTTTTAAATTAAGAAAGAACAAAATAAAAAAGAAAATAAAGAAATAAAATAAAAAATTAAATAAAATAAAAAAAATTATCTCTTCATGTATGCTCTCAAAGGATGTGCTATTGCAATGATGATTAATAGTAGCCCCCAGTAGATTGAACTTTTAAGAACAGGTACTAGAGAATACTCTCCTATAATTCCCGCTGAAAAAAGATAAACTCCAAGAAGAACCATAAGATGCCCTATAACCAAGATTGCCATAAAAGATATCGTTTTGTGTGTCGTGTTTGCAAGATTCACAATTAAATATCCTCTCCTTTGAAACATCAATCTCCAATGCCTTATGGTCTTCAATAAACTCTTGAAAGTATTTTTTAAATTCAGTTTTCTCCAAGTCTTCAAAAGCTGGCTTACCTTTTTTACTCTTTTCAAGATTTTTTATTTTTAATTTATAAGGAACCAGTCTCAATTTAACCATTTATCTCTCCATTAAATGCTTTCTGCATTATCTTTAACAAAAGTATTTGGTTGACAAGAATGATTTACATATCTAGAGGGAGGCAGGAAAAAAATATATCTTTCTTTGTCTTTTCCGATAAAAACTTTTTCTTCATTAGACAGCTGACTATATTCTTCTTTAGTTAGATACTTAAAAAAATGTTTAGTAACAATTTCACCTTTTTTGAAATCTCTATTTGCAAACATACCTTTACCATGGATTTTAGAATTTTTTATCTTAATCTCTTCCATTTTTAAAACTCCAGCGATTTCTCACCCAAAGGATATAATTTATCTTTCATAAACATTCTTTCTATGCCCTACTTTCAAAACTTGGATAGTTTTTGCAGAATTATCAACATAGACTATTACTCTATAATCTCCCACTCTCAATTTAAATCCCTCAATTTCTTCTAAATGTTCAAGAAATCTAAAAGGATTTTCTTTGCATTGTTGAAGTTTATTCCAAATTCTTTCTTTTATTTGGGGTTCAAGTTTATTGAATGATTCCAAAGCACTCTTTTCAAAGATGAGGCTATACATAAATGGAATAGATTAAGCGGATTTATAATTTTTATTATAATCCAAGAATTTTCTTCGCTTCTTCTTCAGTATAAAATTCGCCTTTCTTTATTCTTTCTCTTGCTTCTTTTATTTCTTGTATAGTTTTTTGGCTTAATTTGGGTTCTTTTTCACAAGTTTTAGCAACAATGATGAGTTTTCTAACTAATTCATCATAACTTTCATTTTTATATTGTCTGAACTCATCAAGCTTTGTTTTTGTTTCAGGATTTAGTCTGATTGTAGTTTCCATTATGAAAATTCCTTTGAATTTTTATTTGATTCCATGCCTTTAATATACTTTTGTATACATAGGTATATTTAAATGTTTCTTTTATTAATAAAAGAATTAAACCTTAACTTTAACGCCCCGACCGGGATTCGA
>CAZUOZ010000005.1:29663-44176 GCA_964621965.1 Candidatus Woesearchaeota archaeon | reverse complement strand
TCTAACCAGGCTGAGCTACAGCCTCTCATTTCTTTGAATTTGGCAAGCTCATCTGGTTTAAATTTATTTTCTAACAAAAGCTCTTTGTGAGCTTTAGTTAATTCGTCTTTTAACAAGCCGAAATAAACCAGGCTGCCAAAAGTCTTTCAGACTTTAGCTGCATCGTTCATGTATTTCCGACACAGAGCAACAATCTTTCATTTCTTATTATATAAGATATATTTTAGATTAAGAAGAGCTTATTTAAAAGTTTTTATCTTAATTTTTTACACCTAATTCAAGAATAAGCTTTTCTTTTGAGAATTTGTAGTTTTTTATTGGAAAGTCTATAGGGATTACTTTTTTGTAAGCTTTCTTTTTTGAAATTGCTTTTAATTCTATACTTTTTTCAAGCTGAAGAATAGAAATGTCATTTATTGAGTTTACTCCTGGAAGTTCTACTTCATAAATTACTTTATTAGAAAGTCTCCTTACTTTAGTAAGCGGTTCTTCTTGCATAAGGCTTGAAAATTTTTTAGCTTTATCTTCTGAAAGAAAGACATTGACTTTTTCTCTTTTCTTATCTGATTGTTCTTGGGTATTTTGTTTTATTACCTGTTGTCCTAAAGGTTTTCCACTTAAATCATTTATTCTTATTTTTGGAGGATTATTTCCCGAAGTTGATATGCTTATGCTTATACCTTTCTTTTCCCCCATAGGCGCTTTTTGAATATTCTTTTTTAATTCATCTTCTATCACTTTAAACTGGCTTCCAAAGTCTTTCATTAAAGAATTAAATATCATATTAAATCCAGGCATATTCATCTCTGGAAAAAGGGTATCCTCTCTTCCAAGCATACCCCACTCTTCTTTTTCAAAACTTTTTAAAGAAAGACCACAGCTAGAGCAAAAGGAATCATCCTTATTCACGCTTTTTCCACATCTTTTACACTTTTTTTTCCCGAACATCTTCATAAAAAAGCTTTTTTCTTTAAATAGCTTTTGGCTATTTTCTTAAATAACTTCTTATAGAAATGATATTATGGACTCCTCCAAGGAGCGCAGGTTTTGCCTGTTTTAGTATTACTTTTCCAAAGTTATTATTTTTAGTTTTTCTAATTTTTCTTATTTCATTTATTTTTGTGAGAAAGAAAAAGACTACAATCATCCTAAATATAGCTCCAACAAAAAATATTGCAATAATTGGTTCAATTATAGATACTTTCCAATAACCTATAAGAATAGCTCCAATTCCTGCACCTAAGAAAATACCTATTCCTCGTACCATGTTATAATATGATACAGCAATTCCTCTTTTTTCTGGGCGGACACTGTCATATATAAAATTTCCAGTTGAGAGATTAAATCCTGCCCAAGAGATTCCTTCTATTAAAGATGGAACTAAAAGGAGATATAAAAAAGAAGGTTTTATTATCCATAATATTGGGATAGTTGGGATTAGTATTGAAGTTAAACATAAAACAAAATAGTTTCCATATCTATCAGCAATTCTTCCCCATAGTTCTAATATAAATAAAGAAAAAAAGGTTCCAGCATAAAGAATAATCATGTATTCAACATAAGTGAATTTTAGATTTCTTAATAGGTATATTGCTAAAAGTGAAGATGAAATCGCAGAGGAAAATCCTATTAATCCTCTATATATCGTAAATTTTCCAAAATTATTCTGAGTAGATTTTTTTATAAATTGCCAAAAAGAAAAGTAATCTGTTTTTTTTATATTTATTTTTGGTTCGTATACTTTTTTTATGCTGTGGTATGAAAAAAGTCTAAATACAAATGCTAGAAGAAATAGAAGAATAAAGCCCTGCATATTTTTTCCTTGTGCCTTGAGAAGATCCAAAACAAAAGCAGAACAAATTACAAGAGATATTGAAACTATTCCTAAAAGCATTGTTCTTTTTGAAAACCATCTTCCCCTATACTTTTCATTAATCAAATCTCCAGTCCAAGAAAACCAGGAGGGATAAAGAAAATTTACAATAATTGCATGTATTGAAAATAAAATTAAAACCATAAAAGGGAGATATTGTACAAAAATATTCTTTAAAAAGAGGAAACATATAATTGCAAGGAAAAGCCAAACAAACGCTTCAAGAAGAATAGATTTTGAAACTATCTTTTTTCTTGAAACTTTTCCAATTTTTTTTGAACCAATTATTTGACTTAAAGGACCCAATATTCCTGGGATTGAGCTTAGAAGTGCAACGAGAGAGTTGCTAGAATTTATTGCAATTGCAAAAGGAGAGACATATTCCACACCTACAGAATCTTTTGCAGAGTTGAAGATCCCTTCTTTTATATTATATCTTCTTGCCTCTTTTTTTAATTTTTCAGATTTCTCTTTATCCATATAACACCTCTTATAAATAACTGTTTTTTGATTTATATAAATTCTTTGAGATAGTTTTTTATATGATTTATTATTTATTTCTTTATGAAACAAAATAGATTTTATGTAACCACCCCTATATATTATCCTAATGATATTCCTCATATCGGGCATGCATATACAACGATTGCAGCAGATGTTTTAGCCAGATGGAATAAACTCATAGGAAAAGAAGTTTTCTTTTTAACCGGGACTGATGAGCACGGAAAAAAAATACAAGATACTGCTAGAAAAAATGGTAAAAACCCGAAAGAATTTGTAGACGCTTTAATTCCTAAATTTAAAGAAGCCTGGAAGGTGCTAAGTATAGATTATGATAAATTTATCAGAACAACGGATAAGTCTCACGAAGAGGTTGTAAAGAAAATTCTTCAAAAAGTTTATGATAAAGGAGATATTTATCTTTCAGAATATGAAGGTTATTATTGTACTAGTTGCGAAGCATATTACACTGAAAAGGATTTAGTTGATGGTTGTTGTCCAATTCATAAAACAAAAATAGAAAAATTAAAAGAAGAGAGCTATTTTTTTAAGCTATCTAAATATCAAAAACCATTACTAGAGTTTTATAAAAAGAATCCTTGTTTTATTTCTCCAGAGAATAGAAAACAGGAAGTGATAAATAGGATTAAAGAAGGATTGAAAGATTTGAGCATTTCAAGAACTAGTTTTGATTGGGGAATTTCAATACCTTTTGATAAAAAGCATGTTTGTTATGTTTGGTTTGATGCTTTGTTTAATTATTATTCTGCAACAAGAGAAAAAGGGAAAGAAAAATTTTGGCCTGCAGATGTTCATCTAATTGGGAAAGATATTTTGTGGTTTCATACTGTTTATTGGCCTGCTTTTTTGCTTTCTGCAGAAATAGATCTTCCAAAAAAAGTTTTTGCCCATGGATGGTGGACATTTGATAAAGAAAAAATTTCAAAGTCGAGAGGAAAGGTTATAAATATTCATGAACTGGTTTCAATTGCTGGAGTAGATTCAGCAAGGTATTTTTTATTGAGGGCTGCACCTTTTGGAGAAGATGGAGATTTTTCCGAGATTGCTTTGATAGACAGGCATAATAATGAACTTGCAAATAAACTTGGAAATTTGGTTTCACGTATTAGCACGCTTGCCGAAAAAGAAGGGCTTGAAAAAACTAAAAATAATCTTCTTAAAAAATTAAAATTAAAGAATATAGAAGAATTAATATCTAATTATGAGTTTGACAAGGCTTTAAATGATATTTTTGAATTTATTGATTTTTGTAATGAATATGTTCAAAGGAAGAAACCATGGGAAACACATGATAAAAAAGTGATATATGAATTGGTAGATTCAATTAAAGTAATTGCAATCTTACTTTCTCCTTTTGTTCCTTCAACAAGTGAGAAGATTGCAAAACAATTTAATTTTAAAATTAATTATTCTGAAGTTTTAAACCCTTTAAATGTCTCTAAATTAAAGAAATCAGAAGTTCTTTTTAAAAAAATAGATCTTGTGGATAAAAGGAATGAAAAACTTAATAAATCTTCTAAAGTTGAAGGAATTGTTAATATGGCAGAAATAGTTGAATTTAATGAATGGGAAAAAGTTGATTTAAGAGTAGCTCAAATAAAAAAAGTGGAAGATATAGAGAATGCTGATAAACTCTATAAACTTACGATAAATCTTGGAGAGACTCTTGGAGAAAGAATTATTTGTGCTGGAATTAAAGGTGCTTATTCTAAAGAAGAATTAAAAGGAAAAAAAATAATTGTTTTTACAAATCTTGCACCAAGAAAAATAAGAGGAATTGAAAGCAAAGGAATGCTTTTAGCTGCAGTAAGTGGAAATCATGAAAAAGTCGTTTTAATTTCTCCAGAGAAAGATATAGAAGTAGGTTCTAGAATCAGTTAAGCTTTTATAATTTTTTATTATAGTTCTTTTTTAATTTTAAAATTTCTATTTTCTTATAATTAATCATTTTTTCTACTTTGCTTATATCTATATTCTTTAGTTCTTTGTAGTGAATATACTCTTCTTTAAATTTTTCAAAACTTTTTATTTGAATTATATCTACAACAATAAATTTTTCCCCCCAGGAAGATTTTACAAATTCTCCTTTTTTGTATTTTCCATATTCGGAAGATATTTTTACAAGATGTATAAAATCACTTTCTTTTAAATGATTCTTTATATTTTCTATCTCTTCTTCATTAAAAGAAATAACTCTCATAAGACAATAATGGATTACAAATATTTATATCTTTATGCTCTATTTATTTTGATAGTGCCCTTTTATTTTTAAAACCCTTAATATTCTTTCTATTACATTTTCTTTATCCCTATTAGAGTCATAATCTTGCCCGATAATTCTTGCAGCTATCTCTTTATATGCTCTTGAAGGTTTGCTTTTTGGATGGGTATGTATAATTGCATCTCTGTAGTTCAGGGACTTTGAAATTAAAATATCCTCTGGAATCATACCCAATATTGGGGATTCTAGCATATCTTTAACTGTTTCAGGATTTAGTTCTATTTGGTTCTTTTTAACACGAGTAATTATTACTCCTTTTATGCTCTTTTTCATGCTTTCGGCAAGTTTTATTGTTTTAAGTGCATCTGTTATTGCAGGCATTTCTGGGTTAGTTACAATTATGAGTTCGTCGGCCATTTCCATAACCGAAAGGGCTTCATTTCCAAGCCCTGCTGCGCAATCTAAAATGATATAATCCGACAATTTTTTAAAATCATTTTTGAACTCTTTTATTTTTTCAGGTTTTATTTTTTTTAATTCTTTGATTGAAAGAGATGCAGGCATTATTTTCATTCCAGATTCATGAACATAAACTGCTTCAAAAGCCTCTGCCTTTTCAAGTAAAACGTGATTTAGATTTATTGGAACTTCTGGAGAATTGAGGTGTATTCCTACGTTGGGTGTAGATAGATTTGCATCTATTACAAGAACATCTTTTTCAAAAAAGTTGATTGCTGCACCTAAATTAATAGCGGTAGTGGTTTTTCCAACACCTCCTTTTCCAGATGTAATCACTATTATTTTTTTCATTCTTGTAAATTGCTAAGAGATTTAGACTAATTCTTAGATAGGAGAAATTGTTTTGTCGTACTTATAAACTTTTCGAGCATCTCTGCGTATTTTTTTAATTGTTCTAGGTTAATATTAATTTCCTCTCCTTTATAAAATATTTTTAGAGCAACATTTTTTCTAAATTCTCCAATCCTTTCAGTTCTTAATTCTCCTAACTTTCTTAGCATTTCATAAAATTCTAGAACTTCTAAAAAGTTTTTATCTTTTTTGAATATTTTTTTAATTTCTTCTATTTTTCCTAAAGGGTTGGTTGGAATTGAAGAAATTTTTTTCTTAGATTTAGCATTTTGTAATATTCCATCTATACTTGTTTCAATCATTCTTCTCCATCTCATAAGGAGATTCATTATTACATCGCAAGTCTTGGTATATTTTAGGCTTACATAAAGAAGATGATCCGCACTTATTTTTTCTTTTATTATATCTTCCATTTTTTAAATTTAAGCAAGTCTTCATAGTCACTAGTCTTTTTATACTTTTCTTAATTACGTCACTATTTGCAAAAAATTCTCTTAGTTTTTTCTATTATTCTCTTTGAAATTCCTAAAAATATTTTTATATCTTCAATCGTAAATGTCTTCTTTTGCATATCTTTTGAAAAAATAACAACTTTTCCTTCTTTTATTAGTTCCATTGGACTTTTTTTATGACTTCTTGCCAAATCAAACATTCTTTCTATTTCTTTTATGTCTCTTTCTTGAATAAAATATGCTTTTGAACACTTTTCTTTAAAAATTCTAAAATTTTGTGAAGGATCACTCGATAAGTCGATTCTTTTGTTAAGATATTCATATTGCAGTATTAGATTTATACACATAACTACTATCTCTTTTATACTTAGAAGACTTTGTATTAAAATATTTTTTTCTTTTACTAGTGGAAAAGTTACATAAACTAAGTGGTCCGTTGCAGCTATTTTTTGTTCTGCTTTTTTAAGAGATTCTAGAAATCTATCCATTCTATGATTAATACTAAAGAATTCATATATTTTTATGTGATTTTTGTCAATTACTTAATTCTAGAATTGCTTCTGCTAAATCTCCGGTTTTTTCTAGGGTTTCTTTTGCTTCTTTTTTTGAACAACCTGTCTTTTGCACTATTGTTTCTATATCTTCTTCTGAAATACCTTCAGTTTCAATTATATCTCCCGCAATTTGAAAGCTTTCTTGCCCTTGCATTGTTATTTTTGTTACAGAAGGATTTTCTATTATTATTTTTCCCCCTTCTCTTCTTTCAATCACCACTCTTGAAGCATCTATATCTTCCTGAGAGATTCCCATTTGCTTCATTACAGCTTTCATCTTTTTTGGATCTATATTTGGAATCATTTGTAATATTTTTCTTGTTATTTAAACCAAATTCCTAGAAAAACCCTAAATACAATTATTAGGATTATGAATACAGTTACATATGAGGGTCTAAGTGTGAATATACTTGTATATTCCTCGCTAAATCTCATTAACCCCCCAAAACCTGAGGGTAAACTTATATTCTGGTCAGCCATTATTTATTGAAAAAGGGGTTATATAAAAAGGTTTTGATTGTCAAATAGTTTTTTTCTTTTTATAAATATTTTTTAAGGATCAACGTAGGTTTTAAAAAAGCCTCTGTCTGTATCTTAAAATGGCTAATCCGGATTTTGATTTTAACACTATGGAAGATAAATGGAGAAGTTTTTGGGAAAAAGAAAAAATATATTCTTTTGATTATAAGAGTAAAAAGAAGATATATTCAGTAGATACTCCTCCTCCAACAGTTTCTGGAAAAATGCATATGGGGCATGCAGGTTCTTTTGCTCAACAGGATTTTTTTATAAGATATAAAAGAATGAAGGGCTTTAATATATTTTATCCATTCGGAACAGATGATAATGGGCTTGCTACAGAAAGACTAATTGAAAAAACACAAGGAATAAAAGCTGGAAATATGGAGAGGGGAGAGTTTGTTAATCTCTGTATGAAACTTTTGAAAGAGAAATTTCAACCAGAATATTTTGAAGATTGGAAAAGAATTGCTATAAGTTGTGATTGGAATCTTTTATATTCAACTATTGATGATCATTGTAGAAGAACTGCTCAATGGAGTTTTTTAGATTTGCTCAAAAAAAATAGGATATATAGAAAAGATGCTCCCACTATGTGGTGTCCTGAATGTTCAACGGGTATTTCTCAGACAGAATGTGAAGATAAGATTCTCGATTCCTTGTTTAGTACTATTATTTTCAAAGTTGATGGGAAAGATTTGAAGATAGATACTACTCGTCCAGAGCTTCTTCCAGCAAGCGTTGCAGTTTTTTATCATCCAGATGATAAAAGATATACTCATCTTAAGGGGAAAAAAGCAAAAGTTCCTCTATTTAATTTGGAAGTTCCCATAATTGAGGATAAAAGGGCAGAGATGGATAAAGGAACAGGAATTGCATATTGTGCTACGTTTGGAGATCAAACAGATATGGAGTGGCAAAAAGCACATAATCTTCCTATTCTTGAAGCAATAGATAAAAATGGACGAATGACTTCTATTGCTGGAAAATATTGTGGGATGAGTATTCGAGAGGCAAGAGAAGAGATAATAAATGACTTAGAAGAAGCAGGTTTGTTAATTTCAAAAAAACCAGTAACTCATAGTGTTAATGTTCATGAAAGGTGTGGAACTGAAATAGAATTCATAAAATCTCCTCAATGGTTTGTTAGATATCTTGATTTAAAACAAGAAATGATTGAGTGGGGTAAAGAGTTAAAGTGGTATCCAGAATTTATGGTCCATAGATATAATAATTGGGTAAAAGGACTTCAATGGGATTGGTGCATTTCTAGACAAAGATTTTTTGGAGTGCCCTTCCCTATTTGGTATTGTAAGAATTGTGAGGAAGTTATTTTTGCTAGAGAAGAAGATTTGCCTGTGGATCCTTTGAAAGATAAGCCTTTCATTAAAGAATGCCCAAAATGCAAATGTAAAGAATTTATTCCAGAGAAGGATGTTTTAGATACATGGTTTACATCTTCTTTAACCCCTCAGATTGCCACAAATCTTGTTGAGGATGCTTCTTTAAGAAAAAAAATATTTCCAATGTCTTTAAGACCACAATCTCATGATATTATTTCTTTTTGGCTATTTAATACTCTAGTTAAGAGTAATCTTCATTTTGGAAAAAATGCTTGGAAAGAGACAGTTATTTCTGGATTTGTACTAGATTCAAAAGGGCAAAAAATGTCCAAAAGCAAAGGAAATGTTGTAGAGCCAAGAGAGGTTATAAAACAATATGGTGCCGATGTTTTAAGATACTGGGCGGCTAATTCAAAACTTGGAGAAGATATAAGGTACCAGGAAAAAGATTTAGTAACTGGAAAAAAATTCGTAAACAAATTGATAAATGCTTCTAAATTTGTATTTTTAAATCTAGAAGATTACGATTATAAGAAACCAAAAAAATTAGAGAAAATGGATGAAATTTTTTTATCCAAAATGAATAAGTTAATTAAATCCGCTACGGAATCTTTTGAGAATTATGAGTATTCTAGGGTTAAATTGGATGTTGAGAGTTTTTTTTGGAAAAATTTTTGTGATAATTATCTAGAAATTGTTAAGAATAGAATTTATAATTCTTCAGGAGATAAAAAGAAATCCGCACAGTATACTCTTTATCAAACTCTTCTATCTATAATAAAAATGATCGCTCCCATAACCCCTTTTATTACAGAAGAATTATATCAAACTTATTTTAGAAAGACTGAAAAAGAAAAATCTATTCATATTTCTTCTTGGCCTAAAGGTTTTCCTTCACAAAAAGAGGATGTTCTTTTTGATTTGATGGTTGAGATTATTTCAAATGTTAGGCAAGAAAAATCTAAGGAGAAAAAAGCACTTAATACGGAAATTTCTTTGAGTATACCAAAAAAAGATAAAGAAAGGCTTGTCGAATTGATGGATGATTTAAAATCAGTTACAAAAGCATTTGAAATATATGAGGGAGATTTTAAAGTTCAATTTAAGTAGTTCACTAGTTTTATAAACCAAATCTTATTTCTTAAACAATGGCTGTAACAAGACAAGAATTGAAAGAACTTTTAGAAAAATTGGAAAATCATAAAGGGAGTCACACCGAATTTATTAGTGTCTATATACCTTCAGGTTATGATGTAAATGCAGTTCAGAGACAATTGGAGTCTGAAAAAAGTACAGCTAAAAACATTAAATCAACTTCTACAAGAAAAAATGTTACAGATGCTCTTGAAAAGATTGTTAGATATTTAAAGGGTTTAAAAAGAACTCCTGAAAATGGGCTAGCTGTATTTTGTGGAAATGTTTCTCAAGTAGATAGTCAAGATGATTTGCAACTTTGGGATATAGAACCCCCCACACCTCTTAAAGTTAGAATGTATAGGTGTGACAAAGATTTTGTTCTTGAGCCTTTAAAGGAAATGCTTGAAGTTACAGAAGTTTTTGGATTACTTGTTATGGATAGAAAAGAAGCAACAATAGGATTGCTTGAAGGAAAAAGAATCGAGACTCTTCAAAAAATGACTTCTGGAGTTCCAAGTAAAGTTAGAGCGGGAGGACAGTCCTCTCAAAGATTTCATAGGATAACGGAAGGTTTAACAAAGGATTTCTATAAGAGGATTGCGGAAGAGATGAAAACAATTTTCTTTGAGATGCCTAAACTCAAAGGTATTTTAATAGGAGGGCCAATTCCAACCAAAGATGAATTTATTGATCAAGAGTATCTTCCTTCAAAATTAAGAGAAAAAATAATTTCTAGACAAGATTTGGGTTATACTGATGAACAAGGATTAAAATTCTTAGTAGAAGCTAGTAAAGATGTTCTTTCAAGCCAAGGAATAACAAAAGAGAAAAAAATATTAAATAAGTTTTTTGAAACTTTGGGAGAAAAACCAGGCTTTGCAATATATAAAGAAGATGAAATAAGGAAAGCTCTCGAGTATGGGGCTATTGATACTTTGATAATATCAGATGCCTTTGACAGAACTCTTTCAAGAGAGCTTAAGAAAATTGCAGAGGATATTGGTTCAAGTATAGAAATGGTTTCTACTGAAACAACAGAAGGAGACCAATTTTTTAAATTGTCTGGAATTGGAGCATTGTTAAGATATAAACTTTAAAATAAGTCAATAAGCCAATTCTTCTTTTCACCATACTCTCCACAATGATAAACTTTGTGAGTCCATTGGTTAAATTCAAATTTTAAAGTTAAATTATTATTTTCAATTAATTTTTTATTTTCTTTTGAAATTTTTAATTGAGGAGGCTTAAACAATCGAGGTTTGTATCCGAAGCAATCTTCGAAAATTTGGATTCCATAGTCTAGATAGTCTTGATTTCTATTTGTTTTAAACTCTTGAAATGTATGACTAACTCCATGCAGACCTATCGTTTTATTTAGCCCTAAAATATATTCGCACCATTCTTTATTTTCTGAAATAGGCTTATTATTGAAATTAGGAATTACCCATAAGATATCGCTATCTTCCATAAATTTTTTTTCACAATTTATTTCTGGAGAAATATCATCAATTTCAGAATAGGAAAAAGCGCGAATTAGGAAAAGGGTAAAAATTAAAAAAAGGAGTGCTGCTAAAATAACAAAAGAAATTTTTACTTTCTTCTTTTCCATTCTAATCAAACCATACTCATATTTTTAAATCCTTTTTTCATTTGTAGTCCATGGTTAGCAGTAAGACTCTTGAAGAAATAGATGGAATAAAAGAAAAAGAGAATCTGAAGATTATTGAAGCGATTTTTTTTATTTCTGGAAGATTTTTAACAATGCAAGAAATTGTTTCGCTTTCTGATCTAAATCCTCTTATTATAGGCGATTTAATTTCAAAACTAAAAAAGAAATATGAAGATCAAGATTCTGCATTTGAGATAATAGAAAAAAATGGACTTTGGAAAATGGATGTAAAGCAAGATTTTTTTTATCTTATTAATAAACTTGCAACCGGTTCTTCTGAGTTTTCTAAGGCAGAACAGGAAACCTTGGCCATAATTGCATATAAACAACCTATAAAACAATCAGTTATAATTAAAATTAGAGGGAACAAAGCTTATGATCATATTAAGAAATTCTTTGAGCTAGGGCTTCTTAAAAAGAAGAAAGAAGGGCACACACATATTCTTACTCTAAGTGAGGAATTTTATGAATATTTTAATCTTGAAGAGGGGGGAAAACTCACTGCAGTTGATGAGTCTTCTTTAAATAAGGAATAAAAATGGATTTTTTAACTAAACTTTTTTTGGTGTACGCTTTCATTTCTTTTTATTTTTTATTTCTTTTTTTGCTTGTTTATTTTCAAAATAGAAAAGGGTTTTATTATTTTCCTCCTATGACTAAAGAGTATTCCCTTAGCATAGTTATTCCTTGTTATAACGAGGAAAAGAATATTGGATATGCAATTGAAAATCTTTTGAAATCAAATTATAAGGGTTTGAAAAGAGTTATTGCTGTTGATGATTGTAGTACAGATAATTCCTTTAAAATTCTTAAGGCTCTTGAAAAAAAATATAATCAATTACTTGTAGTACAAACTCCAAAAAATACTGGTTGTGCTGCTGGTTCAAAAAATTATGGTGCAAGTTTTGCAAAAACCGATTTGATTGGTTTTATTGATGCTGACTCGTTTCCTAAAGAAAATGCTATAGAACGAATGATTGGATTTTTTGATAATGAAAGAATTGCAGCAGTTACTTCTTTTATTTTAGTTAAAAATAAGGAAAATCTTTTAACCCGTTTACAAGCAATAGAATATCAAATTATTGCTTTTACTAGGAGACTTTTGGGATTTATAGAAGCTATTTATGTTACTCCTGGCCCATTGGCTATTTATAGAAAAAAATATTTTGATAATCTTGGAGGTTTTGACGAAAAAAATCTTACGGAGGATATAGAGATAACATGGCATTTTGTTTCAAAAGGGTATAAAGTTGCTATGAGTCCAGAATCTAAAGTTTATACTGTTGCTCCCTCTAAATTAAATGCTTGGGTTAAACAAAGAGTAAGATGGAATTTAGGAGGAATTCAAACTATTTTAAAATATAAACTTTCTTTTTTAAAATCAGGAATGCTTGGAAAATTTATTCTTCCTCTTTTTGTTTCTTCTTGGGTTTTAGCGATATCTGGACTTTTTGTTCTTGGCTATCGTGTTTTTAGAACAGTCGTAGTTAGAATTTTATCTACTAAATATTCTATTGAGGCTCAGACCGCAATATTGACTTTGAATGATCTTCAAGTTTCTGTTAATGTTCTTTTTTTATTTGGAGCAATAACTCTTTTCTTAGGAATGGTTTTTACATTCATCGCTCTCATCCATTCTAAAGAAGATTTTAAAAAGGAAAGAATACACGAAGTTTTGGTATATGCATTTTTTTATTTGCTTATGTATCCAATAGTTATGATAAAATCTATATACAATTATGTAAGAAGAAAGAGGGCTTGGTAGCAAAATGTTAAATACACCTAAAAGAGCAATATGGGAAGCTTTTTTACTTGCAGGTTTAGTTTTCTTTTTTGGTTTTTCTCTTGGTTTTGCATTTGAGTCTTCACAAACGAAAAAGATGAATGATTATTATTTTAATTCAGAATTTTATTTAATGGATGCTATTGCACTTAATTCTCTAGAAGGAGAAGGAATTTTTGATTGTAAAACCCTTTCCGATTCTTATTTTTTGTTCGCAGATAGAATTTATCAAGAAGCAATTTTACTTCAAAAATATGAATCTGCAGAAAAAATAACTACTGAAATGAAAATTGTTCATAGGAGATACGATCTGCTTAGGACTTTTTTATGGGCAAATATAATAAAAAATTCAAAAAAATGTGACGATTTTCCAAAAACAGTAATTTATCTTTATGAATATGATACTGAAGATTTGGCTAAAAAAGCAACTCAAAATGTTTGGTCTAAAGTTCTTTTTGATTTAAAGCAGGAAGAAGGAGAAAATATTCTTTTAATTCCAATTGCAGTAGATCTAGATATAAACTCTTTAAATACGATTGTAAAAAGTTTTAATATTTCTAGTTATCCTGTCGTGATAATTGATAACAAAGAAGTTATTCAAGAACTTATTTCTCATGAAGATTTGAAAAAGTATCTAAATTAGACTATTTTTAACAATAGAAATATTAAAAAAGAGATGTTTTCAATCTATTTGATGGATGAATGTTTTAAGTGTGGTATTTCTGAAGAAAAGTCTAAACTTCATGACGCTATCTCTGGGAGCGGTATTGTAAAAGTTTGTGATAGGTGTTCTATTGATGGAGATGTTCCTGTAATAAAAAGAAAAGCAATTTCTTTAGAGCAAGCAGATAGGAATGCACCTGTTGGAGGGCTTATGAAGGAAAGAGAAAAAGCTTTTGAACAGATTAGAAGTAGCAGAAGAACACAATCTTCTGGTAGACAAGAGTTCACTCTTAGAGATTTAGTTGAAAAAAATTATAAACAAAGTATAGAAGGAGAGGGACAAACTAAGCCAGGAATAGTGAGGAATTTTAATTGGATTATATTAAGAGCAAGAAGAAATAAGGGCCTTGGACAAAAACAGCTTGCAGATATGGTTTCTGAACCTGAAATTGCAGTAAGAATGGCGGAGAGAGGAACTCTTCCTAAGGAATATGTACCTTTTATAAGGAAGCTTGAGAGAGTGCTTGAAGTTAATTTAATGGAAAATAATCCTTTTAGATTAGAGGAGCATAAAAAGATGTTAAATTTAAGAGAGATTCCTCCAAAAGAAGTTACCGTTGGAGATTTGAGGGGAATGTCTAGAAAAAAAGAAATAGAGATGATTAAATCTAAAGAACTTCTTGCAAAAGAACAAGCAGAAAAAGAAGCAAAAGAGGCTCAAGAACTTTTAGATGAACCAGAAAAAGTTGAGTACGAAAAAAAGCGTTCTTTTAATTTTTTTAAGAATATTTTTTCTAAGAAAAAGGATTTGTCTGAATTAGAAAATGATGAGGATGTCGATTCTTCTATTGAAGATCAAATTAAAGAGGGTTCTAAATCAAGTTTAGCTACAATTAGTAGTAGCCAA
>CAZUOZ010000005.1:24089-29563 GCA_964621965.1 Candidatus Woesearchaeota archaeon | reverse complement strand
AGTAAAGATGCACTGAAGTCCACTTCGTCTACAAGTAGTAGCCAAAGTAAAGATGCACTGAAGTCCACTTCGTCTACAAGTAGTAGCCAAAGTAAAGATGGATTTAAATCGGATTCACCTACGCCTGGAAGAACTAAACCAGTACCTAAATATAGGTGGCAAAAGTAATCATTTAGAAATAATTTTTTACATACTTAGTTAATTAAAAAATCACAAGTTTTATAAATCAATTTTATCATTTCTCATAATGGTAACACTGAAACCCAATAAAAATTCAGGAGATTTTGCATAATGAAAAATAATAAATTTTTTATAGATACAAAATCAGGAGATTTTGCATAATGGAACTTAATATTCTTAAAGAATCAAAGGAAGAGATTGAATTTGAAATTTCAAGTTTAACTATTGCAGAACTTCTTAGAGTTTATTTGAACAAAGATAGTTCAGTTACATTTACTGCGTGGAGAAGAGATCATCCCACATCAAAACCTATTTTGATTGTAAAGACTAAAGGGAAAACTGTTAAAAAAGCAATAGGAGATGCTATTTCTTGTGTAGAAAAAGAACTTGACAAACTGGAGGAGAGTTTTAAAAAAGCGAATTAGTTTTTTTGACTCTTTTTAAATAATCTAATTTTAATTTTTATTGCTTTGGAAGAAATATGGCAAAAAAAATTTTTCAAAACGTTTTAGAATCTATAGGTAAAACCCCTCTTATTAAAATAAATAGATTAAATTCAAATAAAAGAGTTGAGATATATGCTAAAATAGAAGGAGCAAATCCTACAGGGAGCATAAAAGATAGGATTGCTTTAAAAATGATAGAACAGGCAGAGAAAGAGGGGGTTTTAACTAAGGGAAAAACCATAATTGAGCCAACTTCTGGAAATACTGGCATTGGGCTTGCAATGATTGGGGCTGTGAAAGGTTATGATGTAGAAATTGTTATGAGTAAAGCTGTTTCTCAAGAAAGAGTTAAGATGATAAAAGCATTTGGAGCAAAAGTAATTCAAACTGAAGCAAATCTAGGGACGGATGGAGCAATAAAAAAAGCGAGAGAATTAGTTAAAGATTATCCGGAAAAATATTTTATGCCGGATCAATTTTCTAATAAGTATAACAATCTTGCTCATTACAAAACAACTGCAGAAGAAATATGGGAAGATACTAATGGGAAAGTAGATTACTTTGTTTCAGCACTTGGAACTTCAGGGACGATTATGGGGGTTAGCAAAGCGTTAAAAGAGAAGAATCCAAAAATTAAAATTATTTCTGCACATCCTGTTAAAGGGCATTATATTCAGGGATTAAAAAATATGGAAGAGGCAATTGTTCCTTCTATTTATGACCCTTCCCTTATAGACGAGACAATAATGGTTGATACTGAAAAAGCTTTTGAAATGGCTAGAGAGATTGTGCTTAAGGAAGGTCTTTTTGTGGGTATGAGTAGTGGGGCTGCTATGTATGCGGCTCTTGAAATTGCAAAGAAGATAGATTTTGGAACGATAGTTCTTATATTCCCTGATAGAGGAGAGAAATACTTGAGTACTAACCTATTTCATGCTTGATTTTTTTCAAATAAACACATAAATTTTTATTAATCGATAAAACCTTTTTTGTATATGGAAGAGTTAGGAAAGATTTCTACAGGAAGTTATGATTTTAATAATTGGCTTCATGGAGGATATGAAAAAGAGATTATTACAATGATTGCTGGCGCTCCTGGTAGTGGTAAAACTAATTTTTGTTTTTTAGTTGCATGTAGTCAGGCAAGAAAAGGTAAAAAAGTAATCTTTGTAGATACGGAAGGAGGGTTCTCTGTTGAAAGAATAAAACAACTTTCTGGAGAGGATTATGAAAATATTTTAAAAAATATTTTTCTTTTAGAACCTACAAATTTTGAAGAACAGAAAAAAGTTTTTTCAAAACTTCTCGAAAGAGTTAAAAAAGAACAAATTGGGCTTATAGTTATTGATGGAATGTCTATGCTTTATCGTTTAGAGATGGGAGGCTTTGATAAATCGGAAGAAAAAGAAAAGATTAGAGAATTGAATAGAGAAGTTGCAAAACAGATGAGGTGTCTTGCCGAAATTTCAAGAAAACAAAAGATACCAGTCGTAATAACTAATCAAGTTTATTCAAGTTTTTTATCAGAAGAAGATTGGAAAAATGGAGTTGAAAGAGAAACAAATATTACAGGAGGAGATTTGTTTAAATATTGGAGTAAGTGTATAATAGAATTAAAAGGAAGCGGAGGAAAAAGAAGGGCTATTTTACTTAAACATAGAAGTCTTCCAGAAAAAGAAATTAATTTTGAAATTCTTGAAAAAGGGATCAGAAAAAAAGGTTGGATCTAATTTTTTATTTTATAGGTTCTGATGTTTCTATATCTGAAGAATTTTCTTCTTTTTTACGATTATTATATTCTTCTATTCTTTTTTGATTAGTTTTACATTGCGGGTTAAAGCAAAATTCCCATGGACGTTTTCCTTTTGATAATCTTGTGAGCATTGGAAAGCCACATTCTTCACATGTTTTGTTTGCTTTTTTTATTAATCCATTTGGAGGAAGTGAATATGTGTTTTTGCATTCAGGATATTTGTCACACGCTACAAATAATCTTTTATTTTTTCTTGAATAGTTTATAAAGAGATTTCCTTTATGACAGAGCGGGCAGATCATGAGGGTATTTTCTATTCTTTCTTGAGCTCTTTGTTCTTTGTTCGCTTGTATTATTTCTTCTCCTATTTCTTTTTCATTTTTTTCAAAATCTTTAGAAATAGTAGTTATGGTCTTTTTTGCTTTATCTATTATAATCTTTTCTTTTTCTTCAAATCCTTTTTTTGCTTGGGTAATTGATTCCATTTCTCTTTCAAAATCTCTTGTAAGTTTTTCATCAATTATTATTGGAGAGTATTTTTCAAGAGTATCTATTAGAGAGATACCTAATGGAGTGGCTTCTACACTTTTTCCTTTTACATATCCTCGATCATATAGCGTTTCAAGAATGGATGATCTTGTCGCTTTAGTTCCAAGATTTCTTTTTTCTAATTCAGAGATAATTGACGCTTGAGTATATCTTTTTGGATGCTGAGTCATTTTTTCTTCTATTTTTGTTTCTTTTATTTCAAACTCTCCATTTAAATCTGGAACATCTACTTCTTTTTTTATTAAAGGATAAATTTCCATCCATGCTTTTTTTCTTATAGCAGAGCCACTTTTTGTAAAAAGCAAATTTTCAACTTGTGCAGAAATAGTTTTTTTATCTATTATTGCATCTTCACAAAACAGACATAAAAATCTTTTTACAATTAATTTGTAAATCTTTTCTTCTTCTCCAGATAAAATTTGTCTATTTCCTGTAGGATATATTGAAGGATGTGCAGAATCTGTTTTTTTACCTTCTACAGGTTTTTTCCTTAACAATAATCCTTCTGCCTTAAATTCTCCAGCTAGTTTTTTTATTATTGAATTGTAGCCTATTGATTCAGGAAGTTTTTGGCTTGAAGTTCTTGGATAAGAGATTAATCCCGATAAATATAAAGATTGAGCTATTTTGAGGGTATTTGAAGGGCTTATTCCGTGTAGTGCATAAGCTTCTGTTTGCAATGTTGTTAAATTAAAAGGGGGGTTTGGAGGAATTATTTGTTCTGATTTTTTTGTGTTAAGGGTTGCTTTTTTTCCATTTAAATTTTTAAATTTTTCAAGTTCTTTTTTATCAAAAATGTCTTTATTATATTTAAGTTCTATTTTTTTATTTTTATCTTTTACACTTATGAATATTTGCCAGTATTTTTTTGATTTGAAATTTTGAATTTCTTTTTCTTTTTTTACAATAAGATTTAATGCTGGTCCTTGAACTCTACCTATTGACATTATTTTGAATGTCCCTGTAGATTTAATTGCATTCATAAGTGCTCTAGAAAGATTTATTCCATAAAACCAATCAAGAAAATGTCTAGTTTCCCCTGCTATTGCTTGTCCCCAATCGAGCGTTTCTTTTTTTTCCTCATAAGATTTATTTAATTCTTCTGTTGTGAGGGTTGAGAATTTCATACGGCTTGCATCTTTTTGATTGCAGATATATCTGACTACATTTAATCCTATTAATTCTCCTTCTATATCAAAATCTGTTGCTACTGTTATACTACTTGCTCCTTTTACTAAGTTCAAGATAGTATCATAATATCTTTTTGTGAAGTCACCTTTTTTAGCAAGGTAGTTTGGAATCCAGCTTATTTCAAATACCGGAACTGAAGAACCTGGAGAATTTTGTTTAAGTGTGAAAAGATGTCCAACTGCGCATGCTACTACTATTTTTTTTCCTTCCCTTATCAGTTCATAATAGGCAATTTTATTAAATATTTTTTGAGTTGCGTTTCCAAGCGCAGTCGCAATTTTCATTGCTGCTTGCGGTTTTTCTGTAATTATTAATTCATAACCTTTTTCTTTAAGAATAATTTTTTTTTGGGTATTATTTTTTTTTACCTTTCCGTTTTTACCTTTTTTTAAGTTATTTTTTGTTTTTTTTGTTTTTTCTATCTTTTCAAGTGTTTTTCTATCTGGTTTTTTATAAATTTTTTCTACTGAACCCTTAAGAATATCTTTTTTGATTATTCCTTTTTCACTTACGCTTGTCGCTTTTTTTATTATCTCTTCTTTTTGAGGCGATCTTTTCTCTTCTTTTTCTGTTGCGTTTTTTAAGTCAGTAATATTTACTCTAAAATATTCTTCTGCAGTTCTAGTTTCTATAGATTTTTTTTGCTTTTTTACCATAATGTAATACAATCAAAGAAGTTTTTATATCTTTTATAAAGATTTGGATTTATTTTTTTTATTAAACCATCCAATTAAAAAAAGAATTCCTATTAAAAAAGCTATCCCTGAGATTATTCCTATCCATGAAAGGTAGTACCATTGAAATCCATTTGTTATGATATTTTTTAAGATCATTGCAAGATATAACAAACCTGCAAGAATGAATGCAACTCCTCCCACTATTTCATACTTCCAAGATATTCCTAAAATTATTAACAAAATAAATACAGGAATATTATGGATTAAAAATCCAACTAATATTTGTGATGCGCTCTTTCCAGATTCAAAGACATCAAAAGAAAACATTGCTAAAAGACAGATGAATGCAATTGAAACTATTCTAGGAGTCCAGTATATCCAACTTTTTTTATTTTTTACTTTTTTTCCCATAATAGCAATAAACAAAAGAGTTATTTAAATTTTCTTAAATATGTCTAATATCTTTGCAATATAAAGATTCAACAAAATTTCGGCTGTTTTCGTTTCACTGCGGATACAATTTCTTGTGAAGTTGTAAAAGAGCCTCAGCCGAGAATCGAACTCGGGACCTTTACCTTTTTGGACCTTCCTTGAAGAAGGGTCAATAATAATAAACTATCAGCTTTCTTTATTTACCAAGGTAACGCTCTACCGACTGAGCCACTGAGGCATTTTATT
>CAZUOZ010000005.1:21013-23989 GCA_964621965.1 Candidatus Woesearchaeota archaeon | reverse complement strand
GTTATGCAGTTGCTCAGTCGGTTACCTTTAGGTTTTACGGACATGAGCCACTGAGGCATTTTATTGTTATGCAGTTGCTCAGTCGGTTACCTTTAGGTTTTACGGACATGAGCCACTGAGTTTTAATTTAACCTTAGCCAATATTATTCCCATCCTAGGGATTTATTTTAAAATTATTGTTAGTAATTTTATAAAAGTTTTAGAAAAAGAGAGTATAAAAAATTATCCAACCTATTTTTTGAATATTTTTAAAATCATAAATACTAATAAAGCAATAAAGAATGCAACTGATACAAATCCAGATAAGTAGACAAGAATTAAAAAAAGATTTCCCAAAATAGTTCCATCAGGAAAAAAATATTGGTAGCCTATTTGTGAAGCTAGGAAAATTATTAATGAGGATATTAAACAGGTTAATGTAATTTTTATCTTTTTAGAAACAAATTTTTCAACAGATAAAATTGGAGTCTTAGATTTACTTTTCTGAATTTTTTTCGATCCAGATTTTTTTGCTTTTCTTTTAACCATTCTAATATATACAATCAAAAAGGGTATTTAAATATTACTAAGGGGTCCAATCCATTTTTATTATTTGTTCGCTTATCTTTTGCAAATTTAAATATGTTTCATTTGCCCATGACGTTGAAATATTAAAAAATTTTTCAGAAGTTTCTTTTTCTTGTAAGTTAAAATTATTATTACTTATAACAAGAAGGGGAAAAAGCATTATTAAAAATAAGAATATTACCAATAATCTCATTTTTCGGTTAAGTTTTTTGGTTCAATTGTTTGATTTCCAACCCAATCCATTTGGACTGCATGAGTTGTTATTGATTTCATGTTTCCGAATACCGAACCCATCCAAATAAAATATAACTTTGTGGCTTTTGTTAGTCCATCTATTGTTTTTAGATTGAGGTCATTATTTTTGATTGAGACAGAGAAGCTTACATAAGTAAAAACTATTAAAAGGATAATAAAAATTGCGAAAAGTTTATGTTTTAATCTTTTTACTTCTACTATTAACCATATTGCTAAAACAACGAGGCATAGAATTATCCATTCAAAACTTAGCATTCATTTAACAAATTTAAGAAGTATAAAAAGATTTTGATATTTTTTAAAATCTTAAAATTTGTTTTTATAGCCCCACCAGGATTCGAACCTGGGTCACAGCCTTTCCCTATTTTTATTAAAATTCCAGAGGGCCGTATACTTGACCGCTGTACTATGGGGCTTTATGTCGTGAAGATTTCAAATTTATTCACGAGATTCTATATAAATATTTTGTATTTGTATGTGGAATCTTTTACTAATTTATCTTTGAAATAGAAGTATTAAAATCTTATTACCGCTAAATTTAAATATCCTAGGTATGTAATTATCTTATGGGCGAAGAAAAAGAAATAGGGCTAGTATCCGGTTATTTTAGTCATGTTGGTGTGGCTGCTATAAAGCTTTCCGATTCTTTAAATACTGGAATTAGAATAAGGCTAAAAGGTGCAACTACAGATTTTGAAATGGATGTAGAGGAAATTCAAATAGATAGAAAATCTGTTGAAAGAGCTGAAGCTGGAGAGCATGTTGGAATAAAAGTTCCAGAAAAGGTTAGACCTAATGATAAAGTTTTCTTAGTTGAATAGAAGATGATTATTCCTTTGGAAGATTTTTCTTCTAAGCTATTATTTAAATTAGCGAATGATGTTTTTATTTATCCTACAGATACGATTTATGGGCTAGGTTGTGATGCTGAAAATAAATCTCTTGTAAAAAAAATACGCGAAATAAAGAAGAGAGATAATAATCCCTTTTCTGTTATTGCTCCTAGTCTTTTGTGGATTTTAGAAAATTGTGAGGCTAATAAATTGGAGTTAGAAAAATATCTTCCAGGACCCTATACATTTATTCTTAAAAAAAAGAAAAAAGATTTTTTAAATCATGTTTCTCATGGAGATTTTTTAGGGGTGAGAATTCCAGACCATAATTTTACTAGGATATTGCAAAAGTTAGGAAGACCAATAATAACCACTTCAGTTAATTTGCAAGGAAAGATGCCTGCAAATGAAGTTTCAGATATTAATCAAGACATTTTGAACCAGGTTGAAGTAATTATTGATGCTGGAAGATTATCAGGTAAACCCTCAACATTAATAAAAGATGGAAATATGTTTTATAGATAGGATTAATTATTTATTTTAGTTTTTTCCTTTAAAAGAAGAGGTGAAAAATATGCCTAATAAGAAAATACGTGCGGAAATAAAAAAAGGGACACCTGATGCATTTTATAGCTCTAGAAGAAAATTTAGCACAAAATACATTAAAATATTTTTTATGATCTTAAGTGTCTTTTTTGCATATTTTTTATTTAGTCTTCCGGGAGTTTATAGTAAAATTTCTAGTTTGAGTAGTGTTAATGTTTATTTTAGCTCTTTTCTTGCAGGAATCTTGATTGCTTTTGGATTTTCTTCAGCATTTGGAGTTGGACTGTTTGTTCTATTGCAACCTCAAAACTTATTTCTCGCTACTTTTTTTGGAGGGTTAGGCGCAATGTTTTCCGATTTAATAATTTTTAAAACGATTAAATTTTCTTTTAAAGAAGAATTTCAAGAGCTTAGAGAAAAAAAAGTCGTTAAAAAAATAAAAGAGATTACTAAAGAAAATAAACAAGTTGTTTGGAAACATTATTTTTTATATGCTCTTGCGGGAGTAATTATTGCTACTCCTCTTCCAGATGAAATTGGTGTATCAATTTTGGCAGGATTAACTACAATTAAACAAAATGCTTTGATTATAATAAGTTTTATTCTTCATACAATAGCTATTTTATTTATTCTTTTTGCTTTTTAAAATAGCTTTCTAAATCTGCTATAAAAGGATTACGCTTAGACACCCTAGTATCTAATATTTTTTATGTTATCTATATGCCCCTGCCGGGATTCGAGACAAAAGTCTTTCAGACTTTAGCTATATCCTGAA
>CAZUOZ010000005.1:0-20913 GCA_964621965.1 Candidatus Woesearchaeota archaeon | reverse complement strand
CACTAGACTTTTCAGAATATAACCTAAAGGTTCGAATGCCCCTGCCGGGATTCGAGACAAAAGTCTTTCAGACTTTAGCTATATCCTGAATTACACTAGACTTTTCAGAATATAACCTAAAGGTTCGAATGCCCCTGCCGGGATTCGAACCCGGGTCACCGCCGTACTCCAAAATATTTCTTTTGGAAAAATTCGGAATGTCAAAATCCTGTTCAAAGATGAACTGAAGTGATTATCTCAACGATTCTGCTTCGGAATTTTTACATTTTGAGTGTATTTGCATACACAAAATATCCGCATTTGAGAGGGCAGCATTCTTGGCCTCTGAACTACAGGGGCACGAAATAATATTTCGTGTAACTCATTTCAAAATTTTATTTTCGAATGAGGGCTTGTTCAAATTTAGAAGAAATAATCAATTTAAATTACTTTTGATATATAATTAAAACTACTGGTAATCTCTCCAAGTGTACTCGCATTTTACACATTTGAAGAATTTTGTTTCAGATTCATCTCCTGCTCTTGTTTGAATTGTCCAGAAATATGCTTTATCATGTTTGCATTTTTTGCATTTTTCAGAAACGATTGGAAGTACCTCGCTGTCTTTATTAGAAACGACTGCAACTTCTTTTTTAGCATCTATCTTTTCAGAAGTTGTCAATTTCATTTTATTTTTTGAAGAATAATTGCATCTAGGGCATCCAGGATTCTTTTTCTTCTGAACTAGTATTGCTCCGCACTTTGGACAAAATTCCATATTTCTTAAAATAACTACCTCTTGTTTTATTTTCCTCTTAACTCATATAATTTATAAATATTTGCTTTATTATCCAATTTATGCTTTTTGAAAAAGAGATTATTTTTTTCATAAATCTTTAAATAATTATAAATAATCCTTTTTTTGAATGTCCTTAAAATATTATTCTATTAATGAAATAGATAAACTTGTGAGTGTTTATTGTGTTTTAGAGAATTTAGAAAGAGAGATTTTAACTAGAGATTCTAGAGAAGTGAAATGTTTTTTAGGAATTTTTGAATCCGCTCTTAAAGAGTATTCTTCTTTTTCAAAAGAGTTAAAAGAAATTGCCGGAGTTCCTGTAAAGTTGAATTCTAAACTGATTGAAGAAATTGTAAGGTTTTAATTTTCTTTGCAAAAACCTCTTTCTTGAGGTGTTCTGAATTTTTCGTAGAATATTAATTTTCCCCATCCGACATAAGGAATTATCTTAAAAACGGCTTTTGCAATGAGTTGGTCTTGGTTTATTCTTTTTTCAATTTCCAATTGTCCGTTATTATTATCTCCCATTGTTGAGAAAAAATATTTTCCATCTTCTTCTTCTATTTCCATAATTCTGTGAATAACTGGATTTTTCTGGCCCGCTTCAAATATAATTATATCGCCTACTTTTAACTTTTCAGGATTGGCTCTAATCATGAACAACAAATCTCCTTTGTTAAATCCATTTTTCATTTTTAGGTTTTCAAATTCTTCTTTACTGATGTTATATTCTTTGTATTTCCATTCATGTGTTTCCCACCAAGAATCAAAATTTGAAAAAAGATTTCCTGCGTGATACATGCTACATGAATCTACTATTGCCATGGGTAGAGAAGTTCCAGTTACCAGGCTTATGAAAGGGAAGAAAATAAATTTTATGAATATAAAAAGAAAGACCATAGAAAAGATCCATCCTTTCAAACTATCATCTTTCCATAATAGATACCAGAATTTTTTAAAAAAATCTTTCCCTTTTTTTGAAATTCTTATATCCTCTTTTTTTATAGCCATTTTTTTAATTAGTCAAAAGAGTTTTTAAATTATACAGAAATTGATTTCAACCAAAATATTTATAAAGTGTATATTTCTTGTGTATACACAAGGTGTATACTATGACAGACATTTTTGATAACCCAATTCTATGTAACAAATGTAATTCTCGAATGAAAAAATCAAATGTAGAAAAAAATGGTTTTATTTTTAGAGCAGTAGTATGCCCAAAATGTAATGAGAAGATAATACATCCTGTTGATGAGCAAGAATACAACAGATTTATAAATTTAAAGAATAAAGAATTTAGAGTAAAAATGAGATTAGTTGGAAATAGTTATGCCGTTTCTATACCTAAAGAAATTCTCTCGTTTATGCATGAACAGATGAATGAACAAAAAAGAATGGCTGATGATATGGTTAGATTATGTTTTGAAGAAATGGGGAGATTATCTTTAAATTTTAATGAAGATTTAAATGATTCAACTAAATTAGAAAGGAGAGGAATAAGATTAAGATGAGTGCTGAGAAAAAAAAAGGAATTCAATTGAAGGTTGTTGAAGCCTTGCAAGATGATGCTTACAAAGGAATTGCAAGAATAGATTCTGAAATTATGAGAGAGTTAGGAATCAAGAGAGGAGATGTTGTTTCTATAAAAGGTTCAAGAGAAACAGTTGCTATTGCTGATAGAGCTTATCCTGCAGATGTTGGAGAAGGAATAATAAGAATAGATGGAATTTTAAGAAAAAATGCAAAAGCAGGAATTGGTGATGTAGTTTCAGTTTCAAAGATAGAAATAAAAGAAGCAAAAAAAGTTATGATTGCTCCTGGGCAAAAAGGAATAATGGTTCAAGGAGATCCAGAGAGTCTTAAGAGAGGGCTTTTAGGAAGAGCAGTAGTCAAAGGAGATATATTGGTTCTCGGAGGAGTTCAGAGAAGAAAAGATATGTTTTCAGAAATGGGTATGGATGATGAATTAGGAGGATTATTTGGAAGTATGTTTAATGAAATGGGTTTAGGAAATTTAGGTGGAGGAGGAATAACTCAAATAAGGTTTGTTATAGTTAGTACTAATCCAAATCAACCTTGTGTAATAACAGAAAATACTGAAGTAAGTTTGAATCCTAAGGCTGTTGAAGTTACAGATGAAAAAATTCCAGAAATAACTTATGAAGATATAGGTGGACTTTCAGAAGAGATAAAGAAAATAAGAGAGATGGTAGAGATTCCTCTTAAGCATCCCGAGATTTTTGAAAAATTAGGAATAGATCCTCCTAAGGGGGTTTTGTTGCATGGTCCTCCTGGAACAGGTAAGACACTTTTAGCAAAAGCGGTTGCAAACGAATCAGAAGCAAATTTTATTCTTTTAAATGGGCCAGAAATTATGTCTAAATTTTATGGAGAGAGTGAAAAGAAAATAAGAGATATCTTTGAAGAAGCAGAAAAGACAGCACCTACAATTATATTTATAGATGAAATTGATGCAATTGCTCCAAAAAGAGAAGAAGTCACAGGTGAAGTTGAGAGAAGAGTTGTTTCACAGCTTCTTACAATGATGGATGGGTTGAATGCAAGAGGAAAAGTCGTTGTTATTGGCGCAACAAATAGGGTGAATGCTTTGGATTCAGCATTAAGGCGTCCTGGAAGATTTGATAGAGAGATTGTAATAAATGTTCCAGATAAAAGGGGAAGAAAAACAATTTTGGGAATTCATACAAGAGGAATGCCTTTGGTTCCTTTCTTAAAGAAAAATTACATTTCAAATAAAATTAATGAGATTGAAATTACTTTGAAAAAAATGAATGAAGAAATAATCAAAATAAAAGGAGATAATCAATTAAAAAAAGATTTAGAAAAAGATCTTAAACAAAATAAGGAAACTCTTATGCGCCTTAAACCTATTTTAGAAAAATTAGGTGAGGATGAAATTAAAAATGATCTTTTTGTAAAAGAACTTTCTCCTAAAATTCAAGAGGAATTAAGTTTAATTTGTATAGATGGAAGCATAGATGAAATTGCTTCATTGACTCATGGTTTTGTTGGTGCTGATTTAAGTGCCTTAACAAAAGAAGCTGCTATGAATGTGTTGAGGAAGTTCTTACCCAAGATGAATTTAGATGTGGAAGAATCAATCTCCCAAGAGATTTTGGAAAAGTTAGTGGTGAGCCATGAGGATTTTTTAGACGCACTTAGAGTTGTAAGACCTTCTGCTATGAGGGAAGTATTAGTTGAAGCACCTAATATTACCTGGAATGCAGTTGGGGGATTGGAAAAGGTTAAACAAGAATTGAAAGAAGCAGTTGAATGGCCTTTGAAACATCCGGAAGCATTTGAAAGAATGGGAATAAAACCTTCTAAGGGAATTCTTTTGTATGGTCCTCCTGGAACAGGTAAGACTCTTTTAGCAAAAGCTGTTGCAAAACAATCGGAGGCAAATTTTATACAAATAAAAGGGCCTTCTTTGTTGAGCATGTGGGTTGGAAAATCCGAAGAAGGAGTAAGAAAAATATTTGAAAGAGCGAGACAGGTTGCACCTTGTGTTATTTTCTTTGATGAAATAGATTCTTTAGCTGGAAGAAGAGGACAGGAATCAGGAACTAAAGTTACAGAAAGAGTTCTTAATCAAATTCTTGCAGAGATGGATGGGTTAGAAGATTTAAAAGATATCTTAATAATGGGTGCGACAAATCGTCCGGATATGCTTGATCCTGCAATTTTACGTCCTGGAAGATTTGATAAAATACTATTAGTAAATTCTCCTGAAGAAATAGGAAGAAAACAGATATTAGAGATTCATACTAAAAAGATGCCTCTTGCAAAAGATGTTGACTTAAGTGATTTGGCAAAGAAAACAGAAGGATATACCGGTGCTGATTTAGAAGGGTTTGTTAGAGAAGCAGCACTATTGGCTCTAAGAGAAGATATGGAATCGAAGAATGTTAAGAAAAAACATTTTGAAGAAGCATTTAAAAAAATAAAACCAAGTGTAAGTAAGTCCACAATAGATTCATATAAAAAGATAGAAGAACATTTTATAAAATCTGCTAGAGCAGGGCTTGCAGAAAATAGCAGTTATTTAGGATAGTTTTAAAAAGATATTTTTTTAAAGAAATTAACTCTAAATAATTATGGAAAAAAATAAGAATCTTTTATATGCCGAAGATGATGAGTTTACTAGTTTACTGGTTCTAGATTGGTTTAAGGCTTTTCTTCCGCAAGTTAAGGTTGAGTTAGTTAAAGATGGAATCTCTTTAGAGAATAAACTTAAATCAGGCCCAAATGGATTTAAAGCAGTTCTTACAGACAATCAAATGCCTGGTCCAAATGGAATTCATTTAATAAAAAGATATGCTAATCTTCCTGAATTTGAAAATATTCCTTTTATACTTTATTGTGGAGCTTCTTATCCAAATATTAAAAAAGAAGGGTTGGAAAATGGAGCTTTTGCTTATTTAGAAAAATCTGGAGATTACAAACCCCTAATAAATCTTGTTAAAGATGTTTTAAAAATAGACTAAATTTGTTTAGTAGTAATTTCAACTTTATCTTTTTCAATTAATAATGTGTGTTCTGTTTGACTTACCTTTGCTCCCGATTCTTCCACTAGTTGAGAGAACCGGTGAAGATTTCCGTTTTCTTCCAATTGTTTTAATCCAATTATTGCTTTTAATCCAATTTTTTTCACTAACCATCTTGAGCAGAAAGGCAGAGTTTGATATTCTTCAATTATAAATTCTAGAACTTCTCTGGCAATCTGACTTCTTGGAGTTTTATCTTCTGTGAGCATATATATTTCTGAAGGTCTACCATCTTTAATTTTTCCAACTCCATCAGTTACAAAAGGTTCTATTGCTCTGATTCCTTCCCCTAATGGAGCTGTTTTATTATTGTCAAAATTAGGTATTGTTATTCCAGAATGGACTTGATATTGTTCTATGCTGTGTCCACATAGGTTTACTACTGGTGAGAAACCTCTTGATTCAATTTCTTTTTGCACTTCTTTTCCTATTTCATTTAAGGAAATATCTTTATTTGAAATCTTTATTGCTCTTTCAAGAGCTTTTTCTGAAGCTAAAATTAATTTTTTATTTTTTTCATCATTTTCCAAATCAATGGAAAATGCTGTATCCGAAATCCACCCTTCTATGTGGGCTCCAAAATCTATTTTTAGCAATCCATGAGCAACTTTTGTATCATCATAAGAAGGAGTATAATGGGCAGCAATTTCATTTATACTGAGAGTTACGGGAAAAGCAGGTTTTCCTCCTAGTTCTAAAATTTTTTCTTCTATCTTTTCCGCAATTTCTAAAAGAAGCATATCCTTTTTTATCATATTTCTAGCATACTCTCTTGTTTCTGCAGCAATTTTTCCTGCTTTTAGAATTTTTTGTTCTGTGGAAAAATTTTCTTCTTTTAGAATTTTATCTTTATCTGTTAATTCTGATTTTATAGTATTTATTTTTGAACTTGATTTAGAAGGCTTATTTTTAATAATTGGAGCAGAGCTCGGATTCTTTATTTTAATTGATTTTGCTCCTGAACTTCTTCCGGTATTTCCACCATATTGTTTTTCTGTCATGCTCTTTCCCTCAATCTCCGTGTTTTTGGAATAAAATTAGTTATCTTTTCTGCTGAAGCTTTGCCACATCCTAGAAAATCTTCTTTGTATTTCATGACTAGAAATTGTTTTTTTCCTGTTGAAATATTTAATTCTCTTCCTTTTATCCAATCATCTTTTTGTTCTTCATTCATTTCAAATATACCTTTGTTTATTTGTTTTTTAAGAATTTGTGTTCCTTCAATACTTAATCTTATTTCTTCTCTTTCTTCTTTTGCAAAATATATACCCATTCTTTCTATAAATGCAATATCTTTTATATTTTTTATCTGATTTTCATTCAAATTTCCTTGAAATAAAAATATTCTTTCTTCTCCAAGTTTAATTAATTCTCCGGGTATTTTTTCTATTCCAAAACTTTCTTTTAGCTTCTTTTCAATTTCTTCTTTTTCTTTTGAATTGAATATTTTTAATTGGTAGCTCATTTTATTTTAATCCTCTTATTACATAGTATTGGAAAAACAATGTCACTTAAACAGCAAGGAATTACTACAGAGAGTATAGTTATTATAAAAATTAAGAAGATTGTCCAAATTGAAAAATTTGTAGAGTAAGCAAAAATATAAAGTAATGAGGCAAAAACAGAGATAAAGACATGAAGAAAGTGAGGAAGTTTTGTTCTTTTTGCAATTATACCTATACTTGAACCAAGGAGGGCTATAGCAAGCATAATTGCTGGTTTTTCTATTATAGGGAGATGAAAAGATATTGGAATGTTAAATAATAGGCTTCCAAAATAAGGAAAAATTACATCCGAGATTGAACCAACTAATATTGAAATACCAATTCCAGTAATTAATGAAAGAAAAATATTTTTTCTGTATTTATAAAAAATTGCTGCAGAAACAATGGCTGAAAAGAAAAGGTGTAAAGAATGAAAGATATAAAATAAAGAAGCAGCGTGAATGATTAAATTATTTTTTATTAATAAAAAGGTAGTGAGTACTATTGCAATAGCTGTTGCTGTTGCAGTAAATGGTAAGTGTTCTTTTAATTCATTTAGAATATTTTTAAACTTCATTTTTTAATATGACTTTTTTTAATTATTTCTGAAGAAGCTCTTATTTTATTCCCTAATCCATCAATTATTTCTATTCCTAATTTATCACATGTCTCTTTTTCAGGAATATTTCCAGTATTCCTATCTCCACCTTTTGCAAAGATTGTTGCTCCTCTTGAAACTGCTAAAAATTCTATAGATTTGCAAACGCTTGGATCATCATCTATTGAGAGAAAAACTTCATCTACACATTTTAGTGCCTTTACTATTTTTAATCTATCTTCTTGAGACATGAATGGAGCACTCCCTTTCATTTTTACTTGTTCATCATTATTTATGATTACAATAAGTTTGTCCCCTATTTTCTTTGCCATTTCAAGATATTCTAAATGTCCTACATGAAGAGGATTGAAATATCCGGAAGCAATTATTATTTTTTTGTTCATTTTATTCTTTTAAACTTTGCAAGGAAAAATCCTTCAGTATTATTATCTTGAGGATATATTCTATTACTTTTAATTACTTCTTTATTATATTCTTTTCCTTCCCAAGAAGTAATTCCAGAGCGTGTTTTTATTGGAAGTGAGACTTTTAAAATTTTAATTTTATCTTTAAAAGTTTCAAGCATGAAATTTACTACTTCTTCGTTTTCTTCTGGAGCGTGAGTGCAGGTACTATAAACAATTTCTCCTCCTTCTTTTAGAACTTCAAATGCAGATTCACATAACTTTTTTTGTATTCTAGGCAATCCTTCTACTGTTTTGATATTCCACATAATATATGTTTTTGGAGTGCTTCTTAAAGTTCCTTCTCCAGAGCATGGAGCATCAATGAGGATTTTATCAAAGAGTATATTTTTTTGTTTTAATTTTTTGCAAAGTGCTTCTCCATCTCTTTTAAGGATTATTGAATTTGTAACCCCACATCTGTCTAAATTAGATGCAAGAATTTTTTCTCTATGCATATTTACTTCATTTGCTATTATTGTTCCTTCATTTTCCATAAACGAAGCCGCTTGAGTCGTTTTACTTCCAGGAGATGCACATAAATCTAAAACAAACTCTTCTTTTTTTGGGGATAATGCAATTATTGGAAGCATGCTTGCAAGTTCTTGAATATAATAATAACCTAATAAATGTTCTAGAGAGTTTCCTAATTCTCCTGGTAAAAGTTCAGATTCCACAATCATAATTTCCGGGTAATTTTTCCAGGGTTGATTTATTTTCCAACCTCTTTGTTCTAATCTTTTTTTGAGTTTTTCGCTTGAAATCTTAAGGGTGTTGCATCTTATTGATTTTAGTATTGGTTTCTTTAAAATTTCTAAATATTCTTTAAAATCCTCTTCATTTGTAAGAAGTTTTTGCATTCTTTCTAGAAATAAAGGTTTTGGTTCTATATTTTTGTAGAATGTCATAAATTTAGTAAAAGAGCAAGGATTAAATATTTTCCCTATTAAATCTTATATTGTTTTTTTTAATAATTCTCTTTCTTTTTCCTTTTATTCCAAAGTAAAAGAAGATTAATGAACCTAGAAGGAGAATAAAGCACAAGTTAGACGAAGTAAAAGAAGTAGAGTTAGATATGACAAATCCGTTTAGTCTGAATATGCCTCCAACAAGTGAAATAATTAATCCTATTATTCCAACTATAATAAAAGACATTTCATTTTTAGATTCTTTTACAATTGTTTCAAGTTTTCCACTTGCTCTTCCTGCATTTTCTAAGATTTCTCCAATCCTTTCCAGTTCAGATTTAATTTCATTTGTATTATTTTCTTCCGATTCTTCAATCCTTTTTTTGTAGTCTTCTAATATGTTTAATCTTTCTTTGTATTCTGTGTTTTCATCTTTGAGTCTTGCAATTTCTTTTTCCTTTAAGTATTTCGGAATTACTTTGATAGTAGATTTTGTTGCCCCGTATGCCATTCCACTTATTGTGAGAGTAGGAATAGGATTAGAATGTATTAATTTCAGGTATCCTTTACCTAAATTTCCTAGATGACTAAGAAAGCCTCTTCTGTTTAATTCTTCTTCTCTTCTTTTTTGAGTTTCAAGTCTTTTTTTGGTCATTTCTTTAACTTGCTTTTGCCATTCTTTGTCTTCTTCAGCTTCAACAGCTTTCTCTCCATATAAAAGGACTTTAGCTTCTCTTTTTGCATAATCAAGTTTTCTTTGTAAACTTTTTTTCCCTTCTTCAAGATTATTTTTCCCTTCTTTAATGAAATTTACAGTGGGTCTTACATTTGAATCATAAATATCTTTTAGGGCCTGATACCCCTTTCCACCAAAATATCCAACGGTACCATAAACCGCCGTCCCTCCAGCAATTCTTGCACCAGCTTTTAGAACTTCTCTTCTCGTGTACTTATTCTCTTTTTTTCTTTCCTCTTTTTTAGCCATTTAAAATTCTCCAAGAGTTTTTTGTCTTTTTCCCGCTATTACTTCCTGAATATTTATTCCAAAAACCTGAAAGATGTTTTCTACTGCAGGAAGTATTTGGTGATTTAAATAATAATCCATATCGTATTCTCCTTTTTCATCAGCGAGTTTTACTTTCTCTCTAACTAGTCCTTTTTTCCCATTTCCTTCAGCAATATAATAGTGAATTAGACTTCCTTCTTCCATAGGAATTTTTCTTTCAATTATTTTTCTTGCAGCAATTACATGAGGAGTAATAGCTTTGTATTCAGAAATATCCTTTTTTAATTGCGTTTTTATTATTATATCTTCTCTATTTATTTCTCTTTTTTTTATTTTCTTTACAATTTCTTTAGTGTACTCAAGTGCTTTTTTTTCATTTCCATCCTCTAGTATCTTTTTTATAACTTTGTTTTGCATTTCTCTTGCAAGTTTGCACCAATCCCTTCTTACCGTTTCAAAACCCCTTATTTTTAATTTTCCCTCTTTATCTATTAACGCATATTTTTTCTTTGCCCCGGTTTTTCCTGCTCTGGTAGTAACCCATAAACCTCTTTTAAAAAATCCATCTAGTTCTAGAGTCATTATTCCCGGAAGATTAGAATTTACTTCTTTTAGCACATTTCTTATATCTTCTTCTTTTTTATTTCCCATTAAAAAAGCGATAGAGTCTGTATCTCCGTATATTATTTTATATCCTTTTTCCTCTATATTTTTTATTGTTTCTTTGTTTAGTTTTCTTACAAATGCAAGAATTGCTGCCGAGGATTCTTTTGAATAATATCTTGCTCCAAAAAAACCTATATAACCGTGAACAGATGCAGAAAGAACTTTGAAAGCATTGCTTCTTGCTTTTGCAATATGTGAAGGATTTTTTTTATATTCTTCTTTAAATTTTTTTCTCTTTTCAAATATTTCTTTTAGTAATTCTGGGAAAAATCCTTGTTTTTTTGAAAAGTAATATTTTACTTTTCCTTCGTTTGTTTCTATCTCAGGAGATTCATAACAATCTTTTTCTTTTTTTTCAAGAATGGTTCCTTTTGAGATATTCATTGAAATTATTATGCTTGTATGCATAGAAGTGAAATCAAACATTGCAATATTTTCATATAATCCTGGAGATGGTTCGTATACAAAAGCCCCTTCTACTGGACCCATTTCTTTTCTTTGTCCAATTTCATTGTACATAGGTTTTTTTTCTGGAATTTCATTAAATTTTTCTAAATTATGAAGGATATATGATTCAACATATCTTGAAAGCCCAGCTCTGGAAACTTCAAAAACAGGTTCTTGTACACTTTTTGTAAATTCTAGTATGTCTGGCCAAAATTTTTCAAATAATCTTTTTGTCAAATCAGAATCTTGAAGGCAGTACTCATAATAATTTTCCCAATCTTCATCTTTTATTTTAGAAGAGTGTTTTAATTTAAAATCAGTTTTACTGTCCCCTAAAAATTCTTTTGCAATTTCATTTAAAGTAAGAGTTTCAGATTGCATATACTGTGCATAAGCTGTTTTTATGAATTTGATTAAATCAATATGCACAATTCCGTCTATTCTTCCTGAAAGGTTTATTCCTCTTGAAAATTTTGGTTGGCTCCCATCCAATCCTAATTTCAATTCCATTTTGTTTGTTTCTGCTCTAGCTTTGAAATAAGGAAGATCAAAATTATCAGAAAAATAGCCCACTAGGAAATCCGGAGATATTTTTTTTACATTTTCAACAAATCTTTCTATAAGTTCTGCTTCATTTTTGACGTATTCTACTCCCGAAATTTTATTTTTTGGATTTCCCTTCCAAGTTATAACCTTTTTGAAATTGTCAGAAACAAGAGAAACCATTAATATTTCACCTTTTCCTATTTTTATATCATCGGTTTCTATGTCATAAGCTAAAATTTTTGGAGAAAATTCTTTTTTTTCTATATCTTTGTGTTTTTTTAAAAGTATACATTGATCTGTTTCTATTGATTTTCCAATTCCTCCTATTTCTAGTGAATTGCTTATTTCTTCTCCTGAAATTTCATACCAGTATAAAGGGTTTAGTTTCTTTTCGATGATATAATGAGTTATAAATCCTAAATCGTATCCTCTTCTTTTTTCTATTTCTGGAAAATCGAGCTTGTCCGCGATATCATGCAAATCTTTGTAGTTTGTGGCAAAAATTTTTAGCGCTTTAACAGGTTTTCCTAGAAATTTTTTATCATGAATTTCTACTTTTTCAACTCTGGTTTGTCTCCCTTTAACATCAAGAGTTATTTTTTCTATACTTGATATGAGTTCTTTTATTCTTTTTTCAGAGAGTTTATCTTTTAGAATAGCCCATATATAAATTGGGCAAGTATCTATGATACATATCCTTTTTCCTTTATCATTTCTTCCTATTATTTTTATGTAATTTCTCCCCTCAAAATCAAAAGAATCATAATCGATTGGGATGAATTTTGTATCCATTCAATAAGATATTTCCAGGGGTTTTTATATTTTTTATAACAGAGATTTTGGCTCTTTTTTTATAATTGGATTTTGAGAAAAGTTGAGGTAAGTTTTATTTTAAATTTACTTGAAAATTCTTTGTAATAATGTTTTGTATGGTTTTGCTTCAATTTTTTCTTTTAAATTCTTTCTAATATTTTTGGTTTCATCTTGAGTTAGTTCAAACCAAGCCATACTTGCATCAATAATTGGTTTAACTACATACGCTGTAAAACCTATTCCATTTTTTCCTACAAAAAGTAAGGGTGCGTATATATATGACCCTCTAACTTCTCCAGAGATTTGTTCTTTTAAGCCGAGTCTTGGCGCAATCTCTCCTACTTCTAATAATATGGATTTATCTGAAGTATAAGCTATTTTTTTACCATTTAGATTTTGTCGAATAATATTCTCTCTTGTTGATAATTTTTTTCTTAAGCCACTATCAAATCTAAAATCTTCAGCATTTCCATCAGAAGTATAATCTGGATAAACATAGTTAATGGGGGGCAATTTACTTTGTTTTTTTATTTTAAAACTGTAATTTTGAGCAAGTGCTTCTAGCATATAATCTTCTTTTTTTGTCATTTTTATATTACGAATTTAAATATTAAATATTAAATATTTAAATCTTTTGTTTTTAACTACTTATTAGAGACTACATATTTTTTATTTAATCTTTTTATTTTGTTTAAAACTTAATTTTTTTTGGCCATAAACTAAAAAAGATACTTAAAAGAAGAATATTTAATAATCTTTGAAAATAAATTCTTAATATGAAGAAGAGTATAGGAAAGAGTAAAGATTCTAAAGGATATTGGTTTAAAAGAAAATTATCTGGTTGGGTAATTGTTCCCGTTAAATGGCAGGGTTTGTTTGTTATAATTATTGGTATTCTTTTTGGTTTTGCAGGTATTTATGTAGGAGATACAGATGATGCTCCTGGTGCCACATTTTTAGGCATCCTTTTTATGATTGCAATTATCTCTTTTTCTATTTTCTTGAAAGGAGAAAAGTTGCATCGCTAATTTTTTTAAAAATAGGTAAGATCTTTTAATTTCCATAACCTTTAAATACTCCTAAGAAGTAGTTACATTATGACAAGAAAAGAACTTTCAGAAAAAGTATTTCAAGAGTGTTTGAATGGGAAGATTAAATTATTTGGAGAAATATTTAGCGAACCGCTTCAAGTAAATATTTTATCTGATAAGGGTGCAGGATATATTGCAAAAATTTTAGTTAATTTTAATGGCCCCTTTTTTAAAAAAATTGAAATGAGAGGTTATGATTCTAGGGCAGAGGCAGAAACGGAATCAGTCCAAAGAGTTGTGGATTATTTTAAAGATTTGGTTAGTCCAAACTTAGTAAATTATGATCGTTTTTCAAAAATAATTAGTTTAAAAAAGGTATAAAAAATATCAATAACTATTTATATTTCTTAAGAAGTATATAATTATGGGGCTAAATATAAGAGAGATAATTCCTCGCAGAGATATGGAAATATCAGAACTGAAAGGTAGAACAGTTTGTGTTGATGCTTTTAATAGTTTATATCAATTTCTTTCAAGTATAAGACAGTATGATGGGACTCCATTGATGGATAACAAAAAAAGAGTTACAAGTCATTTATCTGGAATATTTTATAGGAATATTGCTCTTTTATCAGAAGGAATAAAATTAATATATGTTTTTGATGGCATTCATCCTTGGCTTAAAGAGAGAACCCATGAAGAAAGAAGAGAAGTTAGAGACTTAGCTAAAGAAAAATATGATAAAGCAAAACAAGAAGAAGATTTTGAAGCAATGAGAAGATATAGCAGCCAAAATATCCGTCTTACAGAAGAGATGGTTGAAGAAAGTAAAGAATTGTTAAAAGCAATGGGTATTGCAGTTGTTCAGGCACCTGGAGAAGGTGAAGCTGAAGCAGCATATCTTTCTAGGACAAGAGGAGAGATATATGCAAGCGCAAGTCAGGATTATGATAGTCTACTTTTTGGAGCTTCAAAGTTAATACAAAATTTGACACTTTCAAGAAAGAGAAAGACTATTTCTGGTTATGTAGATGTTAAACCAGTAATTATTGAGCTAGAAAAAATATTAAATTCTTTGGAAATAAATTTAGATCAATTAATCTGTCTTGGGATACTCGTTGGGACGGATTACAATCCTAAAGGGATTCCTAGAATTGGGCAAAAAAAAGCGTTAGATATTGTAAGAAAATATAAACAACCTGTGTTAATTTTTGAGAGCGTTAATGAACAAATTTTAAGTTTGCCAGAAGAAGACAGATTTGATTGGAGAGAAGTTTTTGAAATGTTTCATAAACCTAATGTGATGGATTCAGAGATTCATTTTGAAAAATTGAACAAAGAAAAGATAATTGAAATTTTAGTAAAAGAACACAATTTTTCTGAAGAAAGAATAAAAGATCATCTAGAAAGACTTGAAGAATCTTTCGAGAAAAATAAACAAAAAGATTTAGCTAAATGGTTTTAATTTTTTTGTAAGTATCCTATAATGTTCAATCTTGACCATTTTTTGTGTATAAAATTTATAAATAAATTTTAGAATATAAAAAGAATTGAAAATTAATTGAGAATTTTAATAAGTGCGAATATTGTGTTTTGATTTTCTTCTTCCAAAAGGACGTCTCCTCATTCCGCCCATTCCTCCTATTCCACCCCATCCAAAATAAACTCTGTTAGCCCAGAATCCAAATGCTCTCATTATACCCCATATAATTATAAGTGCTATACCTATTAATATTACTTCTATCCCTAATCCTAAAGTTATTCCTAGAGCAAGAATTAATCCTCCTATTAAAAGAATCGCTCCTGATTTTAATTTTACTAACAAGAATATTGCTAAGATAATAATTGCAAAGAAAACAATTAGATCTAGTACATAATCAGAAAATCCAAAACCGTAGAATATATTTGAAATATCAAAACTTATTCCTTGCCTATAAAAGCCATAAGTTATTCCGATACTTATCATTAATGAAATTACTGAAGAAGCTCCCTTATTTTCCCCAAAAAAACCAGTTCTATTAAGAATTACAGATATTAATGCAAAAGAAATGGCCCACACAATCATAAGTCCTAAGTTTTCTCCCCCTATTGCTTCAAAAAGAGAGCTTATTGAAGCAGAATTATAAGAATATGCACTTATGAAGCTAGTGAGAAGAATTATTGCTCCTGTAAATAGAAAAAACTTCTTTTTCATATAAGTTATAGTAAACTCCTTTTTATAAAATTATGCACCTTCAGTTTTGCATAAACTTTAAATGGAAGCTAAACCTAAATATTTAATGGAAGGTAAGCAACGTTCTTTTAATGTTCTAGGAAATATAGCCATAGTTAATTTTTCTAAGGAAACGAAATTAAATGAGAAAAAAGTTTTTGCAAAAAGGATTTTGAAAGAGAATAAATCTGTAAAAACCGTTCTTGAAAAATCTGGAAAGTTTAAGGGGAGGTTAAGAAAAATGCAGACGAAACATCTTGCAGGTGAAAAAACAAAAGAAATTTTATACAAGGAAAATGGCTGTCTTTTTAGATTTAATATTGATACCACTTATTTTTCTCCAAGGTTAAGTGGAGAAAGAAAAGAAATTGCTTCTTTTGTCAAAAAAAATGAAGAAGTTTTAGTAATGTTTGCGGGAGTTGCACCTTATTCTATAGTTATAGCTAAAAATTCTTTTGCAAAAAAAGTGTATTCTAACGAGATAAATAGAGAAGCAAATAAATATGCAAAATTAAACGTGGGATTAAATAATTTAAAAAATAGAGTAGAAATTGTTTCAGGAGACATTAAAAGAGTTTCATTAAACTTGGAAAAAACTGGAAAAAAGTTTGATATGATTGTTATGCCTCGTCCTCAACTGAAAGATACTTTTTTGAAGCAAGCATTTGAGTTGAGTAAAAAAGGCACAAGAATCTATTATTATGATTTTTGCAATCAAGATGAATTAGAATTAATAAAAGAAAAGATTATCAAAGAAGCTAAAGAATCTAAAATTAGAATAAAAATAAATAATATTAAATCTGCGGGAGAGATTGCACCTTATAAAATAAGAGTTAGATTTGATTTAGTGATTACAGGACTCTTATAGTTATTCTTTCAACAGATTTCTTTTCAAATGGTTTTTTATGAATTAAGTCTTGTAAATTTTCTCTCTTTTTGATAAGTCCGTTTACTAGGCATATATTTATTGGTTCTGCATCTAAGTGAATTGTTCTTTTATAATTTTCAGGACAATTTTCCAAATTACAGACGATTGTTGGTTGTCCGTCTAAAGAGAAGAATTCTTTCGCATATCCTCTTTCTACTGCTCCACATATTCTATATTCGGTCATATTACTACTTTATAATTACACTTTTTAAAGATTTCTATTAAAGATTATAATCTTTTTTCAGGTTTTATAACTGTTGGAGCTTCTCCTCCATGCCATGTGAATCTTGGCCTCATTCTCATAGGATATATTCTTTCAGAATTGTCATCAAGGAGTATAGCAGAACCTTTTATATGGGGCAAATCATCCATACTTTTTTTAATATCTTCTAGTAAATAGCTTTGCATTATTTGATTTAGTGCTTCTATATCTTGTTTAGAAGTAACTCTATGTGAAATAATTATGTCTGATTGAGTCATTACATCCCTATGAATTTGTCCGGGTTGTTGTGTTGCGAGTACTACTGAAATTCCTGGTTGTCTCCCTTCTCTTAAAAGTTGCATCAGTGCTTCAGTTGCAATAGTTTCTTTTCCTAATGGGAGAAATTCATGGGCTTCATCTATAAAAATCCATATAAGAGGATTTTCTTTTTTTTCAATTCCAGATAAAAAATCTAGATTTTTTGAAATTGAATCTATCTCTTCTTTTTTTCTAGAATCCATTCTTTGATTGAAAATTTTTCTTGATAATAAACTTATTACAAGCGCTCTTACATTAAATGCACTAACCGAACTGTAAACGCTTAAATCTAATACTGTTGTTTTTCCAGCAGAAATAATATCTTTGATTGATGTTGCTTCACTTCCTTCGGAAAAAACTCCCCAAGTTTCAACAGCTTTGAAAAGGCTTGATGCAGCGTTTTTAACATTTATTTCTGACTTTTCATCTTTTTCTATTTCTTTTATTATGTCTGAAATAGAATATTCTCTTTTTGATTTCACTTTTTTTATTGCCCTTTCTATTAAGATAGATGGAGCATCAATTAAATTTAAACCAAATACTGAAATCCAGTCTTCAGAATTCATTTCTCTTATGTCGAGTGCGAATTTTTCATCTATAGGTATTCCTTTTTCTATATATTTATCATAATGTCCGTATGGAACAAATACTTTTACTGGGAGATTTTTTGATTTTAAACCCCATTGAGAGATTAATGATTTATCTTTTTCATTTCTAAATTTCATTGTCCAATAAATTCCCATTGTATCAAATATTAGAGAGGCAATATTTTGACTTTCTTCTTTTGGAAGATCTGAAATTTCTTCAGTTATAACTCCTAGAGTGTAAGATTTTCCTGACCCTCTTTTTCCAGCTACAAGAACTACATGGCTTCTAGCAATGTCCATAAATATTTTATTGCTTAAAGAAGTATACTGTCCCATTCGAACATAACTTTTTCCTAGATATATTTTTCCTCTTTCTCCAAAGTCTTTTTTGTCGGATTCATTTCTTCCAATAATTATTTCTTGTGGCATGAATGATAAAGGAAATGCTGCTTTTTATATTTTTTATTTATTTACCATAATCTTTTTAAATGCTTTTTTCATGAATCTCTTATGGTTGAAAATAATCACGAGGAGCATTCTGATTCTCATGAATCTCATAAAAATATTAATCATGAGAAAAAACATAGAGCTATATCTTCAAATGGATTAACTGAATCTTTAAGAGAGAATCCTTGGATTCTTTCAACAGCAGTTTTAGGAGTTATACTTTTATTTCTTTTAATAGTGAGTTTTACTGGAATTACAGGAAAATCTATTTCAGAAGAAAAAGCGGGAGAATTAATTTTATCTTTTGCAGCATCTCAAGGAGTTTCTGTTGATTTAGTTGGAGTGAAAGAAGAAAATTCTTTCTATGAAGTAACTATTTCATTACAAGGACAAGATTTTCCTCTTTATGTTACAAAAGATGGAAATTATATGGTTCAGTCATTGATACCTTTGGGTGAACCAAAAACTAGCATTCCTAGTGCAGAAGCAAGCGTAGCTCCAAAGTCAGACAAACCAGAAGCAGAATTATTCATTATGACTCATTGTCCCTATGGTACACAAGCTGAAAAAGGTTTTATTCCTATGATAAATGAAATGAAGGATTTAATTGATTATAAAATAAGATTTGTTCATTATTTTATGCATGGAGAAATTGAAGAGAATGAAACTTATGCACAAATCTGTATAAGAGAAGAGCAGCCACAAAAATATCTAGAATATTTGGTTTGTTTCTTAGAAGATGGAAATTCTTCAAGATGTCTTACAAAAACAAAGGTGGATTTTGCTAAAATGAAAACTTGTATAAGTAATGGAAAAGCAAAAGAATATTATGATTTAGATTCTCAATTGAGTGAACAGTATGGTGTTCAGGGAAGTCCTTCTTTAGTTCTTAATGGAGTACAAGTTTCAAGTGGAAGAAGTCCTTCTGCATACTTAAGTGTAGTATGTGATTCATTTAATAATGCTCCTAATGAATGTGCTAGTCTGGATTTAAGTTCAGCATCGCCTTCTCCTATGTGGGGTTGGGATACAACTGCCTCATCAGCTACTGCTCAGTGTTAAATTAAAAGAATATAAGGGCCTATGGTCTAATGGTAGAATGCGAGGCTGGCAGTCTTGAGGTTCGGGTTCGATTCCCGATAGGTCCATACTTTTAGAATCGAACCTTGGTTATTTTGGCTTTGAGAGACGAAATAGCTAAAGTTTTAAGAACTTTTGCTCGATTCCCGATAGGTCCATCTAATTTACTTTTTAAGATATTCGAATTCTTCAGGAGTAAGCTTTAATTCTTTTCCTATTAAAGGGTTTGAATTTATTATTTGTTTTATAATTGGAAATTCGTGCATAGCTCTTTTTTCTCCTATGTGTGCGAGTTTAGAATATTTTCCTGATATGGACTTTTTTTTAAGACTTCTTTGGTTGCTCATCCAAATTTTAAGAATCCTTGTGGGTTTGTTATATTTTGTAAAGTTTTTTTTAGGATATTTTTTTGAGGCTGATATTCCATAACTTAAAAAAATATTTTGGTAAACTAAAAATCTCCAGTACTGTTGTTTGTAAATTCTTCCCTTGAATATATCTGCTCTGCTAAGGGCATCTATTGCTTTTGCAAGTTCCTCTCCTTTGTATTCTGAAGGAATATTTTCTTCTATCCATAAAGATATCTCATCTAGAGGCATATTTACACTATCGAAATCTCCTAGCATCTTATTTGTGGGGGCTTCTTTGAATATTTTTTTAAGAATACTAAAAATGTCTTTTTCTTTGTCTCTTTCATCCAGAGTTAATACGGAAGGGTCTCTTATTCTAGAAACAGCTTGTAAGTCATTTATTGCTGCTCTTAGGTCGCCTTTCGCTCTTTCTGCAATGCTTGTAACTATATTTAAATTTAAAAATACTTTTTCTTGTTCTAGTATCTCTAGAAGAGATTGAATAATTTCTTTTTTATTTATTTCTTTTAGCCCTATTAATTCTGCTTTTTTTCTAAGTTCACTTAGATTTTTTTTCCAGATATCATTAGCAGTTATTATTATCGGGTAAGTTGTAGACTCAATTATTGCAATAAGTTCAGTTACTCCTCCAAAATCCGTTTGCCCTGAAATTCCATCTACTTCGTCAACAAGAATTATCTTTTCTTTTTTTATAAGTGATTTTTGTTCCATTGCAGGTCTTAAAATTTCTTTAAGTTTTGTTTTATTTCTTAAATCTGAAGCGTTTAATTCAAATATTTCAGAATTTTTTTCATTTGCTATTGCATATGCAAGAGTGGTTTTTCCTGTTCCGGGAGGACCATATAGAACAATCGCTTTTTTCTTTTTTCCAAAGTCTTTTATAAAACTTAGAATTTTTTGAATAGCTTCATCCTGCCCTTTTATTTGTTCAAAATATTTTGGACGATATTTTTCAACCCAAGTCATTGAAAACAACCCCCTGGTTTTTTTCTATTTTCCTCAAATCTCTGAAGGGCAACTTTTTAATTGCCTCCGATGAAGTTGCATATCCAACCCCCTGGTTTTTTTCTATTTTTATTTTTTTTAAAAGCCCCTTTATTTTTTTTCTTCCAATATCTTCAAATAGATTTCCGGTTAGAACCATTTTTGCAGTATTCCTCATATCACAGTAGAGGATATTCATTTTAAAATAAGAGTCATCATATTGCTTAAAGTCTTGAATAGGTGTTTGTATCTTAGAAATATTTTCAAAATATTCTAATGCTCTTTTTTTCATTTTCTCTTATTGCTTTCCTAATCCAGCCAGAACAAAGCTTGCTAGGAGAGCTTGCAATTGTACAAAAGGATCAGATCCTTCAACTATTCTGAATTCAACTTCACCTGTTTTTTCGGTCAATTTCACTTTTATCTCTGGTTCTACTGAAAGATTCCAAATTTCTTTTTGAATCGCTTTTATTAC
>CAZUOZ010000004.1:40167-45596 GCA_964621965.1 Candidatus Woesearchaeota archaeon | reverse complement strand
CTTCAGTTCTTGATTTATTTTTTTAAAGGTTCAGTGGAAACTTTAAAAGAATTCACTTCAGTGTTTGATCTATTTTTTTAACGTAATAGCTTTAAAATTTTTCATAGAAAAGTATTTAAATATTAAAACATATCAATTAGTTACAATTAAATAACTAAAAGCTATAATATGATACAAATAAAGAGAATAGAGAAAAGAATTCATTGGCCCACATTAAATACAGTAATGATGGTGGAAGAAACTATCAAGAATTCAAATGAAAGTATAATTTCTATTGCAGAGATAAAAAGAATGTTACCAAAACAGGTAAATCACATCACACTTATGGTAATTCTTGAGTACTTAGAAAAAAGTAATAAAATAGCAGTATCTCTGAAAGGTATAACTTGGATGGAAAATAATAATTCAAATCTAAAAAAAGCAATTTTGAAAGGAATGGAATTATGAAAGACGTGAGAATAATCTTTTCTCCTGAAGCAGAAGAAGTCTATAAAAAATCAATGCTGATGCTCAAAAAAGCAAGCAATCTAAGATGATTCTCAATGCAATTAACCACAAGACAGAATTAATAAAATCAAATATTCATTATGGAAATCCCATTGCAAAAAATTTAATTCCTAAAGAGTATAAACAAAAATATTCAATAACTAATTTATTCCGAGTTGAACTTCCTGTCTTCTGGAGAATGCTCTACACTTTAACAAACAATGAGAAAGTAGAGATAATTGCTTTTGTTTTAGATATAATACCTCATTCAGATTATAATGATAAGTTTAAGTATACTAAGAAATAGCTTTTAATAATTTATTTTGAATAATAATTGAAAAAATTTCTTAACTGTTTAAAGCTTTGTTTTCAAAATCAAAATCCTTTTATACTTTGATTTTGAATTTACTTTATGAGAAAAATAATATCTAAAGCAGAAGAGAAGAAGAAAGAAAGGAAAGGTAGAATAATTATAAGTGTTCTTCTTTTATCAATAATGGTCTTAAGTGTTTTTGGAATAATCGTGGACTCAATAGGAAAAAGCGAAGAAACTTCTGGAAATATCATTTATAATAATGTTGAATTCTTTTCAAATCAAGAAAGGCTCTTCTTCCAAATAAAAGGAGTTGATTATACAATATTAAATTTCCCTAGTAACCTAACAAGCATTATCGTTCCAAACGATTTAAAGGCCATTGAACACTACTCTGATGCTCCTTTGTATGTTTACTCTAAAGACAGAAATCTTGAATCTCAAATCTATTACAATCTCAATAATTTTGCCAGCAGAATACAACCCGGATGTGTAGAGAATGAAGAGTGTTACGGAGATTTTCCAATAAAAACCTGCGAAAATAATTTTATACTAGTATTACAAGGAGAAGAAGTAAATATCACTCAGAAAGAAAATTGTGTGTTCATAAGAGCACCAAAAGAAGAAATGCAAGGAGTATTAGATGCTTTCTTCCTTAAAATAACAGGAGTAAATTAAAATGGCTAAAAAGAAAATAAAAAAAGAAATTGATAAAGATTTGGACAAAGAAAAAATTACAAATACTAAAAAAGAAGTAACTAGTAAGCACAATGAAGTACTCTTCTGGATTTTTGTTTGTTTTGGATTGATTGCAATTTCCTTTCTTTTAATGTATTTTTTTGCCGAATCGAGAAAAAGCATAGAGTATAAAGATGTTGAATTTACAATAATTAAAGAAGGAAAACTTACATTCTATAATACTCAAGTTCCAATATATTCAAGCAAGGGTGAAATAGTTTCAAAATATAATTTTTATCTAAGAACGAACCCCAAAGAACTTGCTAAAATTGAATTTAATGAGGATATGCCTGTAATGAAACTTGTTGTTTTAAATTATTCTGAGGATATAAACTGTGAAGGATATGGAGTAATTGCTCTTACAAATATGATAAATTTATACAATTTAATAGGTGTAAAAGTTACAATAGATAAAAACGCAACATGTAGTGAAGAAGGATTATACATGTTTATGAATATAGAAAAATCTGATGAAAATAAAATAGAAGAGATAGGAAAGAATTGTTATAATTTAAAAATAAAAGATTGTGATATCTTTCCAACAACAGAAAGAATTATGCTCGAAACCTTTGCAAAAATAAAAGAAAAAGAAATCAAGGCTTATTCTTCTGCTTTAAAATAAGATATCCTACTAATACAATCATGCAAAGTAAAAAAGAACTAGCATAAAAAAGTAAGGAATTCTCTTTCCAAATTTGCATTGAAACTTCGTTAAAGAAATAACCCACTCCTAAAAGGAAGCATGTCCATATTCCTGCTCCTAAAGCAGTAAAAAGAAGAAAATAATCCAGCCTCATTTTAAAGAATCCTGCTGGAAGAGAGATTAGTTGACGCACTGCTGGAATGAGTCTTCCTATTAAAGTAGAGATATTACCATACTTTTTAAAAGTCTTCTCAGAATGAAGAAGCCCTTTTTTACTAATAAAGAAAAATTTCCCATACTTAGATACGAGTGCTTCCACAGCATTTCTTCCTATAATTAAAGCAATAGAATAATTAATAAGGGCTCCTAGTAGGCTTCCTAAAATAGAAGCCAGAAGCACTAAAAAAAAAGAAAACTCTCCTTTAGAGATTAAAACGCCTGCTGGAATAAGAATAATTTCGCTAGGGAATGGAAAAAAAGAACTCTCTATAGTCATACCTATAAAGATTCCAAAATATCCTAGTTTCCCAATAAGAAGAACTATTTTTTCTGTTAATAAATATAACAATTCAAAAATCATTTTTTATTAAAGATAGATCTCTTATAAAAATAGTTTAAATCAGAATAAAATGGGACTTCTTTTATTTTGAAAAAATAAACTTCTGAAAACCATATACCCACAGTTAAAATTATGCTTCCAAAATACCATGAAAATTCATGAATTATATCTGAGAAAGGAAAATCATAATAATAAATAACACTCAAAAAGAATATCCTTAATATATTCACTACAAAAAAAGAAATAAAGGCTATTGAAAGAATTGCTATCCTTCTTAAAAATTTTATTTTTGGAACAGAAAGATTAAGCATAAAAAGAAGATAGTATGCTGCTCCCGCCACACATCCAGGAATTATAGATATAACAAAAGAATTTGAAAAGTGTATATTTGAACCAGAAATAGTTACTGAAAAAAATAAATTTAGAATAAAATATACAGAATAAACTGTCAAAGGTGTGAGAATTAAATAAAATAAAAATAAATTGGATATTCCAGAAAACAGTATTATTAAATATCTTAAAAAAAGATTAAAGATAAATTTTGTCTCTGTATGCATTCTCCGAAGAGGCAAAAAGTGTTTAAATATATTTACTTCCTTAAAACTTTTATAGCAACAATTATTATCACTAAAATAAGTATTATATTAACTAAGGCAATTCCCCACAAGTATTTGTTCTCTCCTAATTGAGGAAATGAAAATCCTTTTTTGTCTATTGAAACTGAAACTGGTTGTGAAGAAACTAATTTCCCATCAGTATACAATTCTATATTAAAGAAGTTTTCTCCTTCAGCAGTATCTTTTACCTTGAAAGTTAAAAGGACAGAATTTGATTCTCCTGCTCCAAGAGCAAAAGTACTTGTATCAACACTTGCAGAAGATGCCCATTCAGAATATCCAGCAGCGCCTACAGTGTATATCATTGATTTATCTTCAAGGTTTGTTATTGTAGACCTTATAATCATATCTTGTCCAGCTTTTCCACCTGAAATCAAATTAGCTGAAACTACTGCTTTAGTTATTATACCATCTGTTCCTTCGCATGCACCTACCTTGAGAGTATGAGAATATACTGATTTATCATCATCATAATCATTTTCATAAACATCATCATCTTCATCATAAACTGATAAAGTAATGATATAATTTCCTTCTAAAGCATCTTTAGGAATTGTAACTCTTGCATCCATTTTTTCTGAATCAAAAGCATCAACATCTCCTATTATAACTTTTTCGTATATCTTTAAATCCTTGTTGTATATAATCACATAAACATCTTCTTGATCTTCATCTCCAACATTCCACACATCAGCAGTAATAAAGACTGAATCTCCGCACGAAACACCTTCAGAAAATAATATGTTGTTAAGAACCACAAAGTCATCTTCAACTATTATTTTTATATCTTTTAAAGAAGAAACGCAAATATTTTCTTCATAATCTGTATCATAACCTGTTGCTTTTACCCAAAACTCATAATTACCATCATTTAAATCTTCCAAATCTAAGTCAGCATCATCTAAACTTAATGAAAGTGTAATTGTATTTGTCTTTCCAGCTTTTAAATCAAATTCATCTTCATCATCAAAATCAAAAACCCATTGGTCACTAGAAGGATCATAAATTCCCCATTCTAATTCTATATCTTCTATTTTTTCATCTCCTCTATTTGAAATTTGTATTTCAACTTCTATTTTATCCAAAGGGAACCATTCATCATCTTTTCCAAAACCCACTCCAGAAAAGCCATTATTCGTAAATTCTATCTTCTTTATTCTTAGATTATTATTAGAATTATTGTACTCACAAGAAACAGCTGGTGTAGGATTTATAGGTACTGAAAAGGCAAGAGTTTTGAATGTAGACATCCCTGTTCCAGTCACATTAATTAATCCAGAAATTGAGCCTGTCTTAGTAGTTGGAAATGTAACTGTTGCTTTTATTCTTTCAGTTACAGATGATACTGAACCATCTCCTATTGAAGTATCGTTAAAGGAGATTGAGGCCTCAGAAGTAAGAACTGAATTGTTGTAAGTTAATGTTCCTGCAACTCCATTATTTGTTAAATCAAAAGTTATATCAAATGTTCCTGCACTTTGATCTACACTTGAAGGAATATTATAAGATGTAATGTCTGCTAAAGAAACCGCACTTGCAAATCCTAGTATAGCTACGACTGATAGAATGCTTAAAACCACCAATGCGAATCCTTTGTTTTCCATTTTTTTATTGTGTAATCATTCCAGAGTTACGATGATTTATAAATATTTCTATTTTGTAAAATATAGTTTTCAGAATTGTTAATCACAGTTCTCTCGGTTTTAAAAAAATTTATATAATCCTTCCTATTAATATATATCATATACTGAGAGTATTTGCTTAAAAGATGCCTATTCAATCAAAAGAAAATAATCTGAATGCGTGGATTTTCCTTATAGGAGTTATTTTAGCAGTAGTTATAGGAATAAGTGCTAGCTCACTTCTTCCATTTGAAGCTCTCCAAAAGTATAGCAAGCCAATATATGCCTTGCTTGTTTTTTTAGGGATTCTAGTTGGCTCTTTTACACATGTATCCGGAAAAGATGCACAGACCTTTCTAATTGCTGGAACGATAATTGTTTTAGTGAGCAGATTTGGAATGGAAAGTGTTGCAAGCTCTTTAATTGGAATAGGTTTGGGAGATATAGTTTC
>CAZUOZ010000004.1:34967-40067 GCA_964621965.1 Candidatus Woesearchaeota archaeon | reverse complement strand
TCAAATCTCTTCTTTTCTGGTTTTACAGGAAGAGTATCTTTTGAAATCTTTGCAAAAGAAGGTGTTGCAATTATTATATTTGCATTTTCTGTAAACCCTGCAATACTTCCTTCAAGAGCGTCAACAGTCTTCTTAATTTTAGAAACAGCTCTTTTCAATTCTATTGAATCTTTTTGCCTCAAAACTCTTACGTCGACTATTGCAATAGTGTATCCCTCTCTCAAGGCGTTAAGAACTTCTGCAACTTCTTCATATTGTTTTAAAACAAATAATTTTACAAGAACTTTATTTTGTTTTTCCTCTTTTCCTAAATCGATTTCAAGATAATCGCTCTCGGAATCTGCTCCAGAACCCGAAAAAACTTTTTTTATTTTATTAAATACCATGATAGATTGAAATTAAATCTATTTATAAAGATTTCGCAATTGTTTTGTAATTATTTTTTTTGTTCTAGCAAATCTTCTCGAAGAGAATCTATTTTTTTAGCAATGATATTCTCTTCTTTTTCTATAGACTTTAACCTTAATTCAAGCATTTTCTTTTTATCATTAATCTCTTCTTGGCTCTTCTTTTTATCTGTTTTTATCATAAGTTGCCCAACAATCTTAAAAACTTCGTCTCCTGAAGATTCTAAATTTATCAAAGATTCTGTAACCTCAGAAAGTTCTAACTGAAAAGCCTGTTTTTGAAAAGAAATATTATGAAGAGTTTGTTCTAAAATCTGAATCTCTTGTATATTTTTACTTTTAGTTTCCATTATCTCTTTATCCATCCCTTTATTCCGCTTTTATCTTCTTAACGGCTGTTCTGGGCTTGTAAAAAACTTTACTTCCACACTTTGTGCAGACGAATCTCTGAGAGAGTTCAGAATTGCTTATTTTCTTTCCACATTTGAAACACTTATATGATACGCTCATTTTAATCTAAACAGTATGTATTTGAGGCAAATTTTTTGTCACATTTTTGACACTTCCATATGCCTTTTGAAAGTCTTTTAACTCCTAATTTTGAACAAAAAGGGCATTTCTGTTTAACCCTTTGTTTTGATTCTACTTTTACTAATTTAGTCCTAACTTTTTTTCCATATCTAGAACCGAATCTTCCTGCTGATTTTATTTTTTTTAATTTTGATGCCATTTTTTATGTTTTCGATATAGTGATGATATCACGAACAAGTTCGCGACCAACACTGAAATCTGCTGATTTAGTGAATGTATTCGAGCATTCTCGTTATTCTCAAATCCATGGGACTGCCCGGATTTGAACCGGGGTCATAAGGTCCCAAACCTCATAGGCTAACCAGGCTACCCCACAATCCCATCCAAAATTGAAGTAAAAATTTATTTATAAACTATTCTTTTACTTCTTCTTTGAGGCGGGCGCTGCCGCTGGTGCTTTGGCTGCCTCTTTACCTTCTTTCTTCGTATCCTCTATCTGTTTGAGTATCTTATCTTGCTCTACTTTCAACTTAGTAAAATGTTTATTCAATAAATCTTTCTTTTCCTGAGAAGGTTGAGTTTTCCCTTCAGATATTTCTTTATCATATTTCCCTTTATCAATATCCTTTTCAATTTCAGAAGCAAATTTATTTTCTATTAATATTCCAAGACTACCGCAACTTCCAACAACTGTTTTAACTGCTGCCTTTAAATTAGTAGATAAAAGATTTGGAGATTTTGTTTTTGCTATTGCAATTATTTGTTCTATTGAAGCATTTGCAACTTGAACTTGTTTCTGGACTCCAGAACCTTTCGTAATTTTAAATTCTGATTTTAAAAGTTCTGCTGCTGGAGGGGAAAAAACACTAACTTCTATTTTTCCAGTAGAAGGTTCTAAATTTACTTCTACAGGAACTTTCATTCCTTCAAAGTCTTTAGTTGCTTCGTTTATCTTTTGAAGAACGAGATTCATACTAATTCCAGTAGGTCCAACTTTCTGGCTAAGAGTTGGTCCTGGTTTCATATTTCCTCCTTCTGCAAGTATTTTAATTATCATTTTTATATAAAGTGTTATTGTTTAGTTTAATTAATCTTTCTTTTAAATCTGCAAGGTCATAATTAGAATAATCATTTGGTTCTGCACAATCGCTTGTCTTAGCTAAATTTTCTAATTTGTTAATTTCTCTTCTTAAACAAATCTTTCTTATTTCATTATACTCTTCTAAAATACTGCTCATTTTTTTCTCCCATATATTTATTGCATTTCCCAATGGAGTCTTTATTGTTTTGTAATCTTGTTCGAATACCCTATTCATTTTTTTCTCCTAAATCTTCTCTTCTTATGACTTTAACATTATCTAATTTAATTGTAACAGGCAATGGAACAACTGCTCCTAACAAACTTACAACAACTTCTTCTTTTTGAGTGTCTATTCTTAAAACTTTTGCTTTTTCTTTTTTGAAAGGTTCTGAAATTATTTCTACTATATCTCCTTCTTTTATTGAAACAGTAGTTGCAGATGGTTCGACCATATTTTGTATCTCTTCGTATTCGAGAGTTTTTCCAACGATTCCTTTTACATAAGGAATATTAAAAACTGCTTCTTCGGCAGAATCTCTATCTTCGGATTCAAGAAGAATATACCCTCTAAGTCCATGAGGACGAGATACAGAAAAGATATTCAATCCTTTTTTTTCTATTCTATCTGAGATCATATCTAAGGCTCTTTCTTCCTTATTTGTTGTAACTTTTATTATAAATATCATTTTCTTGTTTTTACTAACTCCTTAATTTCTAAGAAGCAGATAGTATTAATTAAAAAAATGAGTTTATAAAATTTTCTGATTGAAAATTTTACCTAAAAAAAGGGGCTACAATCATAGAAACCAAAAATCCTAAAATGCCAATAATTAAAATTCCTATTGCTGAAACTTTTGAAATCATTTCAAACTCTTTCATTGTTGGCTTTTTCATTGTAATCCAGACTCTTTTACACTGAAAAAAGAAAGTGTTCATTGATGTTAAAACTTGATTCATAAAAAGAAGTAGTCTGGAGTATTTTTAAAGGTTACTTCAAACTCATTTTATCTTCATTTCGAATGAACCATCCCAATCCTTTGGGGGTGCGTGCCTAGAATATTCCTTACATCTTTCTATAAATAATATGCAAGATTTGTCTTTTGGTTCTTCTTCTAAGCATTTCTTAAATCTCTTTTCAGCTTGAGAAAATTTCCTATCAAAATAAAGTGAAAGAGCTTCCTCGTATTCTTTAGTAAAATTCTTTTTAGAAGGTTTCCATAACAATTCATATATTTCAACAGCATTTTTTTTACCTTTTACTTTAACCTTATCTAAAAGCCTGCATTCAAAATCTTCTTTAATTAAATCCCTAGTTTCTTTTGAAAGAATTATTTTCACTCCATATTGCTTTGTTAACCCCTCTAATCTTGAAGCAATATTAACTGCATCGCCCATTGCGGTGTAATCAAATCTTTCATCCGAACCCATATTTCCTATTACGGCATCACCAGTATTTATTCCACACCCAATATTTACTTCTGGAAAATTTTTTTCTTTCCAAGCCTCTTTTAGAGAGTCTAGCTTTCTTACTTGTTCTATTGCAGAATTACAAGCCATTTTTGCATGCTCTTTTTGAAAGAGAGGAGCATTCCAAAGAGCCATTATTGCATCTCCTATAAATTTGTCAACTGTCCCTTTATTTTTTAAGATAATTTTAGTCATCTCAGTAAGATACTCATTTATTAAATTTACCAACTCTTCAGGAGATAATTTCTCGCTTATAGAAGTAAACCCTCTTATATCACTAAAAAAAACAGTAATATTTCTTTTTTCTCCCCCTAATTTGAGTTCGTGTTTTCCTTTTAAAATCTCATTCAAAAGATCTTTACTTATATACTTTCCAAAAGCACCGGTGAGGTATGTGCTATGCTTTTTTTCTTCAAGATAATTCAATGCAACTCCTGCCCCAGTAAATATAAAAAGAGATATTGGAAAAAAGAAAAAATCGAGAAGATAATTATAATTATTAAAAAAGAATATTCCTGCTAGAGAATAAATAAAAATTATCAAAAGAAGAAGAGGAATAAGATAATATATTTTTATTCTTGAAAAAAAGAAAAATCCTGCAAAAGAAAAAAGAAAGACTAAAAAAAAGATAGAAAAAATTCCTTGTTTCTTTAAGAAACTTTCTAAAAAAATATTTTGAATTATATTTGCATGAACCTCTACTCCAGGCATAGCTATTCCTTTTGATGTTGGAACAAAATAATTATCGTGAAGATTTGGAGCAGTTGCTCCAATTAAGACAATTTTTCCTTTAAAATCAAAATTCCCTTTAAGAACTTCATACGCTCCAATAGAATAAAAAGTATTTGGGTTTGAAGCAAAATTTATTGAATAAATCCCTTCTTTAAAATTGCTTCTTCCCGAATATGTTTTATACACTTCAAACGCAAAAGGAAGTTCATCTTGCAAAATTCCAACTTCAACCTCTCTCAAAACTCCATCTGGAGAAGAAAGTAAATTTGTATATCCTGTATTCTTTTTAAAAATAGGATTAAATAAATTTCCAAAGACAATCTCAGAAGATAAAACGACATTATTCATTGATAAAAGAGTATCGTTTAAAGAAGAATCATTTGTGCTTGGCTCAAAAAAAGAAACATCAATTCCTATAACCTTTGCTTCTTTTAATTTTGGTAAGAGTTCTGAAAAAACTTGTCTATCCCAAGGCCATCTGCCTATTTTATTTATGCTCTCGTCGTCTATTTTTATTATAACTATATTTTCTAAGGGTCTTTTTTCTCCCTGAAGATTGTCTCCTAAAACATTTCTAACATGAGAAAAAGAATTGACAAAAATAAAGAATGAGAAAATAAATAAAATTAATAAATAAACAAAAAGGCTTTTCTTAGAAAAATATTTTTTTTGCATCTACTGCATTCAAAGAGAAGCATTCATCTCTTTTATTTTATTTGTTATAAAAATTATTTTTTCAACTGAACCTAATTTTACAGGAGATTTATCTCTTATTTCTTCCAAATTTATTTCCCCTCTATCCGCTTTCTCCAAGTAATCTTTTATATCTTCATCGGTAAACTCGTATTTCTCTTTAAGCATATCTATCTTTTTTTGATGTTT
>CAZUOZ010000004.1:0-34867 GCA_964621965.1 Candidatus Woesearchaeota archaeon | reverse complement strand
AAACTCATATTTGGCCCTCCAACAATATTAACCAAAGAACCAGTAGCATCTGCAATATCTACGTCAAGCAGAGGATTCTGTATCGCTTTTTCTACAGCTTCTATTGCTCTATTTTCTGTATCTGCCTCTCCCATTCCAATAAGAGAAACTCCTCCTCCAACCATAACTGCTCTTATATCTGCAAAATCCAAATTAACTAGTCCTGATGTTGTTACAAGTTCTGTTATGCCTTTAACTGCATTTGTTAGTATTTCATCGGCGATTTTGAATGCTGTGTGAAGAGGTAAATCTGGTGCTAATTCTAGCAATTTATCGTTTGGAATAACGATAAGTGTGTCAACAATTGATTCCATTTTATCTAATCCATCCATTGCATTTTCGATTCTCTTTTTTCCTTCGATTGTAAATGGAAGAGTTATTATTCCAATTGTAAGGGCTCCTTGCTTTTTTGCAAGAGAAGCTACTACTGGTGCTGCTCCTGTTCCTGTTCCTCCTCCAAGCCCACAAGTTATAAAAATCATATCTGCTCCAGAAATTTTCTTTTTTATTTCGGATTCGGATTCCTTTGCAGCTTCCTGCCCAACTCGAGGATTACTCCCAGCACCTAATCCATGCGTCAATTCTTTTCCGATAAGTATTTTTTGATCAGCATTTGCATATAATAAATCCTGAGCATCAGTGTTTATTGCAATTAGCTCTCCACCTTTTATTCCAATTTCCCTCATTCGACTAAGAGAATTTCCTCCTCCGCCTCCAACCCCTATAACTTTTATTTTTGCTGCTTGCTTTTTTATGAGTTCTGCAAGCTCCTTATCGATCTCTCTAACCTCTTGAGAAATATCTGAGGGATACTTAGGAACGGTATTTTTTGTATATGCGTTCTCCATTATAAAAACAACCTCTGACTTTTTTTAAACTCTCTACTAGGCGATGATGAGCAATTTCTTTCATTTTCTAGTATTGAAATTGCATAAAAACGCTTTTCAGAACTTTTATTAGACTCAACTCTTTGCATTAGTTAAAATAATTCCCTATGTTTATAAAAATTGTTATAGTGTAAAAAGCTACACAATCATTCTTTCTTTTCTATATCCTTAATTTCTTGAACTTCAAGATCCATCTCAAAAATATCCTTATACTTTTCCTTAAAAAGGCCTATAAACTGAACCATCTCTTTTTCAACTTTTAAGATTATTTTTTTATCTTTAACTTCAAAATCAAAATTTTTTCTAAACAAAAATTCGTTAAAAGCACTAATCTTTTCTTTAATATCTTCTACTTTTCTCAGGACTTTTATTTTATAATTTACATCTTTTCCAGAAAGAGGATTATTGAAATCTACTATGACTCTTCCTCCAGAAGAAGAGATTATTTTTGCTAATTTGCCATCAAAAGAGAACATAGTTCCAGGAATAGGATTTAATTTATGCTCTCTAAATACCTTTCCAGGTAAGACTTGTACAAGAGCAGAATTCCTATTTCCAAAGGCCTTGTCAGGAGAAAGCTCTAGATAATATTCCCCTAAATCTTTTCCAAGAAGAAAATCCTCTACAGATTTTAAGAACATCCCTTCTCCAATGCAAAAAATAAAAGGTTTTGGTTCAGAAGATAAATTTGTTTTTTTCAAATCTTCTTTTATATTTGAATCAAAAATCTCCCCTTCCTTTGTTTTTCCAGTGAATTCTATTTCAATAAAATCTTTTTTTTGTAAAACCATATCTTTTTTTGAGTAAAAACGTTTATAAATCTATTTTTTTTGAATAGATTATGATTTTAAAAATAATTGATGCTACAGAAATAAGAAGTGGGACAAACATTCTAATTGAAGGTATCCCTTATACTGTAAAAAAAATAGATATAAGTAAGACTGGAAAACACGGACATGCAAAAGCAAGAATAGAAGCTGTTGGAATTTTCTCTGAACAAAAGAAAATAATTGTTGCACCAGGGCATGAAAGATTTGAAGTTCCTATGATTAACAAGAATAAAGGGCAAGTTCTTTCTGTAGGAGATAAAGTAAGTATAATGGACCTAGATAGTTTTGAAACGATAGAGGTAACATGTGAAGATTCTTTAAAAGAAACTATTAAAGATAACGATAATGTAGAATATTGGGATGTTTGTGAAGAAAAAATAATAAAGAGGAAAATATAATGGCAAAAATATTAGAAGCAACCAATCGACTTTTCAAGAACGTGTTTGTATGTAAGGTATGTCATAGCAAAATAAAATCGGATCCTCAAAGAATTTTAAAGGGAAAAGTTAAATGCAGAAAGTGCAGTAAAAAAAGATTTAGGCCCTTGAAAAAGAAGTAATAAAAAATGGGTTTTATTTGGTACGATTTAGGATTGTTATTTGTATTTGTAGTAATAATTTCTTTTTTTCTATATTCTAAAAGAAAAAATATTCAAAAGGAAGGTTTGCTTCTTTTATACCGAACGCCTTGGGGAATAAATTTCATAAACAAAATAGGAAAAAAATACAAAAGAACCATGAAAGCTCTAAGCTGGCTTTCAATAATTTCTGGATATATTCTTATGGCTGGAATGATTTACCTCGTATTTAAAATCATACAGATTTATCTTTTCAATCAAGAAATAGTTCGAGCCATAAAAGTTCCTCCTATAATGCCTCTTATTCCATACATCGATAAGATAGTTCCGGGACTTCCTAGTTTTTACTTTATCTATTGGATTTTAATAATTATAATAATAGCAATTCCACATGAATTCGCCCATGGAATTATTGCTGCGTATAATAAAGTAAAAATCAAAACTACGGGTTTTGGTTTCTTTCCTTCTTTCCTTCCAATTTTCTTAGCAGCATTCGTAGAACTTGATGAGAAAGTAATGAATAAAAAAAGCAAATTCAAGCAGATGGCAACTCTCTCCGCAGGGACATTTGCTAATGTAATTGTAGCATTCCTACTTTTGGGAATTCTTTGGATTACTTTCCCACTTTTATTTGTCTCTTCAGGAGTTATATTTGACACCTATTCTCTATCTCTTCTAAATTCTAGCAGTATAATTACAATAGATGGAAAAAATATTTCTTTACTCGATTATGAAATTTTAATTGAAAAAACTAATAAAGAAAATTTAACTGAAATAAAAACTTCAAATAAAACCTATTTCTTAAATAAAGAGTTGGTATCAAAAACGGGGTACGAAGAAATAATTGAAATGGGATATCTTGTAGTTTATGAAGATGCTCCAGCAATAAGAGTTGGTTTAGAAGGAACTGTAATAAAGATACAGGAGAAGAGGGTAAAAGATACAAAAGAACTTCAAGAAGAAATGAAAAAATACTCCCCTGGAGATAAAATTACAATTTCAACTCTGATAAATGATTCTGAAAAAGAATATCAAATAACTCTTGGAGAAAGTCCAAAAAATAAAACCATTCCTTGGGTAGGTATTGAAATACTAAATACTCAACAAAAACCTCTCGCTGTATTTTTATCGAAGATTATGAGCTTTAGAGATGCTCATACTTCCTACGCTCCAAGATTGGGAGAATTTAGTATGTTTATATACAATCTTCTCTGGTGGGCAACACTCATATGTTTCAGTGTCGCACTAGTGAATATGCTTCCAATTGGATTATTTGATGGGGGAAGATTCTTTTATCTGACTGTCCTTGCAATAACTAAAAGTGAACAAAAGGCAAAAAAAACATTCTCTATTTTAACTTACCTTTTCTTGCTTCTTGTCTTAATACTTATGGTATTATGGGCTTTTAGTTTCTTTTAAAAATAAAAGAAACTATTAAAAAATAATGCTATTCCTTGATTGCATATTTACAGAATAATCTTTGTAAAAATTTATATTATCTAGATTTCTATTGCAGATATGAAAAAGGCAAAATTTGAAGATCTAGAAAAACAAAGAGAATTTTTTATAAATGTTGGGTGGAAAAATTATTAATTATATAGGAAATGGAATCTAAAGAAATAATCGAAGTAATGAAGGAGCAAGGATATCGATTTGTAGGAGACCATGCAGCAGTAAAAATATGCAGATGGACAAAAAAATCTCTCAGAAATGAAGGGGTTTGTTACAAAGAAAAATTTTATGGGATACAGAGCCATCGATGCTGTCAAATGAGTCCTTGGCTTGGATGTGAAAATAAATGCCTTCATTGTTGGCGAGCATTAGAATTAGATTTTAATAAAATTATAAATAAAAAAGAAATAAGAACACCACAAGAAATCATAGATGGGTGCATAATTGCTCAAAGAAAACTGCTCGAAGGATTTAACATAGATAAAAATTCAAAAAAAAGACAGCTTAGCAAAGCAGACATGAAAAAATTTGCAGAAGCGCAAGAACCAACTCAATTTGCGATATCTCTTTCTGGAGAACCCACAGGTTATAAAAATATTGGGGGATTAATAGAAGAATTAAAAAAAAGAGGAAAAACAAGTTTTTTGGTAACAAATGGACTTTATCCAGAAAAGATAAAAGAACTCCTTGATAATAAACAACTTCCTACACAACTATATGTTTCTGTAAATTCGCATAATAAAGAAAGCTATGATAAATTTCATAGAAGTTTTATGAAAGATGCTTGGGAAAGGTTGAACAAAACTTTGGAATTACTTCCAAAACTAAAAAAAATAACTAGAACAGTATTTAGAATGAATTTGATTTTAAATTTAAACATGAATAAAGAATATGTTAAAGAGTACGCCCTTTTAATTAAAAAATCTAAACCTCTTTTTATTGAAATAAAAGGGTTTATGAGTGTAGGTTTTGCAAGACAAAGATTAGGATATGATAGAATGCCCAAGTTTGAAGATATTCTTAATTTTTCAAAAATGCTCTCAAAAGAGTTAAAAGAAATTGGAGAAGATTATAAAATTCTTGATAGCCAAGAGTTTTCTAGAGTATCTGTTCTTGGAAAAAGTAAGAAAGATTTGAAGATAAGATAAGCTTAAAAATAAGAGATTTTTAAAAAATCGATGAGAAATTTACCTTGTTTGAAAAAAGAAAGCATAAAATTAATTCCCCCCACTTTAACTCAAAAAAATATAGATCTTTATACTGGGTGGTTGGATGATTCCAAAGTAAAGGAAGATATAGGCTTGCTTGAAAAGATTTCAAAACAAGAAGTTTATGAGTTGTTAAGTCAATGGAAAAAAGATCCTCTAAAGATGCATTGGTTTATTTATTCTAAAAAGTTTAAATTTCCTACAGGAGATATAAATCTAGATAAAATTCCAAATATTTTTGAAGAATACCATGATCTTTTTGATTTAGAGAATTATTCATTCCATAATGCTGCAGAAATAAAGATAATGATCTCTGGAGATTACCAAAAACAAGGTATCGGAAGATTATCTGCTCAATCTGCAATAGAATATGGGTTCAAAGAAAAAAAACTTGATTCAATTTATGCATTCGTTTATGATGATAATATTGGTTCTAAAATTCTTTTTAAAAAATTAGGATTTGAAAAGATAGGTTCTCATATAGAAAAAGTAAGCAATAGAAAAGAGAATACTTTAATTTTAAAAAAATAATTTATAAGTCGATTAGACCTTCCGGCGTTTTATGAATTAAAACGACGTAGGATAGAACTATAAGTTAATTAAACCTTCTTTAGTTAGAGCTACAAATCTTACACCCATCGGGAGATTAATTAAAGCGGAAATTAAAGCCATGTGTTCTTTTCCGTCTCCAGATGCAAGACTCACCGAAACTTCCATACCTTCAAATTTTCCACTAAGTTTTTCTTTAAATTCCTCTTTCAAATCTTTTATTCTTTTATTTAAATCTACTTTTATAAATTCAAAGGGCTTCTCATGAGTGAAACCTTTTGCAAAATCATCTCCTAAAATAAATATTTTATCCCAGTTTCCCTGCTTCATTAAACCAGAAACCTGCCCCCAGGTTCCTTTCCCAGAAGATAATAGTGCTACGAGTTCCATGAAAGAATAAAAAATTATTCTATTTATAAGGATTATTGTGTTTTTTAAAAAGAGTTTTTAAGAATATTATTTCTAAAATAAAAGGTATGAAATTTATTTGATATTTAAAATTAATAAGTTAACTTTATAAACCCAAAATTTCTAAGACAAATATCCGATTGAACCATATCGTGAGTGCATATATTCTATGGCGCTGGCGCATAATTTGGGAGGATAAAGAAAATAGAATAAGATGCGGGTCCTCGCTTCGCTGCGGATGAGACTCTCCATCTGAATGAGGAAATCTCATAATGGAAAAAGAAATACTAAATGCCTTAGCAGAATTAAGAAAGAATAAAGAAAGAAAATTTGACCAAACAGTAGATTTAATTATTAATTTGCAAAAATTTGATGCAAGAAAAAATCAAATAAATCTCGTGATAACTACTCCTTATAAAATCAAGGAAAAAAAGATATGCGCATTTTTAGATTCTAAAAGCAACTATATAGATTCAGTTACAAAAGAGGAATTTAAAAAATATTCTGGAAAAAGGGAAGTAAAAAAATTAGTAAGAAAATATGATTTTTTTATAGCTCAATCAAGTCTTATGCCTTCTGTAGCAACTACTTTTGGAAGAGCACTTGGACCTGCCGGAAAAATGCCTTCACCTCAAATGGGGATAATTCTTAACTCTGATGAAAAAACGATAAGAGATTCCAAAGAAAAAATAAACAATAGTTTGAAAATAAAAACAAAAGAATCAAGCATAAAACTTTCAATAGGAAAACAAAGTATGCAAGATAAAGAAATAGCAGAAAATATCCTTGCAGTTTATTCAACTGTTTTAAAGAATCTTCCAAAAGGAAAAGATAACATAAAAAATATTGAAATAAAATTCACAATGACTAAACCTCAAAAATTAAAAGTAAAATGACTGAAAAAAATAAAATATCTCCTGCAAAAAAGAAAGTTACTGATGATCTTAAAAAGTTAATGAAAGAAAGCAAAACTATTTTAGTAGCTTCAATAAAAAATCTTCCAGGTTCTCAATTTCAAGAAATAAAGAAAAAACTAAGAGGAAAAGCGATAGTAAAAGTCCCAAAGAGGAGTCTTTCTTTGATTGCAATAGACTCTTTAAAAGATAAAGAGATGGAAAAATTAAAAGAAGAAATTAAAGAAAGCACCGCAATTCTTTTTTCAGAAATAGATTGTTTTGAACTTGCCTCTGAATTGGAAGATATAAAGAGCCCTGCTAAAGCGAAAGCAGGACAGGTTGCTCCAGAAGATATTGAAATTCCAGAAGGTCCAACGGATTTAGTTCCAGGCCCTGCAATAAGCGAACTGGGAGCACTTGGAATTAAAATACAAATTGATAAGGGAAAAATTTTGATTAAAGAAGCTAAAGTAATAACAAAGAAAGGACAAAAAATTTCTCAAGGAGCATGTGATATTATGAGTAAACTTGGAATAAAACCCTTTACTGTAGGATTTGTTCCTCTTAGTGCATTTGATATTGAAAATAAGAAAATATATTTGAATATAAAAATAGATAGAAAAGAAATAATAAATAAATTAAAAGAAGCCTATGGAAGAGCTCTTCCTTTTGCAGTTTCAATTTCATATACAAATGAAAAAACCATAGGTTTCCTTCTTGCAAAGGCAGATTCTCATGCAAAAGTTTTGAAAAATTTGCAACCTTCAGATAATACTCAATCAGATAATACTGAGGGAGAAAATTAATAAATAAAACAAAAAAAACAAGATAATGGAAAACATATATGCGGCACTTTTGTTGCACAAAGCGGGCAAAGAAGTGAACGAAAATAACATAAAAAGTGTTGTTGCAGCAGCTGGTATCGAGACAGATGAATCTAAAATCAAGTCTCTTGTTGCCAGCTTAAAAAATGTCGATATAGACAAAGAGCTAGAAACTGCTAGTTTGGCTATTGCTGCTCCAGCGGCTGGCGCGCATGCCGATGCTGAAAAGAAAGAAGAAGCAAAGCCAAAAGAAGAGAAGAAAGCGGCTGCAGCAGAAGGTTTGTCAGCACTATTCGGATAAATTATTTTTATTTAAAACCGAGCTGACAAACCCGCACTTTCCTAGTTGAAGCTGGAAACTAGAGACCTTTCTTAGTTAGAATTTCAAGAGCGAAAGAACTTTCTTTATCAGAAATTAAAAGACGGTATAGTTTTCCTGTTTTTAATTCTTCTCCGTTAATTTTAGATTCACGAATATCAAAACTATAAATTACTGGATCAAAATCTTTTTTAAACAAAAGCCTCCCTCTTCCATTTAAATCATTTCCAATATAAATCATTGGCTTTTCAGAAACCAAATAAACTTTATTATATTCTAAGTTTGGATAATTCTCCTCTCTTAAAAAAGAATCATTTTTCATATAAATTTAGAATCAAAAAGGTATAAAAAGATTATTGCAAAAAATTACTTAAATCTATCATAAAAATTAAATCTGAGAATGGCCATAAATACATCAAAATTCAACCACCACCTAAAAAAAGTCCCTTTTAAAAAACCATATTTTGTTTCCTTAAGAGTTTGAAAATATGGAAAAACCTTATATCCAATTTTTCCATTATTCTTCTTTACAAATTTATTCATTCCATATTCTATTCTAAAACGATGTTTGTAAAATGGAGGAATTTTATTCCAAGTTTCTTTGGTTAATGCTCTCTCTCCAGAATTAAGTGCAACTAATTTCCAAGTTTTCTGCATTAAATTATTCCTTATTCCTATATACATTTCATATTCTTTTTTTAATACCGGAGAAATTATTGAATTTACTATTGAAGGAGTTAAATCTCTTAAATCTGCATCACAAAAAAAGATTACAGAAGATTTGGCTTTTTTAACGCCTTCATTCATAGAATAAGCCTTACCTTTATTTTTTTTATTTCTAAAATATCTTACTTTCTTAAAATTCTTAACTGATTTTTCAGTTCCATCTGTAGAACCATCGTCAATAATTATAATCTCTCTTATTAAATTGCAAGAAGAAAGAACTTTTAGGACCTTTTCAATTCTTCCCTTTTCATTATAACAAGGAACTATTGCAGATGCTTTAATCATTTTATTTTAAGTTGAGTCCGTTTAAAAAACTTGCTTACTTCATCAAAAACTAAAAGTTTAGAACTTGAAAAAAAAGGATTATGACCTCTATCTTTAAGGTAAATCCCTTTTTTCAATTTAGAAGAAACACCAGATAAAATTTCTTTAATAGAAGATTTTTTAGCAAAAAGATCACTTGAAAAATGAAAAATAATTATTGGGCATTTAATCTTATGAAGAATTGAACTAATCCTTTTATTGCCTAGCTTTATTATTGAAAGGCCTTTTGAGGGCATATAAATATAATGAAAAGTTTGTTCAAGATAATGCTTCCTTAAAACACTCTTAGTTTTTTTAACCTTTTTTTTAAAGTAAGCTAATTTTTCTAAAAAAGGAATACTCCAAGGAAATCTCAAACTATATGGAATAGAAAATAAAAAAACTCCCTTTATAGGATATTTGGAAGCCAAATCTAGGGCTAATTGTGCCCCAAAACTATACCCTCCTAAAAAAATATTTTTTCCTTTTTTTAATTCTTTTTTTAATTCTTTTTCTAACTGATTTAAAAAATCTTTATACTCTAGAGAAAATAAATCTTCAATTACAGATTCATGCCCAATAAGTTTAATCACTTTGACTCCGAGATTTAAATCCTTATTTAAAAAAATTGGAAATTTCCCAAAATCCCCCGGGCTCCCAGTATACCCGTGAATTAAAATAAATTCATTATTGGACTTAGAATTTAATTTTATATTCCCTGTTTTTTTAATATCCTGCCACTTATCCATTTTTTTATTCCTACTAGTATCAAAACCAATATAACAATTACTAAAAGAGCTATTTGAACATTTTTAAAAATATTCAAAATAAGATAGAAGCTGCTTCCGGAAAACCATCCAAGAGAAACAACAATCACCATCCAAAATACGCCTACAATGAGATCACTTATCAAAAATTCTAATACTTTTGTTTTTCTAAAACCTAAATATAAAAGAGTAAGTATTCTTGTACCGAATATAAATTTTGTAGTAAAAAGAAGATTCAGCGTTCCTTTTTTATTAAGCTTTAAAATAAGGGGTTCATATTTTTTAGATAAACTAGTGAATCTTTTAGAATTAGAAAGATTTTGTATGACTTTCATTCTTCCTAATGCGTAAAAAAAAGTATCACAAAGAACAATCCCTAAAAAAGAAAAAAGAAAAACTTTCCATATGGGAATAATTCCGTTTGCGGATAAAAAAGAAAGAGTCATTATTACTTCTTCTCCAGCAAAAAATCCTCCTAAAAAAGAAGCTAATTCTCCATAAGAAGAAATTAAAGATAAAATATATTCTACAATTCCCATAGAATAATTAAATTTTTTTAGTTTAAAAAGGTTTTAAAAAAGAAATTGTACAATTTCAACGCCGCCGCCAGGAATCGGTAAAAGTTATTCTAAATTTAGCTGCGTTTTGAACAACACTGAAATTTTCAAAACACAAACAAGTTCAATTCTCGCAACTTTCTTAGGAGGCAATTGAAAAAGTTGCCCTTCAAGGATAATTGGAAAATAGAAAAAAACCTGGAGGTTGTTTTCAACGCCGCCACCCGGAATCGAACCGGGATGCCCGAAAGGGCCCTGCTCTCTTGCTACTTCCTCGGAAGGAGAAAGTAGAGTATGCTTTACTGTCTCAAGGCAGGTGCAGTACCATTGTGCCATGGCGGCTTATTTATTGTTACAAACAGCACTAATCACTTTCAAAAGAATTAATCAGGTTTTAAAGATTTCTACCAGAATTTCCACCAAGGTTTCTTTTCAATAGAAATATTTTTTTCATCAAAAGCCTCATATTTTATTTTTGGCTTCTCACTAAAAATTGGAACTTCTTTGGCAATTTCCTTTTGAGCCTCTTCCATAGATTTTTCTATTAAAACTCTAGAATATCCTTGCTTAATCAGCGCATACTTTAAAGTATCTGGAGTATATCCTTTTTTCAAATTCTTCTTTATGTGCTCTTTAAGTTTCTCTTTATATGTATCTCTGGCCATAAAAAATGTATGTATTTGAAGTTTAAAAATATACCTTATCTCATTTTTATTAGAGAATTAGTTTTGTAAAACTTAATTGCTTCTTTGAGTCTTGCTTGAGAATCGGAATAAATAGTTATTAACTTATCCCCTTTTTGAACTGTTTCTCCTATATGAGAGTATAAATATACCCCTGAAAATTTATCATTTGGACATCCCGCGATTATTGCGAGTTCATTTATAAGCTTATTATTTATTTCACAAATTCTAGCTTTCCTTCTTACAAAAATATCTCTTTTAAATTTGGCAAGTCTAATTTTGTTGATATTTCCTTGCTGTGCAGAAATAATCTCTTTAAATTTTTTAAAGGCCATTCCAGATTTAAGTACTTGTTTTGCTAAATTATAACCTGCTCCTCTTTTTGCTTTTTTAGAGAGCTCAAAAATTTCTCCCGCTAAAAAAAGAGATTTCTCTTCTAAATCTTTTGGTCCTTTTTTTGCAGGATCTAATATATCTATCACATCTCTCATTTCCAAAGCAGGCCCGATACCATTCCCTATTGGCTGATTCCCTTTAGTTAAAACAACTTTTACATCTTTCTTGAAATAATCTCCAAGACTTTCAAATTTTTCTTTTATTCTCAAAGCTTTTCTTTTATTCACCTTGGCATTTTTACCGTATGGAATATCTATAAGAATATACCTACTCCCCACAGAAAGTTTTTTTGCCATTATAGATGCTAAAAGTTGTGCTTCGGGGTCAACTTTTACTATTCTTTCTATAGTAATAATTTTATCGTCGGCAGGAACGAGTCCGAGAGAACCCCCCCAGACCATGCATGCATTTGTTTTTTCTATAATCTCTTGAATTTCTTTTAAAGAAAAATCAACATTTGCTATTGTTTCAATAGTATCTGCTGTTCCGGCTGCACTAGTTATTGCTCTAGAAGATGTTTTTGGAAAAATCAATCCTTCCGCTGCACAAATAGATACGACTATCGGAGTTGTTCTATTTCCAGGAATTCCTCCTATACAATGTTTATCGACAATACACTTTTTTTTGAGAAACAAAATATTTCCTGTCTTCAATATAGAATTAATTAAAAAAATAGTTTCTTTTTCCGTCATTCCTTTTTGATACATTGCCGATATGAAAAGAGCAACTTCTACTTCAGATAAAGAATTATCGACAATATCTTCAATTATTTCTTCAATCTCTTTTTGAGTTAGTCTTTTTTTGTTAAGTTTCTTTTTTATAAAATCAAGACTCTTTGGTGGAGAAGAAATTGAAACCGAAACTTTTTTTCCATTTTCTAATCCAAGTTTCGCACCCAATTCTAATGATACGGCTATTTCATCCTCTTTTATCATACCCCTCACTGTATCTAGTATAACCGATATTTTTACGGGATTACTTGAAAGAGTTTTAATAAGAACTCTTTCTTTTGTACCTACCCCTATTTTTTCAGCAGCCTTCTCATGAAGCATTGCAACAGGAATTCCAGTAGACCATTTTAAAATTTTTAATTTAAGTTCCATTTTCACCTCTATTTTTAGTAATTAAACAAGAATGATTTTTATATTTTTTGTTTAATTAGGCTTTTTTCTGCCTATACATTTCTAAAAAAATCAAAAGATAAGCTATTGCTAAAGGACCTATAAGAAATCCAAGTATTCCAAAAAGGAAAAATCCTCCAATCATTCCAAGGAAAACTAAAGATGTAGGCATACTTGTCCTTCTTGAAACAATCATAGGTCTTAAAATATTATCAACAGTGGATGCTATAACCCCGAATATTAAAACTCCAAAGGCTTGGAAAGTATTTTGTGCTATAAGAAGGTAGATTGTAACTGGTAACCAAATTAAGAAAGGCCCAAAAATAGGAAGTATAGAAGCTACAATAGCGAGAATTGTTAAAATAAGCGCGTTGGGAACTCCAAATAAAAATAAACTAATTCCTACAATTGCTCCCTGAATAAGTCCTACTATAATAATCCCATAAAGAACTGAATAAGTGATCCCCTTGGAATAATTAAAAAAACGTTCATCAACTTCCTTTGAAAAAGGAGATAAACTTTTAATATATTTACCTAGTTCATCAGTATCTCTTAAAAGGTAAAAAAAAGTCAAAAAGACTACAAAAAATTGCAAAGCCAGCGAAGGAAAATTTAATAAAATATTTGAAAAAGAATTTGAAAGAGAATTTGCTGAACGAGTAATAAAAGATTGTATTATAGAACCAACCTCATGAGAAAATTGTTCAGATGCAAAAAAAGAAGGGGAAACTTTTTTTAAGATGCCTACAAAATCCATTTGCTGAGAATTTGCATAGATCTTAAGAGACTGTTCTATTGCAATTGGAAGAAAAAACCACATACACGCTACAAGAAATATTGCAAAAAGAATACAAATGAAAAATGCTGAAAAATTTTTGGAATGGGTTTTTTTATAAAGGAAATTATAAACAGGAGAAAAAACAAATGCCAACAACATTCCAACAATTATTGAAATAAGTATTGGTTTTAAAAGCAAAAAACACACCACCAATAGAAGGCAAAGCAAAACAATTATCCCTGTTTTTCTAAAATATTCCTCCATTTTTTTATATATTCCTCTCATTTATAAATAAACTCTTAAATTTATAAAGGTTTTGAGATGAGAAAAGATTTAAAAGTAAATTTTTTCTTTTAAATGAATGAATTTTATAAAAAAGGTGTCTGAAAAAAACTTTGATGAAAGTGTTCATCTTCAATTCCAAAAATTCTCTAAAGGAGAGTTTAGAGACAAAGCAATAATTCACGCTAAATTTTCTGGAGGAAAATATACTATAAATGCTTCTTCTGAATTTGCTAACGAATTAGTTAAAGATGTTGCGGAAAAACTAGGTTCTGCAAAAACAAAAGTTACAGGAGCGGTAGTTTCTACTCAAGATTTGAAAAAAGATTTGGAATTTAAAGAAATCAAACAATTTCAAGGAGTTAAAAAATATATGCTTGAAAAAGAAATGTCTGGAAAAGAAATTCTAGAATTAATAAAAAAATTTCCTAAGAACTTTTTTGCATTAACATTTAGTACTCCTACAGGAGAAATTTTGAAGATAAAACCAAAAGCCCCAAAATCTGGAAAACCTGGCACAAAAGGAGAGGAAGCTCCAAAACCTGATTTTTGTAAGTTAATTACAAATGACTCCTCTCTTGCTAAAAGTTTTGTATTTGAAAAGACAGATTTTAAACAAGCGGAAATTGTTCATAATTTTATAATTAAAGAAATAATAATTCCTTCTGAGTTAAAGAATGAAAAAGATTTCGCAAAAGTAAGAGAAAAAGCTTTAAGAAAAGGAACAATAATAAGAAAAGCAAAAATAGATGGAAAAGAGATTGAAACAAAATTAGAAGTTGAAGCATAAAAATTATAACAAGCTTTAAATACCCACTATTTCTCAATAAAATATTCCAGGGAAAGTAAAATGAAATTATCCGCTTTATTAATAAATGCCTACAAAAAAATCACCAAGAAAAGGAAGTTTACAATTTTGGCCAAGAAAAAGGGCCGCTAAGTTTTTACCTAGTGTTAACTGGAGAGCAATTAATTCTAAAAAAATAATTAAAGGATTTATCGGATATAAAGCGGGAATGGCTTCTGCAATAGTAAAAGATAACACTCCCCATTCTATGACAAAAGGGAAAAAAATTGCAATTCCTGTTACAATAATCGAATGTCCTCCTATGAAAATTCTTTCAGTGAGATTCTATAAAAATGGAATAGTCTCAAAAGAAGTCTTGGTGGAAAAAATAGAAAAAGAGATGAAGAAAAAGATAAAATTCCCAAAAAAAATATCAGAAAAAGCCGAAAATATTCCAACAGAGAAATATGATGACATAAGAATAATTTGCTATTCTCAAGCTAAGAAAACGGGTATAAAGAAAACTCCAGATATATCTGAAATAGGTTTAAATGGAAGTATTGAAGAAAAATTAAATTTTATTAAAGAAAATATTGGAAAGGAGATTTCTATTTCACAAGTATTTGAAAAAGGAGAATTAGCAGATATTAGGGGGCTTACAAAAGGAAAAGGACTCGTTGGACCTGTTAAAAGATTTGGATTAACTCTTAAAAGTCATAAATCTGAAAAAGGAGTAAGACGTCCAGGAAGTCTTGGACCTTGGCACCCTGCAAGAGTAACCTTTAGAGCTCCACAAGCAGGACAGATGGGAATGTTCACAAGAGTAATCTATAATAATAAGATTGTAGAAGTTTCTAAACCCGAACAAAGAAAAATAAACAATATAAAGAATTTTGGAAATATTAAAACAGATTATATTTTGATAAGAGGTTCTATTCAAGGAGCTTCAAAAAGACAGTTGATTATCACTTCTCCTTTAAGACAAACAAGAAAACAATTAAAAAAAGATTTAGAATTGGTTGAATTAAAATGAAAATGAATGTTTTAAGTTTAGATGGAAAAAAATTGAAGCAGATTGAAATGCCAAATTTCTTTTTACAAAAAGTCAGAGAAGATTTAATTATGAAAATATTAGAAACTAAAAAAACAAAACAACCTTATAGTCCTTCTCCTGTTGCAGGAAAACAACACTCTGCAAGCGGAATACTAATTCATAGGAGACACGTTTGGAAAAGCCAATACGGAAGAGGTATCTCAAGAATACCTAGAAAAACTATTCTAAGAAGAGGTACTCAATTCCAACAAATAGGAGCAGAAGTCCCAAGCACTCGTGGAGGAAGAAGAGCACATCCTCCAAAAGCGGTTTCAATGATAAATACTAAAAAAATAAATAAAAAAGAGATGAAAATGGCTTTAATTTCTGCTTTAAGTGCAACTGCAAATGAAAAATTTATTTCTAAAAGGTATGAAAGATTAATTGGAGAAAAATTTGAAAATTTTCCAATAGTTATAGAATCTAAAATTTCTAAAATTAAAACAAAAGATCTTCTTTTGGCTCTTAAAAAAATACTTGGAGAAAAAATTTTCGAATTATCTCTTAGAAAAAAAACTGTAAGAAGCGGTAAAGGAAAAATGAGAGGAAGAAAATATAAAACAAATGCTGGATTACTTATAGTCGTTGGAGAAGAAGAAAACCCTAAACTAAGTGCATTTGAAATAAAGAAAGCAAAAAATCTTAGTATAGTGGACATTGCGAAAGGTGGTCCTGGAAGAATAACCCTTTATACTGAAAAAGCAATTGAGGAATTAGAAAAAAAATTAAAATGAAACCAATAGTTACAGAAAAAGCAGTTATGAAAATTGAATCTCAGAATACTTTAACTTTTGAGACGAGTAAGAAAGACAATAAATCTGAAATAAAAAAAGAACTTGAAGAATTATTTGGAGTAAAAATTGAAAAAATAAGAACGACTACTAGACTAAATAAAAAATATATTTATGTTAAATTAAAAAAAGAGTTTCCAGCAATAGATTTGGCTATGAAACTAGGATTAATGTAATATGGGTAAAAGAATAATTTCACAGGCAAGAGGAAAAGGAAGCAAAACATACAGAGTAAGAAGAATTGCATATCGATTTAAACTTGCTTATCCAAAAGATATCAGCGGGGAAGGAATTGTCTTAAAACTTATAAATTCAAGAGGACATACTGCCCCTTTGGCTAAAATAAAATATGATAAAGGCTTCTTTTATATTCCCGCATTTAATGGAATGGTTGAAGGACAAAAAATAAAATTAGACTCTAATGAAATAAAAGAAGGAAATATTGTAAAATTAAAAGATGTGCCTATGAAAACAAAAATTTATAATTTGGAAGCGAAACCAAGAGACGGAGGTAAATTCATAAAAACTTCTGGAACATATTCTGAAATAAATAAAATTATTGGAAAAGACGTTTTCATAATCTTGCCTTCTAAAAAGGAAAGGAAGTTTAATCAGGAATGCAGAGTAATTATAGGTGTTGTTGCTGGTTCAGGAAGATTAGACAAACCAATAGTCAAAGCTGGGAAAAAACACCATATGACTAAAGCAAGAAATAAATTATGGCCAAGAACTTCTGCTGTAAAAATGAATGCAATAGATCATCCATTTGGTTCAGGAAGAGGAAAGAATCCTAAGAGCAAAATTGCAAAAAGAAATGCTCCTCCTGGAAGAAGAGTTGGACATTTAAGACCGAGGAGGACGGGAAAAAGCAAGTAAAAACGATGGAAATAAAAAATAAAGATTTTACATATAGAGGAAAAACTATTGAAGAATTAAAAAAACTCGATGTGAGAGAATTTGCAAAATTCCTAGAGTCAAGACCTAGAAGAGCTGCTTTAAGACAATTTCAAGATATTGAAAATTTTGTAAGTAGGTGTAGAGAAAAAGAATCTAGAGATAAGAAAATAAGAACACACAAAAGAAATCTAATAATAGTTCCCCAAATGGTTGGAATGAAAATTCAAGTTCATAACGGAAATAAATTTCTTCCTTTTGAAATAACAGGTGAAATGCTTGGACACAGATTAGGTGAATTTTCTCCTACGAGAAATAGAGTTAAGCATGGAAAGACAGGAATGGGTGCAACAAAGGGAAGTAAAGCAAAATCAAAGAAATAAAATGAGAGAACAAGAAAAGAAAAAGGAATTGAAAGAAGAGAAACTTGAAAAGAAAGAAGAAATTAAAACAGACTCTTCAAAAGAAAAACCTCTTGAAGTTAAAAAAGTAGAAAAGAAAAAAAAGCAAGAATCAAAGATAAGAGCGGTTGGAGCACCTATATCTACAAGACACTCTGTGGCTATTTGTAAATTTATAAAAAAGAAAGAAATAGAAAAAGCCATTAAACTTTTAGAAGAAGTTCTTTCAAAAAAAAGAGCTCTACCTATGAAAGGAGAGTTTGCTCATAAGAAAGGAATAATGGCTGGAAAATATCCATATAATTCCACAAAATATTTTATAAAATTATTAAAAAGTCTTCAAGCAAATGCAAATTTAGATGATGTTAAAAACCCAATAATAACTGAAGCTATTGCTAATCTTGCTCCAAGACCAAGAGGAAGATTTGGAAGGTATAAAAGAAAAAGAACACATATCGAAATTATTGCAAAAGAAATTCAAAAAAAAGAAAATAAAAAATTAACAGAAGCTAAAAAATAAGATGGAAGAAAGAAAATTAGTTCAATTAAAGAAAGAAGAATTTGCTATCAGAGAGGAAATTAAGAAATCTCTAGGTAAGGGAAAAATAAGTAAGGTTAGAATAGAGTATACCCCTATTGGAGAAAAAATAGTTATCTCTACCCATAAGCCCGGTTTAGTAATTGGAAGAAAAGGAGAAAAAATAATTGAACTAACAGAAATTTTAAGAAAAAAATTCAAATTTGAAAATCCCCATATAGAAATAGAAGAGATAATGCAACCAGAATTAGACTCTCAAATAATGGCGGATGATATCGCCCTTAGCCTTGAAAAATTTGGTCCAATAAAATTTAAAGTTATTGCATATAAAACTCTCCAAAGAATAGTTCGTTCAGGCGCACTTGGAGTTGAAATAAGGCTAAATGGAAAATTACCTAGTTCTAGAGCAAAATCTTGGAGATTTGCTCAAGGATATTTAAAAAAGGTTGGAGACAGTGCAAAAGTTGTAGATAAAGCTCAGTCAATAGCTCAGACTAAACCTGGAGTTATTGGAGTGAAGGTAAGTATACTTTCACCGCACGAAAAAATGCTTGATAATATAAAAATAGACGAAGAAGCAATAGAAAAAATAAAAAAGAGTGAGATAGACTTTGAAGAATTAAATAAAAAACCTCTAAAAAAAGTAAGAGAAAAATCAAATGACAAAAAAAGCAAAAGAGATTAAACAAATAAGTAAAGAAGAAAGAGAAAAGAAATTGAAAGATTTAAAAGCAGAATTAATCAAAGCAAGAGTTAGTGGCTCTAAAACAGGAAGTTCAAAGATAAAAGAAATAAAGAAAATGATTGCTCGAATACTCACACTCAAACAAGACAATGGATATATGCCCAAAATGTGGCTTGCCTAAGCAAGCGTGTGTATGTGAACAGATTGCAAAGAGTTCGCAGAGAATACAAGTAACAACAGAGAAGAAGAAATACGGAAAAATAGCGACGATGATTTCCGGATTTGGAAGTGGAATAGATGGGAAAAAAATCGCAAAGGCTCTAAAAAATGAGCTTGCCTGTGGAGGAACCTATAAGGATAAGACAATCGAACTCCAAGGAGACCACCAAAAAAAAGCAAAAGAAATTTTGAGAAAACTTGGTTTTCAAGAAGATTCGATTGATTAAAAAAACAAAAAAATGGAAAAGAAAATAAAAAAAGAAACTTCGCCCAAAAGTGGTAAGGGTAAAGAAAAGCAGAAAGCAGAAGAAGCAAAAATAGTGTCAACTTTATGCCAAGATAAAGATTGTCCTGTTCATGGAAATCTTAGTGTGAGAGGGAGAATCTTTGAAGGAAGAATCATTAAAAAATTTTCAAAAAGAATAGTTATAGAATTTGAAAGAATGATATATGTTCGAAAATATGAAAGATATGCTAAATCCAGAACAAAAATACATGCAAGAATGCCTTTCTGCTTTCAAAATGAAATAAATATTGGCGATTTGGTAAGAGTGGGAGAGTGCAGACCTCTTAGCAAGATAACACATTTTGTAGTAATTAAAAAAATAAAATCAAAAGAAGAAAAATGAAAATAAAAATAGAATTGTTAGTTATTCATTGCAGGAGTATGACCAAATGAAAGCTGTAAGTGCGAGAACAACTGCAGGATTAAATATTGGCTCTTATTTAACAGCATCTGATAATAGCGGTGCAAAAATGGTTAAAATTGTATCTGTAAAAAAAGGTAAAGGAAAGAAGGGAAAACAAGGATGTGCTAAAATAGCAGATTGGGTTAAAGTAAGTGTAAGAAAAGGAATTCCGGATATGAAAGGAAAAGTTTTTGATGCAATAATTATAAGACAAAAAAAACAATATCGAAGATTAAATGGAGAAAGGATATCTTTTGAAGATAATGCCGTTGCGGTTCTTAAAGATGATAAAGGAAATCCAAAAGGAACTCAAATAAAAGGTCCAATTGCAAGGGAGGTAGTTGAGCGATGGCCTAGCGTTGCAAAAATCGCTTCAATTGCTTATTAAAATGAAAACAATTTTTTCAAAAAACTGGAAAGCAAGTAAACAACCAAGAAAACAAAGAAAATACATAGCAAAAGCTCCTTTGAGTATAAGAAAAAAATTTCTTTGTTCAAACCTCTCTAAAGAACTTAGAACAAAATATGAAAAGAGAAACCTACCTTTAAGGAAAGGGGATACTGTAAAAATAATGAAAGGAAATTTCAAAAAAAGAACTGGAAAAATAACTGAAATTTATTTGAAAAATTCTAAGGTAGTTATAGAAGGAATACAAATTAAAAAACAAGACGGATCAAAAGCTAATATTAAAATGCATCCTTCAAATCTTCAAATAATCGAATTAAATATTGAAGATAGAAAAAGAAAAAATATTCTAGAGAAAAAAACACAAAGAGATAAAAAGATACAAAAGGACGAAGGAGTAAAGAAAAAATGAGTTATTTAAAAAGACAAAAAATGCCAAAGAGCTGGCCTATTCCTAGGAAAGGAACGGCTTATGTAGTGTCACCTAGTTCAGGATTAAGCAAAGGTATCCCTCTTTTAATAATTCTCAGAGATATTTTGAAGATAACAAAAGATAGAAAAGAAGCAAAAAAGGCAATTAAATCTAAAAAAATAATGCTTAATAAAAAAGAAATTTTTGAAGAAAGAAGTTTAGTTAATTTATTTGACGTAATTTCTATTCTCCCTTCAAAAAAGAATTATAGATTGGTTTTATCTGAGAAAGGAAAATTTGCAGTAGAAGAAATAAAGGAAGGAGATTCCTTTAAAAAAGTTTCCAAGATAATAAATAAAAAGAAAATAAAAACCGGAAAAGTACAAATAAATTTGATTGATGGAAGAAATATTCTTTCTGATTTAAAAACAAAAGTGAATGATTCGGTTGTGTTTTTATTTGAAAAAAGAAAAATAGAAAAAATTCTTCCACTAAAAGAAGGAGCAAGTGTTCTTATTTTTGCAGGAAAACATATTGGAGAAAAGGGAAAAATTAAAAGTATAGATAATGAGAAAAAAATGGTGGAAATTGAACTTGGTGGAAAACCAACTAAGGTTTTAATTAAACAATTGATAGTGGTTGAAGAATGAAACAAAACATAATGGAAAAAATAAAGTTGGAAAAGATTATACTAGGTGTAGGAGGAACGGGAGAAGTATTAGAAAAAGGAATTAAAATAATTGAAAGAATCACTTTAAAAAAAGCATCAAGGAGAAAATCAAAGAAAAGAATACCTACCCTTGGAGTAAGGCCTGGGCTTGAGATCGGTGCTATGATAACTATACGAAAAAATCCAGAAGAAATGCTTAAAAGACTCTTAGTTGCAAAAGAAAATACTTTAAAGATAAAACAAGCTAGCGAAAACACCTTATCTTTTGGAATAAAAGAATACATAGAAATTCCTGGAATGGAATATCAAAGAGACATAGGAATAGTAGGCTTTGATGTAACAATCACCCTTAAAAGAGCGGGAAAGAGAACTGGATTAAAAAAAATTGGAAGAGGAAAAAAATCTACAAGACAAATAATTTCAAAAGGAGAAGTAATTAAATTCATGGAGGAAAACTTTCAAACAAAGTTTATCTAATATGGGCGCAAGTGACTGGAGAAAAATATTGAAACAGCTTGAAAGAAAACCAGCTGTAAAAAATAAGTTTATAAAACACTGCAAGCCAAAAGAAAGAAAGACAGGTATAGCTGTAAAAAAGTGCGAAAGATGTGGGAGATTTGGTGCACATATAAGTTCATATGGATTAAATTTATGCCGACACTGTTTCAGAGAAATCGCTACAGAAATCGGATTCAAAAAATATAGTTAGGAGAAAAAAATGTCACAAGATATCGTTGCCGATGCATTAAATATGATGAAGAATTCCAAGAAAGCTGGAAAAGAAGAAGTAAAGATAAATAGAATTTCAAATCTATTAATAGAAGTTTTAAAAATAATGAAGCAAAAAGGAGCAATAAAAAAATATAAAATAAATACTAAAGAAAAATCTATCGAAATTACTATTGGAGAATTATGGGAGTGTAAAGCAATAAAGCCAAGATTTACTGTTGATAAAAATACAATAGACAAATACCGAAGAAGATATCTTCCTTCTAGAAACTTTGGAACAATCATAATTTCCACAAATAAAGGCTTAATGACTCATGAGGAAGCTGAAGGAGAAAAGATAGGAGGATGCTTGATCGCATATTTCTATTAAGATGAAAAAAGAAATTTTACAAGAAATAGAAATTCCAGAAGGAACAAATGTAACTATTGATAATGGAGAATTGGGGGTTAGGGGGCCAAAAGGAGAAATTAAAAGAAAATTTAATCTCTATAAAATTTTTTTGGAAAAGAAGGAAGGAAAAGTTTTAATTGGGAATAAAAATTCTACTAAAAACGAAAAAAGAAAAATAAACACAACTGCAGCACACATAAGAAATATGATTAAAGGAGTTAATGAAGAATTTGAATATAAATTAAAAGTATGTTTTAGCCATTTTCCAGCTACGCTAGAAATAAATGGAAATAAGGCAACAATAAAAAACTTTCTTGGAGAAAAAGTTCCGAGAGTATTTGAATTTGCAAAAGAAGGAGTCAAGGTTAAAAATGATGGAGGAATTATCACTATTTCTTCTTGTGATTTAGAACTTGCTGGAAGAACCGCTGCAAAATTTGAATCCATAACAAGAATAAGTAAAAGGGATAGAAGAGTATTCCAAGATGGAATATTCATAACACACAAGCCAGGGAGAGAAATATAATGGTTGAATTTTTGAGAAAAGGTTGGTTTAGATATTCAAAACTTGGAAAGAGAAGAAAAAATAAGCAAGTTTGGAGAAGACCTTCTGGAAGAGATAACAAGATGAGAGAGAAAAGAAGAGGTTATCCTGCAGTAGTTAGCATAGGTTATGGAACTAAAAAAGAGGAAAAAGGATTAGTGCGAGGAAAAATTCCAGTAAAAATAAATACAATAAAAGACCTAGAAAAAATAGTAAAAGGAAAAATAGGAATCCTTGGAAAAATAGGAAAAAAGAAAAAAATAGAAATTGCTAAAATTGCTAAAGATAAAAAAATAGAAATATACAACTTAAATCCTAAAAAAATAATAAAAAAGGAAAATAAAAAATGAACCTAAATAAGAAAAAAGAATTGGCGGCAAGGGCATTAAAAGTAGGAAAAGAAAGAATATTCTTTTTCCCTTCTAGATTAAGTGAAATAAAAGAAGCCATGACTAAACAAGATATAAGGGATTTGCATAAAGAAAATGCTATAGTTATAAAAAGTATTAAAGGAAGAAAAAGAAAACCTTCTAAAAAAAGAAAAAAAGGAGACGGAAATAAAAGAAAACATATGAAAGGTAAAAAGAAAACTTACATGGCATTGACTAGAAAGCTTAGAAAAGAATTGAGCCTTTCAAAAAAGGCTGGAAAAGTTTCAAAAATAGATTCAAAAGAAATAAGAAAGAAGATAAGGAATAAACAATATAGAAGTAAAGCACATTTTAAAATACAAGAAGGAGAATTAAAAAGATGAAAGTTATGAAAAGAAGAAGAATGGAAAATAAAACTGATTATTCTAAAAGATTAAATCTTTTGAAAGGTGGAATTCCTAGAATTGTTTTCAGAAAAACAAACAAATATATCATTTCGCAATATGTCGAGAGTAGCGGGGCACAAGACAGAATAGAAATAGAAGTAAATTCTAAAAAACTCCTAACAAAGGGTTGGCCAGAAAAATTTAAAGGAAGTTTAAAATCCATTCCTGCTTCTTACTTAACAGGATATTCAATGGGTTTGGAAATAAAAAAGAAAAAGAAAAAGGAACCAATAGTCGATTTAGGAATGATTAGAGTCCTTCACAAGTCTAAAGTATATGGTTTTTTAAAAGGATTAAAGGATTCTGGAATAAACATAAAATGTGATGAAGAATTTTTTCCAGAAGAAGATAAAATAGTAGGAAAGAACCTTAAAGAGGATTTTTCAAAACAATTTAAAGAAATAAAATCAAATTTAGAAAAATGACAAAAATTGAAGGAATAAAAGAAAATAAAATAGAAGAAATTGCAGAGGGAGAAGTCCTTGAAATAATTGAAGAAGAAGTAAAAAAGAAAGAACCAACTCCAAAAGAAACAGTTTTATCTTCATGGACTCCTAAAACCAAGCTTGGAAGAGAAGTGAAGGAGGGGAAAATAAAAAATATAGACGAAATTCTCGATGGAAAACAGAAGATTTTGGAAGAACAGATTGTAGATTCTCTCCTAGATGTAAAATCAGATTTAATTTCTATAGGACAATCTAAAGGAAAGTTTGGAGGAGGAAAAAGAAGAGCTTGGAGACAAACACAAAGAAAAACCCAAGAAGGAAATGTTCCAACTTTCTCAACAATGGCAGTAATAGGAGATGAGAATGGCCATGTAGGAATTGGAGATGGAAAATCAAAAGAGACACTTCCAGCTAGAGATAAAGCCCTAAGAAAAGCAAAATTAAATATAATTAAGGTAAAAAGAACTTGCGCATCATTTGATTGTGCTTGTTCTGAACCACACACCGTTCCATTTAAGGTTTCTGGAAAGTCTGGAAGCATAAGAGTTTTTTTGATCCCTGCACCACAAGGAACAGGATTAGTAGTTGCTAGTGAATTAAAAAAGGTCTTAAAACTTGCAGGAATAAAAGATGTTTATAGTAAAACGTTTGGAAAACAAAGAACATCCTTTAACTTAATAAAAGCCTGTATAAATGCATTAAAGGAGACTAACCTTCAAAAATGATAGCGATAATAAGAATAATTGGAGAAGTCGGAATGAATAGAGACTTAAAAGAAACTCTTGATAGATTACGATTGAAAAGAAAATATTCTTGTGTAGTTCTTCCTTCTCCATCTAAACAACATGAAGGAATGATTAAGAAATTAAAAGATTCTGTTGCCTATGGAGAAATAGATAATGAAACTTTTGAGAAATTAATTGAAAAAAGAGGAAAACAGATAGACAAGAAAAAGAAAATAGATTCAAAAAAAATAATTGAAGAATTAATTAAAGGAAAAAAATTTGAAGACTTAAATGTGAAACCTTTTTTTAGATTACATCCAGCAAGAGGGGGAATAAACACTAAAAGACATTTTGGAAAAGAAAAAGGTGTTCTGGGAAATCATGGAAAAGAAATAAATAGATTATTGGAGAGAATGATATGAAAATCAAAAAAAGAAAAAAATCTACAAGAATGCATGGAAAGGGTATGGGGACTCACGGAGGAGGAGCGAGGAAAAAAAGGAAAGGATCTGGACATAGAGGAGGAATAGGTATGGCTGGTTCTGGAAAAAGAGCAGATCAGAAAAAAACACTGGTCCTAAAATTATACGGAAATAATTATTTTGGAAAACAAGGTATAACAAGTAAAGGGACGAAGAGAGATATAAGGAAAAGAATAAACCTTAAAGATATTTTCCTTAATATTGAAAGATACAGGAAAAAAGGGCTTGCAAAAGACACTCCAAAAGGAATAGAGATAAATCTGAATAAATATAAAATTCTAGGAGACGGGGAGATAAAGGAAAAATTAATAATTCATGCTAAAGAGGCTTCTCTTAGTGCTATTGAAAAAATAAAAAAAGCAGGTGGACAAATTCATCTTGAACATCAGAAAGAAGAGAAAGAAATAAAAAAGACTAATAAGCTTTAAAAAACCCTTCTTCTATAATGAATAATGGACTTTACAAAGATATTCAAATATATTCCAGAGGTTGCAAAACCTGAAGAAAAAAAATTAGGTTTCAATACAAAGCTTAAATGGACACTTATTGTCCTCGCTGGTTTTTTTGTACTTGCTAATGTTCCTCTTTTTGGACTTTCAAATAATGCTCTTGAGAGATTTAAATATCTTGCAATAATTCTTGGAACGGATTTTGGAAGTATAATCTCTCTGGGTATAGGACCAATAGTTATGGCTTCTATTATTCTTCAACTATTAACTTTCTCTGGAATATTTGGAATAGATGTGACAACTGCTGAAGGAAAAAGATTTTTTCAGGGAATTCAAAAATTATTTGTGTTTTTCTTTATAATATTCGAATCATCAGTCTATGTTTTAATGAAAGGCCTGGAAGCTCTTCCTGGTTTTGCTCCTCTTTTAATATTTCAATTAATCCTTGGAGGAATTGCAATCTTTTATATGGATGAAGTATGCCAAAAGTGGGGATTCGGTTCTGGAGTAAGTTTATTTATCGCTGCCGGAGTTAGCTGGAGAATAATTACTAGTGCATTTCAGTTTGTAAATGAACAAGGAAAGAATTGTTTATTTGATTTTGAAAACACTGCCTGTGCAGGAAAAGTTCTTGTAATGATACAAGCAATTTCTAGCAAATATCCTACTGAATTTTTATCTGCTCTTTCAGCTATTTTGGCTACTGTAGTTATATTTTTGATTGTTGCTTGGGCCCAATCACTTAAGGTTGAAATCCCTCTTTCGTTTGGAAAAATAAGAGGATACGGAATAAAATGGCCACTTTCTTTCTTTTACTCTTCGGTTATTCCTGTTATCCTTACTGCTGCTCTCGTTGCAACTCTTCAATTGTTTGGAGGACTGCTACAGAATTGGTTAGGATATGCTACAATTTTGGGAGGATTTATAGATGGAAGAGCAGTTTCTGGATTTGCTTTCTGGATTGGAAATGAAAATATTTTAGATATGATTATAAGAGGAAACTTTTCTTATAAATATGTAATTCAAGGAATTACTCATGTTTTATTTTTCACTGCTTGTTCTACTCTCTTTGCAATACTTTGGGTAAAAACAGCCGGAATGGATTCAAAAACACAAGCGCATAAAATTGCTGCATCTGGATTACAGGTTGCTGGATTTAGACAAGATGAAAGAGTTTTAGAAAGTATTTTAGATAGATATATAATGCCTCTCACCGTTATGGGTGGAGCAGCAATAGGAGTTTTAGCATCTATAACAGACTTGCTTGGTGCACTTGTATCCGGAACTGCAATACTGCTTGTAATAATGATTATGTTCCAATTCTATCAAAGTATAGGTCAACAACATCAATTAGATATGGTTCCTGCAATGAAAAAATTTATGGGAAAAGAGTAGAGATTTTAAATAAAATTAAAAAATGATAAATGAATTAATAAATACAAACCCCAAAGTTGCGGTGATATGCCTCTCTATAGGCGTTACTCTTCTTATGACTTTAGTTACAAAATTCTTTACAGATCAAATAAAGATGAAAGAATTAAAAGGGAGGCAAAAAGAACTCCAAAAAAAATCTAAAGAAGTGAGAGGGGATTTAAAAGAAATGGAAAAAATAAATCAAGAGATACTTACAATTTCCATAGAAATGATGAAACACTCTTTCAAACCTCTTTTAATTACAATGATTCCTCTCTTTGTTATTTTTTGGTGGGCAAAAAATAGCTTTGCTTCTACTACTCTTGCAAGCGCTTGGATTTGGTGGTATATTGGAACTAGCCTTGTATCAAGTATAATCTTCAGAAAAATACTAGATGTGCATTAATTAAAATGAACGAACCAGATAAAGAACTTTTTTTCAAAATAAATATGCTTGACAAGTATATGCAAAATATGCAGCAACAAATAGAAGCTGTAGAGAATGAAATAAACGAATTGTATTTACTCAAAAAAGGAATAGAAGATTTGGAAAACTCTTCTGGAAAAGAAGCGTTTTCTTCTATAGGAAAAAATATATTCATTAAAACAAAAATAATTTCTGAGGAGCTTCTTGTAGGAATAGGGGAGAAAAACTTTGTAAATAAATCAATTCTAGAAACGGCAAAAATAATAGAAAACCAGATAGAAAAATTAAAAATAATAAAAGAAGAAATTTTAAAAGAAATAAATGTCCTCAATAAAGAAGCTGAAAAAATTTTACTTTCTGTAGAAAAAAATTCTAATTAATTGCTTTTAAAAATTCATTATAAGAGAGTATTCCTTTTTCGGAGATTATTGCTGTAATGTATTTTTTAGGAATAAATTCAAAAGAGGGATTTTCTATTTTTGATTTTTTTAATATTTTGTTCCAAACTTCTTTAAAACCTCTTTTTTCCAATTTAATGTTCTCTTTTGTATACTTCCAAGAATTTGCTAAAATATAAACAGGAATTTTATTATCATAAGCAATTTTAGCAAACATGCCGCTTCCAACCTTGTTTATTACTCCCCCTTTTAGAATAGCGTCAGCTCCAAATAAAACTTTGCTTACTTTTTTGGTCCCTTGTGTATGAGTTAAGGCAATCATAGCTGCGGAATCTACAAATTGAGTAATTTTAATTCCAGATTTAGCGAGTTCGGAAAAAGTTTTTCTTCCTTGAAAAAGAGGACGAGTTTCTGTATTATATACTTCGAATTTTTTTCCTTTCTTTTTTGCATATACAAGAGATTCCACAACGCTTGAAGAATGACAATGAGTAAAAACAACATCTAAATTTTTAATTATTTTAAAAGAATTTTCTTTTATCAGTTTTTTAGCCTCTTCTATTTCAAAAAGAATTTTATCTAATGAAGAATGTTCTATCTCTTCTAAGACTTTTTTTAACATTGGTTCAGTTGGTCTTAAAGAAAGAATTTTTCTTTTTGAAGAAAGTGTTGGAAAAATTAAATAGGCTTTTAATGCGCTTTTTGCGACATTTTCTGCTCCCTGTATTTTTATTGATTTTATTTTCTTTAAAATAAGATTAAACTTCTCTCTTTTGTTCATAGCTCTCCTAATTTAAGAAAGTTTAAAAATTCTCTTTTTTTAGAGGAAGTATGCTTGAATCCCTAATAAATCCTAAGAAAAAAGAAAGAGGACTAATAAAGATGCTTTTTGTAGGATTACTTTATGCTTCTTTATCTCTTCTTTTAACAAAATGGTTTTTCGGAGGAGATCCGGTTATTTCGAAATACTCTGGATTTGTAGTCATTGCTTTCTGTATAATGTTTACGCTACCATTTATGTATTATTTAATAAAGCAAGAAGAGGAAGAAGACGAAGAGGCTGAAGGGCTGTATGATATTTGGAAAGCTCATGGAGATGCATTATATGCTTTTATGTGGCTTTTTTTAGGAATGCTTATCGCTTTTTCATTTTGGAATATTGTTATCGGAGACCCTAATCTTTTCAACGCCCAGCTTGAAACATACTGTCAAATAAATAGTCCAGGAAATGTAGAGGGTTGCGTAAAGGGGTACTCTTTTGAAGATTCTCCTTCTATAACCGGAAATGCTTTAAGTAGAAAAGAGATGAGGCTTCTATCAATAATTGAAAATAATGTTTATGTTATGATATTTACATTGCTTTTTTCTCTAATTTTTGGAGCGGGGGCTATTTTTGTTCTGGCATGGAATGCAAGTGTAATTTCAACCGCTATAACTATATTTGCAAAAAATGAGATAGCTCATATTCCTTTAGGATTATTTAGATATATGATTCATGGATTCCCAGAAATAGCCGCGTACTTCATAACCGCCCTTGCAGGAGGAATTTTTGGAGTGGGTATTCTAAGAAATGGTATTAAAGACCATAAATTCCTTAGGGTTTTAGAAAATACATTTTTTTTGCTTCTTATTGCCGTTATTATTATTATCCTTGCAGGAATAATTGAAGTTTATTTTACTCCTCTCTTTTTTAGATAATTAATTTTAAAAACTATCAAAGGCAAATAAAAGTATGTGGCAAGCATTAATTATTCCTTTATTAGTAAGTTTTTTTACAACACTCTTTTTTGTTCCATTTTGGATAAAAAAAGCAAAAGAGCTAGGATTTACTGGAAAAGATATACATAAAATTTCAAAAGAAAACGTGGCGGAATCTGGAGGAGCCCCAGTATTATTTGGTTTTATTCTAGGGAGCTTAAGTTATATTGCAATTATGACTTTTTTATTTGATTCAAATGGAAATATTTCAAATATATTCGTTTTGTTAAGCACAGTACTAATTGCCTCTTTTATAGGAGTAATAGATGATTTACTTGGCTGGAAAAAGGGATTGCCTAAAAGAATTAGAATACTACTTCTTTTATTTGCAGCTGTTCCTTTAATGGTTGTCAATGCTGGTAATTCCACAATGATGGGAATAGACTTCGGATTATTTTTTCCATTAATAATAATTCCTATAGGGGTAATCGGAGCAACTTCAACATTTAATTTTCTCGCAGGATACAATGGATTAGAATCTAGCCAGGGAATAATTCTTCTTTCGGGAATTGGAATTGCGACCTTTTTAGTAGGAGAAAAAAATCTTAGTATTATTTCTTTAATAATGATTTTTTGTCTTCTTGCATTTTATCTTTTTAATAAATTTCCTGCACAAATCTTTCCAGGAGACACTCTTACTTATTCGGTTGGGGCGCTAATTGCATGCCTTGCAATTTTAGGAGATGTGGAAAAACTTGCCGTTTTCTTTTTTATCCCCTATGGATTAGAAACAATATTAAAACTAAGAGGAAAATTACAAAAAGAAAGTTTTGCTAGAGTAAAAGAAGATGGGAGCTTAGAAAATCAATATGAAAAAATATATGGATTAGAACATCTAGCAGTAAAAATAATAGGTAAATTTAAGAAAAAAGTTTACGAAAAAGATGTTGTTTACTTAATAAATGGGTTTCAAATAATAATTATTCTCCTAGGGTTCCTCCTTATTTACTAAGGTTTTTAAACATATTATTCAATAAAATAAGATAATGAATGAGAAGGAATTCGCAAAAAAAATTTTTGAAGATAAGCTTACATTTAGTTTAATTATACTAGGTATACTTTTTTTTATCTTTAGTGCATTTAATATGTTTAAAATTTCTCTAGGAAATAATTTTGTTACTCAAATAATAAATATTTTTTCTCCGACAATATGGATTCTTCTTGCAATAACTCTTATTTTATCTTCAATTTTAGCTTATTTTAAAAAATATAAATTAATGGCTCTTCTTCTTTTGATTGCTTTGATAATTATTACTGCCACAATAAGAACAAGCAACATAAACGATTTAAAAGATATGAGCACTGGTGATTGGACGCTTGGGCCAGATTTAGATCCTTTTCTTTACTTGCGACACGCAAATGAGATTATAAATGGAACGCTTGAAAATCCAGATATGATGAGGGCTGCTCCTCTTGGAGCAAATAATTATGCTTATCAAAGCCTTATGCCCTGGGCAATAGTTTTAATTTGGAAAATTGTTTCTATATTCAACCCTATATCCGTAACCTATGCGGCAATAATTGCGCCAGTTATTTTCTTTTGTATTTCTATACTTGGTTTTTTCTTATTTGTGTATTTTTTATCTCTTCTAAAATTTTCTAAAAAAATATCCATGATTACTGCTATTTTTGCGAGCACCCTATATTCTATTATTCCTTCTATGGTTGCAAGAACTGTGGCAGGAGATCCAGAAATAGAAAGTCTTGGAATGGTTTGGTTTTGGTTTGCTTTCTTATTTTATATTTTAGCTTGGAGAAGAGAAGAAATAAATTACAAAGTGGGTTTAGCAGTTATTGCTGGAATCTTTACAGGGCTAATGTATATGACTTGGGGAGGATATAGATACATATACATGGTTATTTCTATGGTCGCTTTTATTCTCTTCTTATTTGAAAAAGATAAGAAAGAAAATATAATAATCTTTTCATCTTGGGCGATTACATCTATAGGTATAGAGATTATAAAAGGAGGGCAAATACAATCTCTTTTTATGAGAGTGAGCGATATAGGTTTTGCTATCGTTGTTCTTTTATTTTTAATAACTGATTGGATTCTATCAAATACAGAAATAAACAAAAGAATTAAGATAATAAATCTCCCAAAACCAATAATTAGTATAATTTTGATTGGAATATTAGCATTTATTTTTTTAATTATATTTAATAGAGAACTGCTTTTTAGCTTTCTATCACGATTGGTAGAAGGATTTCTTTATCCTTGGGGGAGAGAAAGAATAGGATTGACCGTTGCAGAAAATAGGGCCCCTTATTTTATAGAAGCCCTTGGAGAATTTGGAAATCTCACTTGGATCTTCCTAATTGGAACTGTTTTTTTATTTTATCAAGCCATAAAGCATTTCAAAAAAGAAAAAGAAAGCGATTTTGAGAAATGGATATTTATAACAATTTCTGCTGGAATTGCCGCAATCTTGTTTTATGTTGGAAGAGTATTAATTGGCGGAGATTATGCATCAATGATTGAACAAATCGATTTTTTAATTTTGTTATCTTTGATACTTTCCCTTGTTGGGGCAATTTATTTTTTCATGAGAAAGAATATAAATTCGAGTCTTAATTTTTCTTTTTTGTTCTTTATACTCGCTCTAATATTTAGCAGGGTATCTCCTCAGAGTAGCAGACTAAATGGAGAATCCCTTTTCTCACAAGGAATTTACTTCTCAGGATTAATTTTATTTGGAGGCCTTATTGGAATAATTATAATTCTTGCGTATAAAAATAAAGATGGAATTTTAATAGAGAAATTTAAAAAAATCAATTTGATGTATATTATACTTTTAGTATTCTCTTTTTGGGGAATAATTTCTATAAGAGGAGCAATAAGATTATTCTTTATAATTTCTCCAATGATTGTTCTAGTCTCTTCATTTATACTTGCAGAAGTATACAATCAAAAAAAAGAAAAGAATAAAAAAATAATTTGGGGAGCAATAATTATATTTATTCTAATTTTCTCTCAACTGTTTGCTTCTTACACTCTCCAAACACAGTATACTTCAAAAGCGATGATTCCTTCTGCCTACCATCAGCAATGGCAAGGCGCAATGCAATGGATTAGAGATAACACTCCAAAAGAAAGCATCTTTATCCATTGGTGGGATTATGGTTATTGGGTTCAAACAATTGGAGAAAGAGCGACAGTTGTTGATGGGGGACATCAGTGGGGATATTGGGATCATTTAGTTGGAAGATATGTTCTTACAGCCACTTCTCCTGAAATGATCTTAAGTGCTATGAAAACCTATAATGCTTCTTATCTTTTAATAGATTCTTCAGACATAGGGAAATATCCTGCTTTTAGTAAAATAGGGAGCGATAAAAATGGAGAAGATAGATATTCCCAAATACCTATTTTCGCCGTAGATGATTCGCAAACAAGAGAAACGTCTAACAAAACAATAAGGGTTTATACTGGAGGAGGAATTCTTGACGAGGATATAATTTACACTCCAGAAGAAGATAATTCAAATGAAATATTTCTTCCAAAAGAGAAGTCTTATCTAATTTTTATTTTAATAGAATTAACTAAAGAAGGTGAAGAAAACATATTAGAACAGCCAAAAGCAATATATTATTTTAATAATCAACAGATTTCAATTCCAGTAAGATATTTATATTATGGCGGAGAATTATTTGATTATGAAGGAGGATTAAATGCAACTATTTCGCTAATTCCAAAAATTAATCCTATAGGGAATAATCAAATGCAGTCAGATGGAAGCGGAGCTGCAATATACATTTCTCCAAAAGTAACCAAAACGGCCTTTGCTCAACTTTATCTTTTAGAGAATTATGCTGGAAGATACTCACAATTTCAACTCGTTCATTCTGAACAAGATTTATACATAAATTATCTTAAAAGTATGGGTATGGATATTGAAGATTTTGTATATATCTCTGGAAATATAAGAGGACCAATAAAAATATGGGAATCACGTCCTGAGGAAAATATTCTAACTCACGAAGAATTTTTGAAGACTTCTGGAGAATACGCAGAATTAGATAATTTAGAATTCGTAAGAGACTAAAAAGATTTATATATACATGATACATTTATGTAATATATGTTCCAAAATTGTACTAGTTATAAGGTGCTCCTTGTATTTTTTTTAAATCCTCTGAAAAGATTTAGTTTAAAAGAAATATCTAAATTATGCGGAATTGCTCACACTTCTGTTAAAAATGAATTGGAAAAGTTAATCAAAGAAAAAATTATTATAAAAGAGGATGAATTAAAAGGTAAAAGAAAATACCCGCTATATTTTGCAAATAGAAATGAATCTTTCTTAGATTTAAAAAAGATGCATAACGAGTATTCCTTGAGACAATCAGGGATTATTGATTCTTTAAAAAAGAAATTTATGCCGAATTCTATTATCCTTTTTGGCTCTTTTTCAAGAGGCGAGGATACTAAAGAGAGTGATATTGATTTATTTATCGAATCTAAATCAAAAGAGATTGATCTTAAAAAATTTGAAAAAATGCTAAATAGGAAAATAAATTTAATTTTCAAGCCGAACATAAACCTTTTAAAAAAAGAATTTCTGAATAATCTATTAAATGGAATAATTCTTTATGGGATTGTTGAAATAAAATGAAAAATAAGGTTAGAATGGACAAAGAAAAGGCGAACTCTTTAATGAATATGGCTCAAATTACTTTGGAGAGATTAAACTCCATAGATAAATTAAAATATCCCTCCAACACTCTTACTGATTTTTATGATATTTTACATAAATTAATGGAAAGTTATTCTTCCTTAAAAGGTCTTAAGTTTAAAGGAGAAAATGCTCATAAAGAACTAATTGATTACATTTGCCAAGAATTATTTAATTCCCGGGATAGAATCTTTTTGCAAGAAGTAAGACAATTTAGAAACCAAATAGCTTATGAAGGTTTCAATATAGATAAAAATTATTTGGAGAGAAATATTAAAAAAATTGAAGGATATATTCAATTTATAAGAGATAAAATAAATTCAAAACTGAATAATGGATAAAAGAAAAATAGCGATTGTTATAGGAACTAAAGCAGAATTAATAAAATGTATGCCTGTAATGCTAGAATTGCAGAAGAGAAAAAT
>CAZUOZ010000003.1:43515-45773 GCA_964621965.1 Candidatus Woesearchaeota archaeon | reverse complement strand
GCGTGGGTGTGCCGGAGTGGTCAAACGGGCAGGACTTAAGATCCTGTAGCTTAGTGCTTACGCAGGTTCGAACCCTGTCACCCACATATTATATTCTGCTTTTCCAATAATTCTATAAAATTAGGAAATATAGTTTTGATAAGGAAAAATAAAATTCCGCTTTTAAATAAAAAAATGGAAAAGAAAAAAATTATTTTAATAATTTTAGGGCTCATCCTATTTGCTATTGTTTATTCGCCAATTGACAGTTTTCTTAAAGAAGAGTTTGAACAAATAAAATTTGCAAAAGTTGAAAGAATTATTGATGGAGATACCATTCAAACTAACGAAGGTATCATAAGGCTTCTTGGAATAAATACTCCAGAAAAAGGAGAAAAATATTACAACGAATCGAGAGTTTTTTTAGAAAAAGAGATTTTAAATAAAACAATCGAATTAAAATTTGGAAAAGAAAAAAAAGATTTGTATAATAGAACTCTTGCATATATCTTTATTGCTGATAAAAATATAAATCGGGAAATAATTTCTAATGGGTTTGCTAATGCTTATTTTCCTTCTGGAAAAGATTATTATTTACCTCTTTTTCTAGAATCATGGGAAAATTGTGTTGAACGAGGAATAAATTATTGCGCAAAATCAAAAAAGATATGTGCTAACTGCATTATTCTTAAAGAGTTGAATTATGAAAAACAAAGAGTTACACTAAAAAATATTTGTGGAATCTCTTGTAATTTAACAAAATGGAAAATAAAAGATGAGGGAAGGAAGAAATTTGTATTTCCAGAATTTATTCTTGAACCAAATAAAGAAATCTCAGTAATTGTTAGGAAAAATAAAATGGAAGGTGTTTTAATCTGGGAAAGAGAAGATTATGTTTGGACAAAAACAGGTGATACACTCTTTTTAAGAGACTCTGAAGATAAACTTATTCTATGGTATAAATACTAAAAAAAGTTTATTTTCCTTTATTACAGAAATGTTTATAAACACTTTTAAGTAGTTAATTATATCATTAATTTGTTACTATTAAAAAATGTCTATAGAAAATAAATTTAAGGAAAAAAGTCTTGGAAAAAGACTAGCTGAATACTCTTCTAAGGGATTAGTTACAATTGCTCTTCTCGGATTAACTGCGTGTAGTACTCCTTCTAAAACACAATACCCTATTTTAGATAGAGATGGAAAAAGAACTGAAATGTACCTTGAAGAAAAAGATTATCAAAAAGTTATTCAACAAGAAAAAATAATTGAAATACCAAATCGCAAAGGATTTTATGTTCAGAGAGGATTAAAAGATGGTCATTACCCTATTTTTGATAGTCAGGGTATAAAAACAAAATTACGTCTTGATGAAAAAACCTATCAAAAAATTTGTAATCAAAAAAAGCTTATTGAAGTTCCAGATTACAAAGGATTTTATATACAAATTGGAGAAAAAACTTCTGAAAAAATAGATGTGTCTGAAAAGAAAGTTAAAACCTCTTCGCAAGAAGAGACTTTTAGAATAATTGAAGAAAACCTCTCCGATAAAAAAGGATATTCTTCAGTTGATAGAAGAGCTTTCAACGCCCAAACAATTGGGACGGCTGGTGCAGCTGCATCATTTGCTGATGAAAATGAAATTGAAAATCCAATTAAAATAAACTACGGAGCTAAAGCGATAATCGTCCCTTCAGAAGAAATTGAAAGCAAACAGGATAGATTAAGAGAAGAAACACCTAAACCCGTTATAGTGGAATCTAAATTAACTTCAGATAAATCTTATCCAATATTTAATAAAGAGAAAGAAAAAATAGGTCTTTATATAGAAGAGAATTTATATAAAAAACTCTCAAAAGAAAAAAAGGGAGGAGATTTCTTTGAAATTCCTAGTCTTGATGGACTATACCTTAAATCTGGGCAAGGAAAGCTAACTTCTTTTTTAAACGTTTTTTCAAGTGGAGGGAGCTATATGAATGTTTACTTTAAAGGAGGAGTTGTCGAGGGGATTTATGCTTCTGAGATAAAAGTGCGAGATATTTGCTATAAACCTTTTGTATATAAACCAAATACTTTCAAAGAAGAACAATCCTACGATGGGAGATTTGAAAAAATCCCGGGTACATCTCTAGAACTTCGATGTGTTCTTTTTGAAGATCCAGAAAAATCTAACCCTCTTGGATCTGGAGGTGGCGGTGGCGGAGCCGGTGGCGCTGGAGGAGGCGCTGGAGGTGGCGGTGGCGCTGGAGGTGGTGGCGGAGCCGGTGGCGGTGGCGGAG
>CAZUOZ010000003.1:40099-43415 GCA_964621965.1 Candidatus Woesearchaeota archaeon | reverse complement strand
GGTGGCGGAGCCGGTGGCGGTGGCGGAGGCTCTGGTGGAGGATAAATATAATGAAAAATAATTTTATAAAAATATTAGGACTGGTTTTATTTGTAATTCCTATTATTTTAAATATAGTTCCTATTGTTTTTGCTACAGGAATTGTTGAAGTTGACAATTTCTATGATATGTCAAATCAACCTTTAACGAATGTCAGAAATGTTTTTTATCATTGTTCAGGGGCTTATATTAATCCCCAAGGAGAAATGAGATGTACAAGCGTTGGTTCTCTTCTATATGATTTAAATTCTGGTGCTTCTAATAGTATGATTTTTCAATATCCATATAATCCTTTATCAACCGCATCAAATCCAGATTATTATGCTCAATATGTATTCAAAGACTGTTACATCCCTCATGATTACATCAAGTATGTTTGGGGACAAGGAGCAACTTTAAATTTTGATTATAATTTTTATAAGGTAAAATCTTGCCATTCTCCAATTGATTCATTTAGTATAACAAATACAAATTATGCAAACGAACCAGTCATAATTAATATGAATGTTGTTGCGGAAGCAGATGCTAAAGGAGCTTTTAAAGATTATAATAATGGAGAAGTTTGGTATCCTCCCTTTGGAGATTATACTACTGAAACAAAAATAACTTTTTCAGTGAAAGATAGTCTTGGTAATCTCGCATACACTCAATCAAAAATAGTAAATATTTCTTGGGATTCTTCTATGAATGTTCAGTTTTCATGGACCCCTTCAATTCAAGGAAATTATACTGCAAAAATGGAAACAGAAGTTATTGATTGTCAGTGTGAAAGCAATTTTAAAGAATCTTCTGAAAAAGAATTTCTTGTCTGGTCTGCAAGACCAAAAGATGAATGTTACACTATCATTAATGACTTAGAAACATCCCCTAATCCTGCAACTTCTGGAAATCCAATAATGATTAGTTTTAATAAAATAAGTAATTATGCAGATAGCCTTTTTGCAAAAACTGCTGTCCCTACAAATGTAAATTATGAAATAAAAGAAGGGACTATTCTTGTGTCTTCAGGAAATATTTTAATTTCTGCGAACTCAAATACAAATGACTATCAAAAAATAACGCTTCCGTGGACACCCTCTCAAGGAGGAAATTATAATATCAAGATTACAGGAATATCTCAGAGCCCACTTTGCCTTGGAAAAACAAATCCTACAGATACCGCAATATTAGGGGTTTTCGTAAGTGATATCCCTCAGTATAATATTCAATTCAACGTCAAAGATATTTCTGGAAATCCAATTAATCAAACAACAGTTATTTGGGGTTCATTAACTGGAAATACAGACTCATCTGGAAATGTAAATTTTAAAATTAACCCTGGAACATATAATTGGCAAGTTTCAAAGACAGGATACATTTCTCAAACTGGAAGTACACTTGTAAACGCAAATAAAACTATTTCAATAATCTTAGCTTCTTCAATTATTCCCGGAACGTTCCCTCCAGTTTTAAATATTCCAAATCAAAATTTATTAAAAAATTCTGGATATAATGATAATCTTTTAAATCTTAAAACTTATACTACCGATGCTGACACCCCTATAAATAACATTATTTATTCAATTATATCGCAATCAAATATAACTTTATTAAATTGTAGTATAGATGCGAATAAATATTTAGATTGTAATGTAAAAAATAATACAATTGGATTTAGTCAAATAACAATTTCTGCTTCAGATGGAACAAATAGCAATTTGGATTCATTTTTTATATATGTCGGAACCTTCGTAAACGGAACAACAATAGAACTTCTTTATCCTACTGGAGAAGAAAAATTATCCAAAAATATTAATATATCTTGGATTGCACTAAACTCAGAAAATAATGCCTTAGCCATAAGTTTTTATTACAGTACAAATAATGGAACAACTTGGAATGTTATAAAAGAAAATGAAAGTAACTATGGAACTTATACTTGGAATACAAAAGCATATCCAAATGGAAAATACTTATTAAGAATAAAGGCTGTGGATATTATTTATGGAACAACGGTATACGATCAAACTCAAAAAGAATTCAGTATCTTTAATTCTGCAGGAACAAAATCTAGTTCAGATAAAGAAGAAAGAATAGAAACTTGTGAACCATTATGGGACTGCTCTTCTTGGACTGATTGTTCTAATGGAATACAAACAAGAATATGTACAGATATTAATTTCTGTAAAGATTATTTTGAAAAAACCTCTGAAGTGAGAAGCTGTGGAGATACTGAAAGAATAATTTTAGAACTTAAGACTCTTGAAAAAGCATCATTATTTAAAAAAATATTTGTATGGATTCTTCCAATAGGTTTAATTTTGGTCTCTATTGGAATTATTTTTGCACTTATTCTCTTTAGAAAAAAATAAAAAGGGCTCTTTCTTAGTTAGGGCTACATGGGAGATATTTTAAAGGCAATTATAATTGCTACATTGATTGCAGGAGCAGTGTTTTTAGTTCTGTTTTTTTCAATAAGTTATATAGTAGTTTTTTCTAAATTAATCCCTTTAAATTATGAATGGTCTGAAAAAAGCATTGATTTTTGGGATTTTAATAAAGATCCTGGAAAATATTTAGGAAAAAAAGTAGCTGCACAAGGAAAATTTAGACCCGAATCTGAGTTTTATATAGAGTGTAATAAAACAATAGACACTTTAACCGACGAAGACGGATACTTCATAAAAGTTTGTGGAAATAATGAAGAACTTGAAAAAGGAAAAACATATACTCTTAAAGGAAAAATTGTAAAAGATATTTCAAACGTCACAAAAGCAGAAGGTTACATTCTCAAAGTAATTTAATTTGAAGATATTTTAAACTCTTAGAAGAAAACCGAAAATCATTTAAACATCTATTTGTCTTCTTTTCTGTAGACTAGGTTAGCGGGTTAGCCCTCCGCAATTGCAAACGGGCTTTATGGCAGACTGCAAGGAAAGTTGTGACGAGTGCGCCGAAAGGTCTTTATTGTACTGTTGACGTTCTGTCTGTTTTGATCTTGCATATGCGAAATGGGTCAGGCCTTGATCGGAGCAGCCCTAAACATTTGTTAAGGTGCTTAGCAGGTTGCAGGATCGAGGGAAAATAAAGGGTGCTTTTCTTCAATCTTGAAGCTTCTTTCCGAGTCTACACTAAAAGACTTGAAAAAATAACCAAGCATAATTTTTTCTTTGAATTTATAATTTATTTATAAAACCCTAAAATTAATAAATGCCCTTTGTCTGTTTATTTTATGAATAAGAGGGGACAATATTATCTAGTCGTAGCAATTCTTTTTGTAGGAATTGCTTTTGGTCTA
>CAZUOZ010000003.1:34556-39999 GCA_964621965.1 Candidatus Woesearchaeota archaeon | reverse complement strand
CTTAGTTTTAATTTTGAAGAAGACACTCTAAATACAACTATAGAAGAAAAAGAGTATTATTTTAAATTTGAAAAGGGTGAAAATTTTCACTTCATAATAATTGAAGAAATGGGGGAAGAAAAATATATTTTAATTGAATGAAAATGAATAAAAGAAATAAAAAAGGAGTTAGTGAAGTAATGGGTTATCTTTTGTTAATTTCTTTTGCAATTTTTATGAGTTTTATAGTCTATCAAGGATTGAAAACTTATGTTCCGGTAAAAGCAATGGAATGTCCTGATGGTGTTTCTGCATTTGTACAGACTATAAATTGCACAAAAGATGGAGACAATTATGATTTGAGAGTTACTATAAAAAATAATGGAAGATATAATATTGCAGGGTATTTTATTCATGCAACTACTTCTCCTACTCAAACAGTCGCTTCTCTAAATTTAATTGATAATCTTAGAGAAGGAGAAGGTGGAGTTAGAATGAATAATGCTGTGGTTTTTGAAGAAAGAGCTCCTGGAAATTTTGTAAATATAAGCAGTTCAGTTTTTGCAAGCTTTGATAATATTGAAAAAGAAATTTATTCAATAGACATACTTCCAATAAGATTTCAACAAGAAGAAAATAGGTTAAGGACAGTGAGTTGTGGAAAAGCATTAATAAGAGAAAAAATAACCTGTTCTTAGCAAAATTTAAAAACTTGAAAAATTTGATGTTAAAATGAGTGATTTTAAGAAGAAAGGGGTTTCGCCAGTTATTGCAACTGTTCTTCTGATTGCGCTCGTTATTGTTATTGCCCTCATAATCTTTTTATTCATGAGAGGAATAGGAGAAGAAGCGATAACAAAGTTTGGTAGCGAGAATATAAAACTCGCTTGTAACAAAGTAGAGTTTGATGCTAGTTATTCGGATGAAGAAATAGCGGTATCAAATCTTGGAGAAGTTCCAATATATGATCTTAGTATTAAGCTTGTTCAAAAAGGCAGTTATGAAACTATGAGCTTTAGAGAAATAGATGATGATTGGCCTTCTGCTGGACTTACTCAAGGAGGAGTTGCTTCAACATCTATTCCAGATGTAGGAGAATTAGAATTGCAAAAAATAATTATCAACCCTATACTTGTTGGAAAAACAAAAAGTGGAGCAAAAAAAACCTATAGTTGTGAACAAGGAACCTATGAGAGTGAAATAATTATTTAAAATGAAAAGAAAAATTAAAAATAAAGGTATGTCTGAAATTGTATCTGCAATTTTAGCAGTAGTTCTAGTTATGGCTTTAATCGCAGTTGTTTGGAGTGTAGTAAGCAATATGGTAAATGAGGAATTAAAAAACACAGAATCTTGTTTTGGAAATTTTAATAAAATTACAATAAATGAAGCTTATACTTGTTTTAACATAACTAGTCATGAAACATATTTTTCTATAGGTATTTCGGATATTGAAGTGGATAAAGTTATATTAAGTATCGGTAGTGAAGGGTCCACGAATACTTTTGTCATTAATTATACAAGCCAAGTATTTTCTAGTAGTGATTTCCCAATTACAAATTACCCTTCGAACAGTTCTGGAGTTTCTGCTCCTGGAAAGAACTCTGGAAAAACATACATCTATCATGGTTTTAATAAAGCTCCAGATTATATAAGAATCGCTCCGGTTATAGGAGGAGAGACTTGCCAAGAATCGGATTCTCTTACAAATATAGAAATTTGTTCTAGCTATTAAAAGCTAAAAAGAAAATATTATAAACCTATTTAAATAAATATAATAAAAGAGGATTTGAAGAATTTAATGAAGATTCATTTTAATAAAAAGGCCCAAGTTTGGGTTGAAACAGTTCTCTATACAATAATTGCATTTGCTATAATAGCACTTGTCCTCACATATGTAAAACCGGAAATAGAAAAGTTTCAAGATAAATCTGTAATCCAACAAAGTATAGAACTTATGGATGACTTAAATTCGAAGATTTATGAAGTTTCAAGAAATGGAGAAGGAAATAGAAGGGTTCTTGAACTTTCTATAAAAAAGGGTTCTCTTAAAATAGATCCTATAAATGAAAGTATTATTTTTGAAATAGATAGTAAATATCCTTATACTGAACCAGGAGAAGTTTATTCTGAAAAAGGAATAGAAATAACTACTTTAGAAAGAAGTGGCATGAATAAAATAACTCTCTTGAATAATTATAGTGAAAGTATGAATATTACTTACTCTGGAAAAGAAGAAATAAAGACTTTGACTCAATCAAATGCTTTATATAGATTGTATGTTGAGAATAAAGGAGGGACAGGCTCGGAAAAAGTAGAGATAGAGGTGGGTTTAATTTAAATGGAAATAAAAGAGGAAATCAAAAAAGAAGTGAGGCAAATTAACAAGTATCCTAGAGCTTTTATAGATTTTTCTCCAAGAATTCCTCCATTGAAAAAAATAAAAGATAAATCTAAAATAGATGTGAGATACTGTCTTATCGCTCCTTTTGCTTATGCGCATATTTATTGGAATCCTTTAAAATATGAAGTAGTTTATGAAATAGAGGAGCCAATTCTTACTGATTATGAAAAAGAATGTAAGGAAAAAATAATTACTACCATGAGAGAGATGATAAATTTTGATGAAATAATTAATAAAGAATTAGAATCTCTGCTTGAATATCTTGATAGGAGATTTAAGTATATTGCTGTTGAACTTGGGATGAATTTAAGCTATGATAGTTACCGAAAAATATTTTATTATATATGTCGTGATTTCATAGGATTTAATGAAACAGACCCGCTATTAAAGGATTTCTTCGTTGAAGATATAGAATGTAATGGTATGGGAACGCCAGTATATATTGTTCATAGAAATTTCAGAACACTAAAAACAAATCTTATTTTTTCGGATAACTCTAGACTAGAAAGCTTTGTAGAAAAGCTTGCTCAAAGATGTGGAAAATATGTCTCATATGCTCAACCAATTCTCGATGGTTCTCTTCCAGATGGAAGTAGAGTTAATGCTACTTACACAAAAGATATTACGAATAAAGGCCCAACATTTACAATAAGAAAATTCACTAAAACTCCTTGGACCCCTACTCAACTTTTATCTTTTAATACTCTAAGCCCAGAGATGCTCGCATATCTCTGGTTGTTAGTCGAACATAAAATGAATATTTTAATTGCTGGAGGAACTTCATCTGGAAAAACAAGCCTTTTGAATGCTATTGCATTTTTCATTCCTCCTGAAGCAAGAGTAGTTAGTATAGAGGATACTCTTGAATTAAATCTTCCTAGGGATAACTGGCTCCCAAGTGTTGCAAGAGCATCAACTAGTGGAAGAAGAGAAGATGAAATAGATTTGTTTGCACTCTTAAAAAGTTCATTTAGACAAAATCCTGAATATGTAATTGTGGGAGAAGTAAGAGGACAAGAAGCTTCAGTATTATTTCAGGGAATGGCTTCTGGACACTCCTCGATAAGTACAATACACGCAGAATCAGTAGATACAGTTATAAAAAGACTTGAAACTCCTCCGATAGAGCTCTCTCCTACATTGTTAAATGTTTTAGATGCTGTGTGTATAATGACTCATGCAACAGTAAATAAACAAGAAACAAGAAAACTCAGAGAAATTGTAGAAATTATAAATGTTACTCAGGATGGAGTTGCACTAACTAATACTCCTGTTGTTTGGAATCCTGTTGATGATCAATTTTATTTCAAAAGAAATATAAAATCTTTTGAAAAGATATCAAAAAGATCTGGACTTAGTCTTGAAGAAATAAATCTTGAATTTAATAGAAGAGTTGAGCTTTTATATGTGCTCTATAAACGAGGAATATTTGGATTTGCAGAGGTTCAGGAAATAATAAATATATATTATAAACAACCAGAAAAAATTTTAAGAGATTTTGAAATAATTTATTAGAAACTAAAATCAAAATGTTTAATAATGCTTTTTGTCTTCTGATATGATGGAAAAAGAGGATTTTATTGCACTTAAACAGATGACTTCTTCTCTTACAGAAATTTTAGGAAATATGGAAAAAGCTATTCTAGAAGAAAATGCTAATGAATTTAATAAACTAAGAAAATTATTTATTCAAATTCAAGGACAGATCGTTGAACATTTAAAATGAATGAAGAATTGATCGAAACAATAAGAGGAAAGGTGTCTAAAGAGATAAAACTTATAGAAGAACTTATAAAATTAGAAGAAAATTTAAAAAATGCAAAGAAGGAGTCGGATAAAAATATCCTATCTTCACAAACAACTCTTACAAAAACGCTGATAAAAAATGAAAAAGAAGAAATTGGAGAGATATTAAATAAAATTTCTGTTGAAAAACCCTTAGACTTATCTCTCGTTAAAGATTCTCCTAAAAGTATAGAAAAAAAAGATTCTTTAGAAGGATTGGAAAAAAATTATATGCTCTCTGTAGAAGAAGAAATTTCTCCTCCCCTAAGAAAAAAAGATCTTACTTTCTTGGAAAAACTTAGCATTAAAAGAATAGGAAAAAAAGAAGCTGTAAAAAAGATAGTTAAGGAAAGTAGACCTAGTATTTACGTTAATCTTTCTGTGAGAACATTTTATCCTGTATCAAGGAAACTAATAAATGAAGGAATGTTTTCGGATTTAAAGCGTTCTCTTGTTAAGGCAAATCTGCAATTTATTCCAGAGAACTATGTATCTGTTATTTTTTTCACAACGCTTCTTTCATTTTTTGCTTCTATTCTTTTGTATGTCTTTTTATTGTTTTTTAATTTTAATTTGATAAATATGGCTATTAGTCTTACTCAAGAGCCAATTGGATCAAGAGCTGCAAAGTTTTTCTGGCTTTTCTTTGTTCTTCCTATTGGGACTTATTTACTAATGTATTATTACCCTTCTCTTGAAAGAAGATCTATAGAAGGAAAAATAAATCAAGAACTTCCATTCGTTACTATACACATGTCTTCTATCGCCGGTGCTATGAAAAGCCCAAGTAAAATGTTTGAAATAATAATTTCTACTGGGGAATACCCGCACATGCAAAAAGAATTTTCAAAAATAATAAATGAAATAAATTTATATGGATACGATTTAGTTAGTGCTTTAAGGAATAGTGCTTTCAACTGTCCTAGTGCAAAACTAGCAGAGCTTTATAACGGAATTTCAACTACAATAAATGCTGGAGGAGACCTTTCACAATTCTTTGAAAAAAGAGCTGAAACGCTTTTATTTGACTATAAACTTGAAAGAGATAAATATAATAAATCTACTGAAACTTTTATGGATATATATCTTAGTGTAGTCATAGCTGCCCCTATGATTTTAATGCTTTTACTTATTATTATGAGAGTTAGCGGATTAGGAATTTCTTTAAGCACATCAATGATAGGAGTAATCACTGTTTTTGGAGTTACAATAGCAAATATTTTCTTTTTAATATTTTTATACATAAAACAACCATCACAATAAAATGAAAAATAA
>CAZUOZ010000003.1:18447-34456 GCA_964621965.1 Candidatus Woesearchaeota archaeon | reverse complement strand
TTTCTTTTTAATATTTTTATACATAAAACAACCATCACAATAAAATGAAAAATAAAAAAATAATAAAAATTCAGGAGAATTTTGCATATAGTCCTCGCTTCGCTGTGGATACAAAATCAGGAGATTTTGCATAATGGAGATTGAAAAAGAACAAATAATTGGAATTATTCTTTCAATAATTGTAATTATAATTTCTCTTTTTTTCTTTAGAACAAAGTTTTTTGTTTTAATAATGGGTATGGGAATAGTTATTGGAATCCTTCCATTTGTGTGGGAAGTTATCAATGAATCTAGAAGAGAAAAAGAAAGAGAAGACATGTTTCTCGAATTTGCAAGAAATCTAGTTGAAAGCGTAAAAACTGGTACGCCTATAAGCAAAAGCATAATAAATTCTAAGGGAAAAGATTATGGAGTTTTAACAAAACACATAGAAAAACTTGCAAATCAAATAAAAATGGGTTTTCCTTTGAGTTCTGCATTACAAATTTTTGCCAGAGATATTGACAATAAAATAGTTTCCAGAGCAATAACACTTATAGGGCAAGCAGAAAAAGCTGGAGGAAATATAGGAGAAATTTTGGAATCAGTGGTAGAAGCAGTTAATACTACAGACAAACTAAAAAAAGAAAGAAAAGCTTCAATTTCAAATTTAATTATTCAAGGATATATTATTTTCTTTGTGTTTATGGGTATAGTTTTAATAATGCAATTTAAGATAGTTCCAATTATTGGGGGAATGACCGGAATGGGTTCTGCAATTAGCGGAGAGATATCTACAAGTGGTGCTGCAATTGATCCCGCAGAAATATCCAATGCTTTCTTATTTCTCCTCGTTGTTCAAGGAATATTTAGTGGACTCGCAATTGGAATGTTATCTGAAGGAACATTAAAAGGAGGGGTAAAGCACTCTTTCGCACTTGCCATGTCTGCAATGTTAGTTTCATCAATAGCAGGACTTTTTGTAGTTTAGTTAACATAATAAATAATTTATTTTATAAAATGAAATCTATAGGAAAAAGAGGCTCTCACGTTGAAATGATAATCTCCTTTAGCATGTTTATGCTCTTTATTTCTGCAGTGTTCATAATGATTGAACCTACAATAAAAGATAAAGGAGATAAAACTACGATTATTAATTCTTTAAAAGAAATAATATTAAATAATGTTTCTTCAAATGTTACCCTTACTCTAATAAAAATACATTCTAGTTATAACCCTTCAGAAGATTGTATAACTCTTTCAGAAGGGGGATGGAGCACAGGGGAAAATGTTGTCGTAAAAAATACTCTTGAACAAAAAATTGATTCAAGATATGAATATCCCTCTGTAGAAATAGATTGGACGGGTGAAGATAGACTTTTTAGAGTGTATTCTTCTTCAGAGAGTTTAGACCCCATTCTCCTTTCCTCTGAAAACTGTGCAACCCCCTCTGAAGGAAATGATTTCTTTATTTCTTTTATACATACTGAAAAATATCCATTTGAATATAGATTAGTTGAATTAAATTCTATTTATTCTTCTTCATATGAAGAATTAAAAACATCTTTAGGGATACCAAAAGAGGAAGAGTTTGCCTTTTTCTTCATAAATTCTACGGGAGATACTTCAATTTCTTCTGAAAAAGAAGCAAAATCAAGAAATATCTATTATAGAGAATTTCCTCTTATTTATGTAGATAATCATTCAAATATAGATTCAGGAATATTAAGGATAAGTGTATGGTAAAAAAAATTTTAAGAAATAAAAGAGCATTTATACATATAATTGAAGCATTCATAGCTATAACTCTTGTCATGGTAATTGTGCCTTTTCTTATTCAAGAAAATCTTACTCAAAAAAGAGACGTTTCTGGGCAAATATACTCAAATGAACTTGGACTTTTAAAAAAAATGCAAGTAAATGAAACGTATAGGAATTATATTCTTGCTTCTCCTTTCCCGATCTATTGGACAAACGAATCATTCCCAGATGAAATAAAGACACTTATTGAAAATGAAAAACCTTTCTATCTTGAATGCCGAGCAAAAATATGCAACATCTCTTCATTTCCTTGTTTCATAGAAGAAAAGATAGAAAAAGATGTTTATGCACAAGCAATATTTGTTTCATCAAATTCTACCTTTTACTCTCCAAGACAACTTAAGTTATTTTGTTGGGAAAAATAAAAGAATAAAAATAAAAACTTGCATTTCTGATTATTATAATGAAAAAACAAGAGTTTACTTTTTTTGAACATACTGCAGATATAAAATTTCAAGCATATGGAAAAAGTTTAGAAAAAGCTTTTGAAAATTCTGCACTGGCAATGTTTAATACAATGTCTAATAAAAAAATAAAAGGAAAGATAAAAAAAAAGATAAAAGTTAGAGGAAATGATTATGAAAGCCTTCTTTATAATTTTTTAGAAGAATTACTCTTTTTTTTGGACAGCGAAAATTTCTTCTTGTCTAAACCAAAATTAAAAATAAAAAAAGGGAAAAAATATTTTGAATTGGAAGGAGAAATCTTAGGAGATATCGCGAAAAATTATGAAATAAAAATAGATGTTAAAGCAATAACTTATAATGAAATGTTTGTAAAAAAGATTAAAGATACGTGGGTGTGTCAAGCAGTCCTAGATGTATAAAAATGAAATTAATAGTTCAAATAAAATTTAATTCTGAAAAAGAAAGAATAACTAAATTTGGAGACTATAGATATTTAGTCTATTTAACAATTAAAAAAGAAGAGGGGGCGATGGATTATTTTTTAAATTTAATGTCAAAAGAAATAGGAATTCCTATAAAAAATATACATTACTCTGGAAAACAGGGAGAAAATTATCATTTTGAACTTGATTAAAAAATTAAGAAGAAAAGATAATATACTAAGATATTTAAAAGGAAAAGTATTTTTGAAGGAATGATAGAATACTTTAAAAGAACAAAAGAAGGAATAATGAAGAGCATCCCTTCGTGTAGTAAAGGGTGTTGGATAAAAGTAACTGCCCCTACGGATGAAGAGTTAAAATCTCTTGTTAAAAATTTTGATTTAAATGAAGAAGATCTTAAAGATGGATTAGATATCCATGAAATTCCTAGAACTGAAACGGACGAAGAAAATATCTATATTTATCTTTCCACTCCTACTGAAAAAATTTCTCAAGAATACTTATGTTCTTTCTTAGTAGTTTATACTCAAAATCATCTAATAACAATATCTAAATATCATTTAGAAATATTTGAAAAATTTTCTTTTCAAAGCTCAAAAAAATTTAGAGATATTTCCGGACCAACCCAAATACTTTACCTACTTTATCTTATTTCAAAATATTTTGAATATTCTGTAAGAAGAATAGTAAAAGAAATAAAAGAAAATAAATCTTCTCTTAATAAACTAGATAACAAAAGCGTTGCAAAATTAATTGAAAACGAAGATAAGCTTAACTCATATATTACTCCTTTTGAAACAATGATTGACAATTATTATAGAATTCTTAAACATAGCTCCCTATCTTTTAAAGAAGAGGATAGAGATTTCTTAGAAGATTTAATTATAGATTTAAGTCAAACTCTAGGGCTTTGTAAATATAATCTAAAATCAATTTCAAATATGAGGACATATTACTCCACTAAGCTCTCAAATCAACTTAATAAAACTGTAACTGTTCTCACAATTTTCACAATTTTTTTAGCAATACCTACACTTATTTCAAGTATATATGGAATGAATATTTCATTACCCTTTCAGAACTCTCCTATTATTTTTTATTTTTTAGTAGGAATTGTTATCCTTATAGAAACTATCCTTTTTATTGGACTTAAAAAATATAAGTTTTTTTAATTAATCCAATAAAAATATAAAGAAGATTTTGCTTTCTAAGAAGATGGATTTAAAAAAGATTTCAAAGAATATTTATGAAATTCCTAAACAAGGGAAGATGAATGTTCCTGGAAAGATATTCGCTAGTGAAAATCTTATTAAAAAAATAAAAGAAGATAAGACTATTGAACAAGTAAAAAATGTTGCATGCCTTCCAGGTATAATGGAAAATTCTCTCGCTTTGGCTGATGCACATCAAGGATATGGATTTAGTATAGGGGGGGTTGCTGCATTTGATTTAGATAAAGGAGTAATTTCTCCTGGAGGTGTTGGATATGATATAAATTGTTCAGTTAGACTTCTTAAAACTAATTTATCAAAAAGAGATATCGAATGTAATAAGAAAAAAATAATAGATGCTATTTTTTTAAAAATTCCTTCTGGCGTTGGAAGAGGAAGCAATTTTATAATCAAAAAAGGAGAGATAAATAAGATTCTTGAAGGAGGGGCAAAGTATATTGTTGAAAAGGGTTATGGAGAAAAACAAGATTACATTCACACAGAAGAAGAAGGATGTATGATTCAAGCTAATGCTTCAAAAGTTTCCCAAAAAGCAATAAAAAGAGGATTAGGACAGCTTGGAACACTTGGAGCAGGAAACCATTTTTTAGAGGTACAATATGTGGATGAAATTTTTGACGAATCTCTTGCAAAGATATTCGAAATAAAAAAAGGAGACATAACTATAATGATACATTGTGGTTCTCGTGGATTAGGACACCAGGTTGCAAGCGATTATATTCAGTTAATGGAAAAAAAATATGGTTATCCTGAACAAGATAGAGAACTTGTTAATGCACCTATAAAAAGTGAGTTAGGAAAAAATTATTTTTTTGCAATGGCTGCTGCAGCAAATTTTGCGTTTGCAAATAAGCAATTAATAACTCACTGGTTGAGAGAAGAAATAAAAAAATTATTTCCTGAAAAAAAAATAAATATTGAGGTGATCTATGATGTTTGTCATAATATTGCGAAATTTGAAAAACACACTATAAACGGAAAGAGAAAAGAAATATGCGTTCATAGAAAAGGTGCTACGAGAAGTTTTGGGCCTGGAAGAAAAGAAATTCCACAAAAATACAGAAAAATAGGTCAACCTGTAATCATTCCTGGGAGTATGGGAACTGCTTCTTATCTCCTTGTTGGAACAAAAAAAGCAGAAGAATTAACATTTGGTAGCACAGTCCATGGAGCAGGAAGAGTTAGTAGTAGACATTCAGCAATGAAAAATATTACTGGAGAAGAAGTTAAAAAAAACCTCTCAAAAGAAGGAATAGAAATAAGAACTGGAAGTTTAAATGGATTGGCAGCAGAAGCTCCAGAGGTGTACAAAAATATAGATGAAGTAATAAAAACTGTAGATGAAATTGGATTAAATAAAAAAGTTGCTAGATTAAAACCTCTCCTTGTTATAAAAGGTTAAGATTTTATCATCTTTAATTATTCAATAAATATTAACAGAATAGAATAAACATTTATAAATTCTTTTTTCTTGTAATTCTGATATGGATTTAAAGGGGATAAGAAGTATTAGTTTTATATTTCTGTTGATATTTTTATTAGGAATTATTTCTGCCGATTTTCAAATAAAGCTTAAATCTGAATGCGATTCAGAGAATAGCTTTCTTGCTTTGTCTAGTTCTACAAATGCTCATGGAGGATTGATAGCAAACTCTCCTTTTTACAATTATGTAATTTGTGGAGATTTTCCAGGCGCTATTTCTAGTTGTGAAGGAAAAAGTCCAATAATAAGGCTATCTTCACTAACTAATGCTCATGCAGAAATCGCTTCCGAAAGTAATTACCTTATAAACGTTTGTTATGGAGATCTTGTTTGCATTTCTCAATCAGAAGGAAGTTGTTCTGGAGATTATTCAATTCCAGTCCTTTCTTTATCTTCTTCAACAAATGCTCATATTGGGGGGTTTAATGATTATCCCATAAAAATTTGTTGTAGTGCTCTAGTTTATCCTCCATTTACCTCTTCAGAAAACACTAGCTATATATTAAATATTTTTAGAACTGATCCTTGGTACTCTTTAAATCAAAAATATCATCAAGAAAGCAAATATGAAACAATTGTATATGAACTAAAAAATATTTCTGGATCTCCTCTAACTGGTGCAGAAATATATATTTATTTAAAAAAAGATGGAATCGTAGACAAAAATTGGATAAACCTTTATGAGGTCTATGGAATTTCCACAGGAATAGATGGGAAATTAACTATTAATTGCACATTTAGTGAAGATTTCCCTACAAATGGGCAAAAGTCTTGCACTGCTTATTCTACTGGAGCAAGCGGAGTTAATTTTAATCCTTCTCCTGTTATAAGCACGGCTAATTGGATTGGAGCATATACTGAAGAAAAAGCTATAGGAACTTTTGCAGGATACAGAAGCCCAGAATCAAACGAAATTTCATTTATAGTTGAACAGGCAACTTTTATTCCACAAGCATACTGGAGAGATAAGAATGGAAATGAAATTCCTGAAAATAAAATGAAGGTATTATCAGAAGGAGGTACAGAAGTAATGATGGTATTTGATTACACTGGAATGAACTCCGGGAATTCTGCAATCTTTGAAATATATGAGGATGATCTTCTTAGTGACGATAAAATAAGAACGGATAGTGATGCACTTACTGCGTATGCAGACGCCTCTGGAAAAACCACTACAATTTGGGAAATTACTAAAACGGATTTAGGAAAAGGAAGAGATTTATCTGGAGATGAATTTCAATTTTACTTTTTAGCAAAAGGAGCAGAAAATACTGTTAAAAGTGAAAATTTAATTGCTGAAATTATTCCATTTAGTATGGACCTTTGTGAATCTTCTTCAGGATGTGGAACATACTCTAATCCTACAGAATGCGAATCTGACCCTTGTTTCTTTGCAACTACTCCTACTGATGTGGAGTATGGTTCTTCATGCAACGAAAGAACGGGTGAAACTGTTAATGGTTATACTGATTGTTATTATAAAAGAACTTGCTCTTGTGCATGGGTTGAAAAGAACGGAGAAGAAAAATGTATAAATAATCCTGGATTAGAAACCGATGGAGCATGTGTTCCATTAGGTAATAACCCTCCTGTATATAAATACCATCTTGGGGTGTGCTCCGAATTCAGATTAGAAACCGGAGATACTTGTGAAGACGATGGATTCCTTGATTATGGTTATTTTACTGAGGGCCTAGATTGGGGAGAGAACTCATATTCTTTTGAAACTGAAGCAACATCATTTCAGACTCCAGATGGTCTCTGGCATATTCCTAATCCAGATTATGAATCATGTGAAGAATGTAAAGGCCCCATAGGTTGTATATCTAGCATTCCTTGTCCAACAGCAATTGCTCTTTCATTCTTCACTATAGGAGAAATAATTTCCACATTAGTTGTAATTATATTAATCTATTATTTTATTTTTTGGCATAAGAAGAAAAAAAATAAATTAAAAAAGAAAAGAAAAAAATAATTCTTTGAAGATTTATTTAAGAATATAAAATAAACATTTATAAATTCTTTTTCTCTAGGAGTGTTACATGAAATTAAAAGGGGTATTGATGCTGATTACAGCTTTATTTTTTGTAAGTTTTATTTCCGCTAGTTTTCAAATAGGGAACGCTTCTCATAACATTGAACTTGATTATAATCCTGGTGAAAAAATATCTGGATGGATAAATATTAGTCTTGAAGATGAACCTGCAGATTCTCTATTTATAGATTCAAATAATAATTCTATTTCTCTTATGAGTCTATTAAGTGAAAATGAAGGATCTGATTACAATTGTAACATTGCGGGATGTGCTTCAGATTATAAAACTGAAGGATTGGGTAAAAAAAGTATAAATTTTTCTCTAAATATCCAACAAGAAAAAATAATTGGCTTTGTTCTAAAAGGAAAAATAAAAGCTATTACCTCTTTATCCTTTACACTTAAAAGTGATGCAGAGCCTTCATGTTCTAGCCAATTTGAAATAGATGTTCTAAATGATAATTCTGTAGAATTTATAAATGAGAAAAAATATTCTGTAGAGGATTCGTGCAACTCTCTTTTAACTAGGGGTTGTTTCAATTCTTCTAAAGAGTTAGAACAATATAAAATTGGAAAATTCCCAAGCAAACACTGTCAGAGAATAATTCTTCCTTCCTCTCCATCTTTTAAGATAGGAGCATGGGTAAATAATCAAACAGAGGATGCTAGAGGTTTAAAGATGGGTTTATACACGTTGAATATGGAAGAAATAGAAGGGATAAATTGTGATCTTCCACTGATTTCTGGATCTCAGAACGCTTCATGTATTATTGATTATCCTGTTAAAGAGCCAACCGCTTATTATGTTTGTATATATTCAGAAAGAGATGGAAATTTAAAATTAAGGGGATATTCAGACCCTGTATCTGGTTGCGGATTTTATCAAGAATCGGAAAGAAATCCCGATGAAAATGCTGTCTTTGAAATATTTGCACAAGGTATGGGCTTTGATTCTGTAGGAGAAATATTTATTTCAGATTCCTCTGAAGATACTATGAATCATATAAAAGATTATATTGAATCAACATATGGAACAGATGAATGCCCCGAAGAAGGATGTATTATCCCAATTAAAGTTTTTTCCCAAAAATCTCAAAAAATAAATATAAGTGGTTTAAAGGTAGAATATACAACTAATTTAGGGGGAACTGAAATTGGAGAAATATATTCTATAAAAAAAATTGCTCCAAAAATAGATGCGCCTTTTCAAAAAATATTTTTAGAGTTTGGAAACTTTAGTGCTCCTAGCGAATATGGAAACAAAACATTTAATTTAAATCTAAATGAAAAAAAAGTTTTTTCTCAAAAAATTGAAATAAAAAATTTCCCCAGAATAACCGGAATATATCCTACAACATTTCCTTCAATGGTTCCAGTTAGTTTTACAGTATTGGTCTCTTCTATCAAAAATATAACTTCTTACTCTTGGAGTTTTAATGACAGCACAACTATTCAAAAAACTTCAATAAATAAAACTACACACACTTATCCTGCATCCAAAAGATACTATTTAACTGTGGATGTCCAGGATTCGGAAGGATTAACCTCTTCTAAAACTTTCGAAGTTCTTGCAACAATTCCAAAAGAAGAAATTTCCTCTGAAATTGAAAGAAAAATTGATTTATTAGAAGGAATAAAAATACAAATTAATTCGTTTGATGAGTTTGCTCAAAGAGTATTGACCCCCACCTTAGAAATAAGCAATTCAGAAAAAAAATTAAAGGACATTCAAAGAGAACATGAATTTGCTTCTACGGAGGAAGATTATTTGAATATAATTACTAATCTTTCTTTAATAGATATCCCTGAATTAATTGCAATTACAACAAAAGTTCAAAATTTACCTTTTTATCCGATGGAAGATAAAATTGATTTGGAAATATTAAAAGAAATTGGTGGAGGGACATATTCTACTAAACAAAGAAATCTTTACAGAAGTGCAATTATTGGATGGCAAATGGAAAATATGAAAACAAGTGTAAGTATGAATAGATTTTCTGCTGTGACTGATGGAGAAACGAAACCTATTCTTACACAAGTTAAAATGAATATAGAAAAAAACCAACCTGATCAAAAAGTCTATTTATTTTTGAAACAAATGAAAGATTTAGAATTCAAGGATAAAACAAACTATTTTGGAAAAGAAAGTGGAGGTTATATCTATTGGATTTTAGATGAAAATACAAAAGAAATAGAATTTACAACTTCTGAAATAATAGATTATGAAGAACTTCCTACATTTCTATCTCTAGAAATAAATGCTCTTTTAATTGAAGAGGAAAACATAACCCCTATTGCAGAAAATATAAGAACAAGAGTAAAGATGATTATTATTTCAGTCTTTTTCCTTCTTATTGCTGCATTCATAGCATATACTCTCCTTTCAGTGTGGTATAAAAGAAAGTATGAAACTTATCTATTCAAAAATAGAAATGATTTATACAATCTAATTTCGTATGTAGATATAGCTAAGAAAAAAGGAGAGGGAGAAGAACAAATGAAAAATAATCTTAAACAGTCTGGATGGACAGGGGAACAAATAACATATGTCCTAAAAAAATACTCAGGAAAAAGAACTGGAATGATTGAACTCCCTTTAACAAGATTTATAGATAAACTTTTAAACAAAAAAGAAAAACCAAAACAACAGATTCAGGGAGCAAATCCTCTCAGAAAACCTTTTTAAAAAAACGGAAAAGTTTTATAAACTTAGTTAACAAAAAAGAGAAATGGTAATAAAAATTTTTAAAGATTTTTTTCAAAGAATATTTTCAACAATATTTAGAAATAAAAAGAAAATGAGCTTAGGCTTCTATGGGCCTCCAAATGCAGGAAAAACTAGCCTTGCAAATAGAATATGTAAAGATTTCACAGGGGAGGGAATAGGAAGCGTAAGTAAAATTCCTCATGAAACAAGAAATGTACAGTTCAAAGAAAGAGTTGAAATAGAATATAAAGGGAAAAAAATTACATTCAAACTTATAGATACCCCTGGAATTGCAACAAAAATAGATTATGAAGACTTTTTAAAATATAAATTAGGAAAAAAAGATGCTAAAAAAAGAGCAAAAGAAGCAACTCAAGGAGTAATAGAGAGCATAAAATGGCTTGATGATATGGATTTAGTTGTAGTTGTTTTGGATGCCACAGAAAATCCGTATAATCAGGTTAATATAACAATAATTGGGAACTTGGTTGCAAGAAAAATACCTGTTCTTATTGTTGCAAATAAAGTAGACCTTAAAAAGGCAGATTTAAAAAAGATAGAAGCGGCATTTCCAGAATATGAGGTCGTTGGAATAAGTGCAAGATATGGAGAGAATATAGAAGAATTTTATGAAGCATTATTTAAGCTATCAAAAAAGACATAAGATGGATTCCAAAAAAAAGAGCGAAAAAGGTATAGGCAAAATAAAAGGACTTTCTATTCAGTTTTTACCTTATTCTGAAATAAGACACTTAGATAGTAATTCTAGAATAAAAAAAATTTTGACAATTGTTCTTTCAAATAATATACTTATTTTACAAGGAAGATTAAAATCTGAAGAAGAAGCAAGACTTATTGGAGACACTATGGCAATGATTGGATTTATAAAGAACTTTAAAGGAATAGAACTCGCAGTAATAGAAGGAAATGAAGAAGAGGGAATTATTGAAAAAATGAGAAAAAACGTCCTTAAAGCAATATCTGGAGGGGAACTTGGAACCATTACAATTATCGGGCCAGCAACAATTGTAAAGGAAATAAAAAAGAACCCTAAGAAAATTGAATTGCTTTTGAATAAATAATTCTTAAAATTTAGATAACTTTTTAATGTCTTTTTATTTTAATTTATTATGCCACATCAATGCGTACACTGTAAAAAAATTTTTCCAATAGGTTCGAAAGAGATTCTTGAGGGGTGTAGCAATTGCGGTAGTCATTTCTTTTTTTATATAAAAGAAGAACAATTAGAGCAAATAAGAAGAGAACCAATAGAAATTCCTGAAAAAGAAAAAGAAAGTATAGAAAAAGAAATAAGAGAAATAGCCGGCATAAATGAAGAGGATGCTCCAGTAATTCTTGATATAGAGTCTGTTAGAGTAAGTGGAGAAGGCAAATTTGAACTTGATTTAGCAAATATTTTCCAAAAACAAAGACCAATAGTCTATAAGATAGGTGAAGGAAAATATATTATTGATTTGACTCCTACTTTGAAAAAAAATTCTAAAGAATCAAAAGAAATAGAAAAAATAAGAGGTAAAAAAAGAAATAATGAAAAAACACGAAGAAGTGATAAATGAGGTTCTAAAAAAAATAAAACCTTCTCCAAAAGAAGTTAAAGAGATTTCTTTAAGTGTAAAGAAATTTGTTGAAATATTAAAAAGAGAAATTAAAATTCAAAATATAGATGCGGAAATCTTTATTGGAGGAAGCTTTGCAAAGAATACTTCTATTAAGAAAGGAGAATATGACGTAGATTTGTTTGTAAGGTATGGAAAAAAACATGCATACGAAGATTTCTCTCTTTTGACATCTAGACTTCTAAAATCTTTTAAAGATCCTATAAGAATTCATGGTTCTAGAGATTATTTTAGAATAAAAGAAGCCCAAAATTTCTTTATGGAAATTATTCCTGTAAAGAGAATAAGAAAACCTTTTGAAGCAGAAAATATCACTGACTTCTCTTATTCTCATGTAAAATATATAAAGAAAAAAATAAAAAATAAAAAAATACTAGATGAAATAAAAATTGCCAAGGCTTTTTGTTATGCTTCTGAGTGTTATGGAGCAGAATCATATATTCGAGGATTCTCTGGATATGGTTTAGAACTCTTAATATTCCATTATAAAAGTTTTTTTAATTTTATAAAGGCAATTGCAAATTCCAAGGAGAGAATAATAATTGATATGGAAAAAGCATATCCAAATAAAAAAAGAATTCTTTTGGATTTAAACAGCTCAAAATTATCTTCGCCTATAATTTTAATCGATCCTACTTGTAAACAAAGAAATGTCCTTGCAGCTCTTTCTCAGGAGACTTTTGAAAGGTTCAAAAAAAAGTGTAAAGATTTTATAAAAAAACCAGAAATTGAAGCATTTGAAGAAAAAAAGCAAAACATAGAAGAAATAAAAAAAATTGCTAAGAAAAATAAAGAAAATTTTGTATGTTTTGAATTAGTTACTCCAAAGCAAGAAGGAGATATAGCTGGAAGTAAGCTTTTAAAATTTTTTAATCACCTTAAAAGAGAAACTGAAAAAAGATTTGAAATTCAAAAAGAAGCTTTTATTTATGAAGGAGATAAAAAAGCAAAGGTTTTCTTATCGGTAAAACCTAAAGAAAAAATAATTATTTCTGGTCCATTTATAGAAGATAAGAAAAATGTTCTTGCTTTTAAAAAAAGGCATAAGGAATTTTCTTTAAAAAAAGGCAGATTTTATTCTGAAGATAAATTTGAAGAAAATATTAAAAAATTCTTAGATAAATGGATTAAAAAAAACGAAGAAAAAGTAAAAAATATGTCTATAGATCAAATAAAAAGTATCTAATGTTCTAAAGCTTTATCAAACATAGCCGCAAAAGCTTCTGCAAAGAATGATGAATTTAACCATATTGCAATATCCTCATCTTCTCCCTTAGAAACATAAAATAAAATTTCGTTTTTATCAATTATAAAAAATTTAGCATTTAATTGGACTCTCTTTATTTTTATTCCAAGCTTTTTAGATAACTCGGATATCATTTTTTCTTCTCCAAATAAAGCTACTTTCAGTTTAATATTAGCTTTTTGAAGGGTTGAAAAAGTTTGAGCAAAAAGCTTTAATTTTGAAGAAATCTCTAATGCTGAACTGCAAATTATAACTTCTTTTTTTGCATTTTGAAGACTCTCTCTAATTTGAGCAGAAATATTAGACTTACCTTTAAGAGATGAAGAAAGTTCTTCTCTCTTTACTGGATCAAGACCAGAAGTGTACAATTCTTCCAGTTGAAAGAATTCTTTTGTCTCTCCTATTTTTGCAAAGGCAGAAATTTTATCCTCTGTTTCTTTTTTTAGATTATTCTTCATCTTTTCAACCACAACACCTGGTTTTACTCCTATGTATTTTACAGGTTTTCCAAGTTTAACCATGGCAAATCCTTTTTTTTCAAGACTTTCTAAAACATCATAGGTTCTGCTTCTTGGAACTCCAGAAATATCTGCAACCTCTCCAGCAGCAGCAATTCCCTTGCTAAGCAAAGCTAACCAAACTTTAGTCTCATAGACATTTAAGTCAAAGTAATCTTTTAATTTTACAATTAATTCTCTTTGTGTTATCATTTTTAACTGAAAGTATAGACAAATAGGGTTTTATAAATCTTATGTTTTGTTACCTTCTAATAGTGAGAACATTTAATAGTATTTTATAGACAAAAAGGATTAGAATTATTTCTTAGGCTAAAATCAACCAGAAAAGACTCAAACAGAGCAATATCCCGGCAGTTATAAAAGGCATTGCTGGATAAAATTTCTTTTTTTCTGCAAAGAAAAGTAAATAAGATAACCCAAGAGTTGCTCCAAGGATTACGAAAAGTGCTGGAATCAAGCCAAAACTCTTCATTACTACTCCTGAAGTAATTATTGGAAAGACTACATCTCCTCCTCCAAGAATAGCCACATTAACTCTTATTTTATTTTTTGACTTCTTTTTTTTCAATTCTTTTATTTTGGCTTTTACTTTTTTTGAAATATAAGGAATAAAAAATCCAGAAAAAATATTTAATTTATTCATTTGGTACTTTGCCATTTTTTGCATTATCCCTGATTTCCAAACAGCCCAAGCATCATATAGAGAAATAAGCACAAGCAAACCTATAATTGTATATATGTTTAAAATAGAAACAAATATTACAGAAATTCCTGGATAAATTAAAACTTCTGTAAAATTATGTACAAAAATTCCTCTTCTATAAGTCTTTAAATAAGAAAAAGATAGTGCAAAAACTGCTGCTAAAACGATGGCTAGTTTCAAATCAATAACAAATGGAACTATTTTCTCAAATGCTAAAAAAGTGAGAAAAAGGGCAATAGTAATTACAAGAAAAAACCATCCTTTCAAAAAGATTTCCATTTTGAACTTCATTAAAAAGAAAAGAATTCCTACTGCAAGAATAAAAGCAAGAATTATTTGAGTAAAAAAGGAAATAAAATCTGTGCTAGTTTTTGCTTCCATAGGAGTAATCCACTCGAGATACGGATTTGCAATTTCCTCTATTCCTCCTTCTGATGAAATAGCGTCCACTTTCAAAGGATTTGCATAAATAACTAGGAGCCCTATAAATTGTGTTATTACAAACATTAAAAGAAGTATTGCCGTTATTCTTACTGTATGCTTCATTTTTATATTTAGGTTATTAAAAAGAATAAAAATAAGTATTTAAATTATAACTTACCTTAGTCTTAAAGTCTCAAGAGTTCTTGGAACATTTGTTTCAACCCTATTAAGTTTATACAAAGCAGAAGACAAATCTAAAGATTTTGAAACTTCTCCATGATTAAGTATTATCCTTTTTGGTTTTGGTCTTATATTATTAAAAAAAGACACAAGCTCATTTCTTCCAGAATGTGCAGAAAAATCTTTTAGGGTGTGAATCTCTAATTTTACTTTAATTATTTCTTCTTTTCCATCCACGTTCATTTTTATTTCTTTTTCTCCTTCCTGAACTTGTCTTCCAAGAGAATTAATTCCTTGATAACATATAAAAACTAATGCATTATTTTCATTTCCTGCAAACTCTCTGAAATATTCTACAGATGCTCCTCCCATAAGCATACCAGAAGTTGCCAAAACAATACAAGGCCCTCCCTCTACAACTTTTTTTCTTTCTTGAAAAGAACCTACTCTTGAAAAAACTTCAGAAACAAAAGGATTTTTATCCTGAAAAACAAGTGATCTTACTTTTGAACTTAAAAAATCGGGATATGCCGTATGTATCGCATTAATATCCCATATCATTCCATCTATATATATCGGAACTTTTTCTAATTTTCCAGAATTCATTGCATCCTCCAAAACAAGCATTGTTTCTTGTGCTCTTCCTAATCCTAACTCTGGAATCAAAACTTTTCCCTTTCTTGAAATTGCCTTATTTAATATTGATACTAACTCTTCTTCAGATTTAGATCTTGAATTAAGAACATCTTCTTTTGCACCATAAGTAGATTCGGCAAGAACTGATTCAACACGAGAAAAAATATTTACTGCTGGATCTAATAGTCTTGAATTTCCGTATTTGAAATCTCCTGTATAAAGAAAATTATGCAATCCATTCCCAACATTCAAATGAACCATTGCTCCTCCTAAAACATGTCCAGAATTATAAAAAGTCAATCTGATATCAGAAGTAACATCGGTTACTTCATTGTAACCTATACATACGCTATGTTTCACCATTTCTTTTATATCTGTTGAACCGAAAAGAGGACTTGCTGCTTGTTTATAAGCCACACCAATAAAATCTAAAGAAAGAAGCGCAGCGATATCTCTTGTGGGAGGGGTCATATAAACTGGACCCTTATAACCCATCTTATACAGGTAAGGAAGCAAACCTACATGATCTAGATGTGCATGACTTATTATAACTGCATCT
>CAZUOZ010000003.1:0-18347 GCA_964621965.1 Candidatus Woesearchaeota archaeon | reverse complement strand
GTAAGGAAGCAAACCTACATGATCTAGATGTGCATGACTTATTATAACTGCATCTAATTGAGAGATATCAAATTCTGATACATCAAGATAAGGAAATTTATCCTGCCCTTGTGAAGCGACATCTATTCCACAATCTAGAAGTATTTTTGAATTTGGAGTTTGAAGAAGTATACAGCTTCTTCCAACTTGCCTTGCCCCTCCCAAAAAAGTCAATCTAACCCACTCTTCAACTTTTTCAGGATTCCACTCTCTATATATTTTTTCACCTATAGAGTGCAAAAACTTTCTTCTGTAATTATTATTAGCATAAAGAACCTCTCTTATGCTCTCAGTAATTTGACTTTTTATTGCAGGAGAACGCTGAACCTGAGGAACCCAAAGAGTTGCTTTTTTTATTTCTTCAAGAATTGAACCCTGCTTTCCAATAACCATTCCTGGTTTTTTTGCTTCTATTACAACTATACTCCTTTGAATATCAAATATAATTTCTGTTATTTCCGCTTCTTCTGGAACAATGCTTCTTATTTTTTTTTCAGCTTCGGATTGATCCATAAGTATCTTTTGATCTGCCCTTAGTTCTATTCTCTTTTTAATCTCGTTTACTATTTCTTTTACTTTTGATTCTCCCTCTTTGAAGAATTTCTCATTATCAGTGTAAAGAACAATATTTGCACTTTCAAAGCAATCTTCAGTTATTTTCTGTCCAAGCTTCTCTTTTATCGTTTCTAGAATATTCATTTTAAGAGTTAGTATGATTATTGATCCCTGTATTCTGGATTAATCTCCTGAGTCACGACTTTTTTAATTCCGTCTTTTGTAATAGAATAAATATCTATCCCATATCCGCTGCCTATATCTCTTTGAGTTGAACTCTTTAAGGATTCTTTTGCCAACTCTACTCCTTCTTCCACACTTATTCCTTTCTTGTATTGTCTTTCAAGAAATCCTAAAACATAAGGCATACCGCTTCCAAAATTAGCATCATAATCTTCCACTCTTATTATGCTCCCTGCTGGTTCTATGGTGTATAACTCGGATGTTCCATCTTCATTAATTCCTGCTATTAGAGTTCCCACAATATTCTGTATCATTGTTGGTTGTCTTATACTTGAATAAGTTATTGCTGAGACTAAATTGGCAGCCTGCCTTACAGTTGGTCTTGAACGAGATTTTAATTCTTTTAATTTTAATTCTGCTGAAAGAACTTTAGAAAGTCTTTGAGCATCAGCAACTCCTCCAGTCCAAGAAATTAAAATATATTCATTTACTTTATTTGTCTTAGGGAAGTTTTTATTTACAACAAGATTTCCTGCAGTAACCTGCCTATCGGAAGCCATTACAATTCCATCTTTACAAACAATTCCCAGGATAGTTGTTCCTGTCTTCAGCATTGACTTCTTTAATTCATCATCCATTTTATTTCAAAAGAATCACTTATTTTGGATAAAGGATAATAAAAAAAAGATTTTATAAATGTTTTGTTTTCTAATTTTTCCATTTCCCATTCTCCTGGATAATCTTCCCATCTAAAATTATTCTAGCCTTTTTCATGTCTTTTACAATATCCCAGTGTATTGCAGAATCATTTCCTCCTCCATTCTCTTTATATGCGCTTCCCAAGGCAAGATGAATCGTTCCTCCTATTTTTTCGTCAAATAAAAGATTTTTTGTAAATTTATTTATTTTAGGATTGCACCCTATTCCAAACTCCCCCACATATTTTGAATTCTCATCTGTATTCAACATTTGTTTTAAGAAATCTTCATTTTTTGATGCATTTGATTCTACAACCTTCCCATTTTCAAACCTTAAAAAAATATCAGAAACCTCTTTTCCAGAGCGAATCGCAGGATAATCAAATTTTACCCATCCATTTAAACTCTCTCTAATCGGAGCCATAAAAACTTCTCCTCCAGGCATATTTTCTTCTCCCTTATCTGCAACACAATTCTTTCCCTCTATTGAAAATTTCAAATCAACTCCTTCACCTTTTAGATGAACTTTTTTTCCTTTTTCAAAAACTCTTCTTATATTTTCTATTTCCTTTCCTAACTTTTTCCAATCCTGAAGACATGCAGAATAAACAAAATTTTCATAATCTGTTAACGACATTTCTGCCTCTTGAGCAAGAGCGATTACTGGATAAGCAGTTGTACATCTTCTTATCTTCTCTTTTTCATCACAAATATAATTAGAAATTTGATGTGTTACTTTTCCTCTCTCTATAATTTTTTTTGAATCACAATTTGTAAGTTGTTTTGTGTTTAATTCCGTGTCTATTCCAATATACTTCTGTGCTTTTTTTACGGTATCCATCCATTCATCGGGAAATCTATTGATTTGCTCTTTTGTAGCATATTTGTAAAAGAAATCTGTTACATCGGGTAATCCTACTTTGACAATGGGGTGTGCTTTTTGGAGGATTATTTCTTTGTATAATTCAACCAAAAATGGAATCGATTCAGAACCTCCAGAAATTATAACCTTTTCTCCAGGTTTTACAAAAACAGAATAATTTACTACAAGCTTTGCAAGCTTTCTTGTCCTTAAATCTAAACCCATTTTATTCAATCAGTTCTCTCTTCGTAACTCCCATTTCCTTTTTAAATCTTAAAACGTTTTGAACAAAACCTTCTATCTTTTGCTCATGGCTTACAATAATTAATTGTTTTACATTCAACTGCTGAAAAACATCTCTCATCTTATCAAGTTGTTGTTCTGAAAACCCATCTGTCGGTTCATCAAGAATAACTAATTCTCTTGTTTTTATTTTACTTAATAAAGAGTTTATAATCTGATTTAATGCAAGACGATATGCAAGAGCAATTGCCGTTCTTTCTCCTCCAGAAAGATACGAGTAATCAATTTCATAATCTTGCTGTTCTATTATTGGTGTAAAATCTTCACTAAGTCTAACATTAAATGAATCTGAAACTAGCATTGAAAACCATTCTTGAAAGAACTTTGAAAAACTAGATTTTAATTTAACCATAACACTCTTTTCGGTAAAAACAATTAGAGGCATGAATTGCTTGGATATCCATTCTTCTAATTCTGAAAGATAATTGAACTGGAGCTTCATTTCTTCTGTTTTTTTTATTTTGCTTTCCAAATTTTTTATCTGAATTTTAAACAAAGAAATTTCTTTTCTTAACTCCGCCGCTTTTATCTCTGATTCTTTTTCTCTACTCATAGCTTCTTGCAATTCCTTATTTTTTACTTCAAAAAGTAAATCGAATTTAGACAATTCAAAAACGGAACTTTTTAGCGTTGAAATATGCTGAGTAAGAAGCCCTATATCTTTTTCCAACAAAGAATTTATTTTTTTTATATCTTCTACTCTTTCTCTTTTTTCTTGAATATTCTGAAGTTTTATTTTAAGCAATTTTAGAGAATCCAACTCTTTTTCATTCTGAGAAACCTCAAGATTTATTGATTGAATTTTTCCCAAAAGAGAGTTTTTTTCCTCTTCAAATAAATTCAACTTTTTTTTATTTTCGGCTAAATCTGAATGAACCTTATTCAGTACATTTGCCCTATAAACAGAATCTACATTTTGGAGGCAAGTTGGGCATATTTCTAAACTTGAAAATTTATTCTGCAAAGAACTGCTTTCTTCATTTTTTGTTCTTAATACATGGATTTGAGAATTTATTTCCAAGAGATGAGATTGTAAATCTTCTTTTTCTTTTTTCTTTACAGAGATAAAATTATTGATTGTATTTATTTTTGATTCGTCAAACTTTAATTTCTCTGCTTCTTCTATTTGAATAATTAACTGTCTAAGAATTCTTTCATTTTCAGATATAGAATTATTTTTATTCAAGACCATTAGATTAGTTTTTTCTACTTCTTGTTGAAGTTTTCTTTTTTCTTCTATTTTAGTGTAAACTTCTTCCTTTTCTTTCTGTATACTTTCTCTAATTTCCTTTTTTTCTAGAATATCTCTTTCAAATAAATCTAAATCTATCTCTTTCAAAGATAATTCTTTTTCCTTGGAGATTAATTCTGCTTTGTCTTCCTCTAAATTCAAAATGAGTGCTTCTTTTCCTCTCTTTTCCTCTCTTATTTTTATTGCAAGAGCAGATGCATTTTCAAGTATTCTTTTGTATCGATCTATTCCAAAAACATGCCTGAGAGTATTCATTCTTGTTTCAGAATCTTGAAGAATAATTTGTTTCATCTCTTCTTGAGGAGTATAGACTGTAAATTTGTAAAGAACATTTTGTTTTTTAGAAAACTCTTTAGGATAATTTAAAATTTCTAATATTTCATTTTTTAATTCTGTTACTGAAATTTCTTTTTTCTCTCCATTCACTTGAATAGAACAATTAGTTTGAGAAACAGTCTTTCCTCTCTTTAAATTTCTTTCAACAGAAACAATTTTTCCATCCACCTCAAATTCCAAAATAACTTTTCCTTCCTCTGCCCCGTTTCTTAGAATAGAAGAACCTCTCTGTCCTGGCTGAAGCCCAAAAAGAGCAAATTCTATTCCGAGAAGTATTGAAGTTTTTCCAGAACCTACGTCTCCAGATAAAAGAATGGACCCTTCTGGAAAATCTACTTCTTGTTTTTCATAACTTCTTATATTTTCAAGATAAATTTTTTTTACTATCATTTTAAAAAACTAAAATTTTTTTTGCTCCTTCCAATAGACGAGTTTCGAATGTTTCATTAGTCTCACCTTCTTGCTTTTCAAGAGAAAGAATATTCATTAATTCAGGAATTAATGAATTAAAATCGGAAGGATTTTGAGAAGAATACTTTTCTATAACCTCTTCTTCTATGTTTTCAGAATTTTTAATTTCAATTTCAAGTTCTACTTCTTTTGTATTCAAATCATGAGTATTTCTTAATAAAAAATATGCCTTTTTTTGTTTCACAAAAGATTCAATTTGAGCAAATTTTATGTCTGAAATATTTCCTTTTTCAAGCTCACCTTTTACCCTTAATAAAACGATTTTATCTTCTAAATCTTTGTTACTTATCTCTGAAATTATTCTTTCCGTTCCCTCAAGAGAATTATTAATCTCTATCTCAAAAGAAATAACTTCTTTTAGTTTTATTTCTATTTTTTTAAGAAGATAGGGTGTTTCTGTATCAACTAAATAAAAGCTTCCGCAATTCAAATCCTCTAATTCTTGAAAATTATTTGGAAAAACTGGCCCTGGGTAAACAAAATTCTGATAAAGAAAATCTATATGCAAATGCCCCATAGCATAATAATCAAATGCTGGGAGAGAATCTGCTTCCACTGAATCTATTGGAAGTGTTCCTTTTGCTTTATCAAGAGTAGTATGAAGCATAAGAATCTTAAAAAAACCTGGCGCCTCATTTATTTTTATCCTTTTTAAATCTGGAACTTCTAACCCCGATTTTTTTCCAGGATAACCATATATTGCAACATTTTTATAAACGGTAGGATTAAGCAAAAAATAATCGCCTTTCTCTTCAAAATTTGCAACATTTTTACAAAATCCTGCTTTTTCCAGAACATCTAAAAAAGTTTTTCCTGAAACGGAATAATCATGAGAGCCTGCAATTATAAAACAAGGTATCTTTGCTTGACTTATTTTTCTAAATTCTCCGAAAGTCTCTTTTAAAATTTCTATAGGAGGATAAGCCGAATCAAATAAGTCTCCAGAAATAAGAATAAAATCTAACTTTGATTCTATGCATTTATCAACCGCTGCACTAAATGCTTGGAAATTCAAATCCTGCATTGGCTTTTGTTTCCAACCTCCAAGATGTACGTCTGCGAGATGCGCAAATTTAGTCATATTAATAGTATAAAATCCCCTAAAAAAGAGACAAAACTCAAAGTATATAAAGATTATCAGAAAAAAAGAACAATCGAAAATGAATAGTTTTAAATAATATTTTATTTTGTAATAAAAATGAGGTTGAATATTCTATTTGGTGGTGCTGCTGGAAGTGGTCCAAATTTAATTTCGCACAGTCTTGGAGAGGCACTTATAAAATTAGGATTTTATGTTTTTTGTTCAAGAGATTATGAATCATTAATAAGAGGAGGGCATAATTCTAATATTCTAACTTTTTCAGAACAGCCTGTTTTTAGCAATGATTCTGAATTCGATATAATTGTTGCTCTTGATGAAAATACGGAAAAGATTCATAAAAAAGCCCTTAAAAAAGGAGGAATTGTTTTGAAAAGGGATTCTACAAATATGTATTTTGCTGGGGCTCTCTTTAAAATGTTCAATTTAAATTTTGAAGATTTAAAAAAAGAATTAAAGAGTATGGATAGATTTCAAGAAAATTTAAAAGAAGCTATAAAAGGATTTGAAGAAACAAACATCTGGAAGCCTCTTAAAAAACAAACAAATAGCAATTATATTTATATAAATGGAGGACAAGGGATTTCACAAGGTGCAATAGAATCCGGAATAGATTTATTCTATGCCTATCCTATGACTCCAGCAACTTCGGTTCTTTCTGAACTAGCTCAAAAACAAAAAGAACATAATTTTCAAACATTTGAATTAGAGAATGAAATTGCAGTAATTATCGCTGCTTTAGGTTCTGCTGCAACTGGTGCAAAATCAATGGTAGGTACTTCTGGAGGAGGATTTGATTTAATGACGGAAGGATTAAGCATGGCTGGGCAAGCAAAAATTCCGTTAGTTATTTATTTAGCTCAACGTCCAGGACCCGGAACAGGAGTAGCAACAGGGACGAGCCAGGGAGACTTGCATTTAGCAAGACATTCGGGACATGGAGAATTCCCAAGAGTCATTTTAGCACCAGGGTGCCCAAGAGAAGCAGCTGAATTAACTAGTCAAGCTTTTTATTTTTCCCAAAAATATAAAATTCCTGTAATTATTTTAAGTGATAAACATCTTGCGGAAAGCTTCTATACCCTTAAAGGAAAACCAAAAATAACAAAATCTGAAAAGTCAACAAAACTAATAAGATATAATTCTTATGAAAGAGATTCTATTGGAAGTGCAACCGAAGATTCAAAAATTGTGAAAAAAAATATTCTTGAAAGAATAAAGAAAAATGTAATTATTGAAAAAGATTCTAAAAAATTTTCACAATATGAAATCTATGGGAAAAAACAAAGTAAAAATGTTTTAATTTCTTGGGGTTCAACAAAAGGAGCAATAATTGATTCTATCAAAGAAATAGATTGTAAATTTATCCAGATAAAATATCTTGAACCTTTTCCAAAAGAAATTATAAATGAATTAAAAGGAAAAATTATTCTTATTGAAAATAATTCTACTGGGCAAATGGGAGAAATAATAAGAGAAAAAACAGGCATTCTTATTGAAGATAAAAATAAAATTTTAAGATTTGACGGAAAGCCATTTTTAGCTGATGAATTAAAAAAAGAAATTGAAAGGAGATTAAAATGACTAACCTTTCTACGTCAACAAAAAATACTTGGTGTCCAGGATGTTATAATTTTCAAGTTCTTGCAGGAATAAAAAGAGTATTAGAAAAAGAAAAAGACGTTAAAGAAAAATTTGCAATTGTTACTGGAATAGGCTGTCATGGAAAAATGTTTGATTATCTCAACTTAAATGGAATAAATTCGCTTCATGGAAGAGTCTTACCTACTTGCTTAGGAATAAAAATTGGAAATCCTCATTTAAATGTTATTGGTTTTTCTGGAGATGGAGACGCTTATTCAGAGGGAATGGAACATTTAATCCACATGGCTAGATATAATTCTAATATAAAATATTTTGTTCATAATAATCAGGTATTTGCATTGACCGTCGGACAACCTGCAGCAACAACAGAATTAGGATTTAAAGAAAAAACAACTCCTGAGGGTTCGGCAATACATCCAATTAATCCTATAAAAATCATGCTTGGAGCAGGTGCAAGTTTTGTTGCAAGAGTATTTGCCGATGTAAATCAAATAGAATGTGTTTTTAAAGAAGCATTAAAACATAAAGGTTTTTGTTTTATAGAGATTCTTCAACCTTGTTTAATTTTTCATCCCGATAAAAATTATAAAAACAAAATATATTCTTTAGAGGAAGAAGGTCATGATAAGACAAACTTTGAAGCGGCAATGAAAAAAGCTGAAGAGTTTGATTACAATGAAGTTAAAAAAATTCCAACAGGAATTTTTTATCAAACAAAAAAACCTGTTTTTGAAGAACAATTTGAATCTCTAAAAAAACTGGATAAAGAAGGCTGGAAAGGAATTAAGAGATAAACAGAAAAGTTTAAGTGTTTACTTTTTTCTAGAAAAATATGAAAAAAAGACTATTAATTGCTGAAGATAGAGAAGAATTTTATGAACCTTTAGCAAATGCTCTAAAAGAAAGTTACGAACTCAATTTTGCAAGAAGGTCATATGTTGCAGAAAGGGCTTTGGAAAAATATGCTTATGATGCCGTTTTAACCGACGTTCATTTTGGAGAAGACGACCCTTTAGGAGGAATAAAAATCGCTTCTTTAGCAAGTTCAAAAAATACCCCTTGCTTGGTAATGAGCAGAGAAAATCATGAAAAAGAAGCAATGGAAAACGGGGCGTATGGATTTCTTTTCAAAAAAGAACTTCTCTCTATGTTAAAAGAAGGTAAAAAACTTTCATGCCTCTTTATAGGGAGATAGATAAAAATTTAAATTGTATTTCTTTTGATAAAACATGCTAGAATTAATGAAATACACTTATATGTTGAATTCTGAAAAAATAAAAAAAGAACTGGATAAACTTTGGGAAAAATACAAAAAAATTATAGACAATAAAAATTCTACTTGGGAAAAAATAAACGAAGCCAGAGCCATTCTTTTTCTCACGGGAAAAATTTATTGTGAACAAATTGCAGTGGAAGCCATAGAAAGAAGGCTTCATTTGTTAAAAGAAAGATTAACTATTTTAGAATTTTTTAATTTGATAGACAAGGAATCAAAAAGACTCCAAGAATTAAGAAAAGATGAATTATTTTCAAAACTTGAAGAATTTTACAGAATAGTAAAAGAGTTTAAAAATAAATATTCGAGTGGAAAATTTTATTTAGATGAAGAAAAATTCATTAAAAGATATAATGAACTTATTCCAGACAAATATTTTCAAATAGGTTACAAAGGAAAATTTGACAAGGAAAGCATGGAGTTTATGAAATAGAGTTTATTTCCCAAACTTTCAGTTCTTCAAAGAACAACTTCTTTTTTGAAAGAATCTTTTTTTTCCAGCCTTTCCATTTTATTCCCTTTGTTAGACTGCTTGTAAGCAAGAAAATTTTTCCACTTTTTTCTAAATGTCCTTTTGCCTGACGTAAAAATTCATTAATAATTTCGCTTCCTTTTTCTCCCCCAGTAGTTGCTATTTTTGATTCTTCATCTTCCAATTTATCTTCTGGAAGATAAGGAGGATTAAAAATAATCCAATCATATTTTCCCTTTAATTTTTCAAATAAATTAGATTTAATACAATTAAATTTTTGTCTCTTGCATTGCTTTACGGCTTCAGTATTTATATCACATGCAAAAATATTTTTATTATCTATTCCAAAATTCAAAAGAGTTTGTAATTGAATTCCAGAACCTGCTCCTATTTCTAGAAACTTTAATTCTTTATTCTTTAATTTTAAAGTTTCTTTTTTCAGTGTTGAAGAAAGCAAGAAAGAATCCTCTTGAGGAAGATAAACTTGAGACATATCACCCAATAAATAAACTGTTTATAAAATTCACCAATTGCTCTTTAAATACAAATACTGCCGCAAGAATACCTAACAAAAGGATAAGTGAAGAAACTAAAACTATTAGGAGTACTTTTTCTTTAAAAGGCGAAGAATCATCATACCCTGAAACGTGTTGCTTTACTTTTGGATCATAAGGTTTCTTCATAAAACGAGTATTTTCTTCTTTAGAAGTAGTTGATTGTGCTCTTTGAGCATTAGCAAATGCTCCTTTTTGTTGAGGAAAACCTACTGAAACGGGTTTAAATTTATTTAATTGAAACGCTTTTGCAGCCCACTCTATATCTTCTTTAGTATATCCGGAATTGTAAAAACCCATCATAACAGCTTCTATCGGCTCGCCTTTTGCTACCGCATTCTCTATTCCTCCAAGAATATCTTCGTTCACCATCTTATTAATTGAATTTTATAATTTTAATACTTTACCATTTGAAGATAAGTGAGAAGTTTCACCAAATCTATAACCAAATTCTTTTGAAAGCTCTATTAACGGTGTTTCTTGCTGCATGCTCCCATGAGCAGGAATCACATGTTTAGGCTTCGTTAATCTTATTATCTCTCTTAAATCTTCTCTTCCTCCATGTCCGTGTACATGAATATCTGTTTGAAGTTTAACTCCAATTTTTCTTAATTTTTTATCCATCCTCTCTCTAGATAAAATGTTTTCTGGAACAGGAATAATACTTGAAGAAAAAATAACATTATCTCCATGGCTAAAATGAAATCCTGTTTTATCTTTAACAATTCTATCCAGTATGGAACCTTCTTCCGCTTGATGCCCTGTACAAACAATTAAATATTTTCCTCTTTCCTTATCTAATTTTTTTAAAAAAGATTCTACTTGCTTTCGATATTTTATCAATTTCACTTTACCTTTAAATGGGCAAAGCCCAACTTTTGAAGCACAATCAACATATTTGCTTAAGCTTCTTCCTAAGAAAACTATTTCTCTACTAGTATTTTTTCTAGCAAATTCAACAATATTATTTAGTCTTTCTATATGCGAAGAAAAAGTTGTAACAAAAAAAGCAGAACGACGATCATTTTTTATTTTTGAGAATGCGTCTTCTAATAAATGTTTTGCAATTCTTTCTCCTCCAGGATTTTTTTCTGTTCCAGAATATAAAGAATCTACTACTAAAACTTTAACCCCATTTCTTCCTGCCTCTTTCATCTTTTCATAATTAGGGGCTTTTCCTAGAGTAGGATAGTTATCAAATTTTAAATCTAAAGCATAGAAAAAAATTCCCTCATTAGTATTGAGAGAAATAAAAGAACATTGCAACGTAGAGTGAGTTGTATGAATAAAATCTACTTTATACTCCTGGCTTTTCCCTTTTATTATTTGTGTTGAATTAGATTGTATTGTTTTAAGAGGATTTCTTATTTTTATTTTTTCATCTTCAAGAATTGTTTCTAAAACACTCATTGTGAAGGGCGTTGCATATATTGGAACATCTGGATACCTTTCTGCGATATAAGGAACACCCCCGACGTGATCTAAATGTGCATGACTTATAAATATTGCACGAACGTTTTTTGCCCAGTCTAGTTTATCTAAAATTCTATCTTCGGGAATTGCCCCAACTCTTCTTAAACTCTTTTCAGTATACTTTTCTTGAATTTCTTCCTCTTGTAATTCAATAACTCCTGGAATATGAAGCCCAGCATCAAAAATAAAAACATCTTCCTCAATTTTTACAGCAGTCATATTTTTACCTACCTCTTCATATCCGCCTACTGTACAAATTTCCATATAAAAATAATTATCTTTCCTCTTTTCAATTCTTTTATACTTAGAAGAAATGAGTATTTTTAAATTATTGGATAATTATAAAAACTAAGAAAAAGAGAAAAGGAAATCTCCAAAAACAATAAATACTTCTTTTGTTTAATAATCTCATGAAACCTTTAAAGCCAACTATGAGAGAGAAAAAGAGATATCTTTTTTTAAGAGGAAAAAACCTAAGAGAAAATGTTGAAAAGTCTATTCTTGAATTTATAGGTATACTTGGGATGGCTAAAACATGCCTTGGATGGATTAAATACTCTAAAGATTCTGCAGTAATTTCAATAAATAGGCAAATGCTTGAGCAAGTAAAAGCTAGTTTTGCTCTTTGGCCTGAAACAATAGAAGTTCAAAGAGTAAGTGGGACCTTAAAAGGGCTAAAAAAAGGAATTAAAGAGTAATAATTCTATCATCCGAAAACCTTATAAATCACCAGATTTTCTTAAAAAAGTATAGAGATAAATGTGGATTGTTATAATATTATAAAATTCTCTAAAAATAAAAAAAATGGATATTTCAACAGATATTCAACATCAAGCGATGGGTTATGATAGAACTGCGACTATGTTCTCCCCAGAAGGGCACTTGCTTCAGGTAGAGTATGCTGAAAAAACTGTAAGACTTGGAAGCGCGAGCCTAGGAATGATTTGTACAGAGGGCTTATTCATACTTGCAGATAAAAGAATAGAAGATGATCTTATTGTTCCAAGCTCTGCAAATAAAATATATGAAATTGATAGTCATATCATTTCAAGCGTTGCGGGAATTATTTCGGATGCAAGAGTTTTGATAGAAAGAGCACAAGTTCTGGCACAACAACACAGATTAACATACGATTCTCCAATTGAACCAGAATTAGTTATAAAAGAAATTTCAAATATAAAACAACAGTTCAGCCAGTATGGTGGAGCAAGACCTTTTGGAGTCTCTTTAATGATTGGGGGAATAAATAGAGGAAAACCTGAGCTTTATTCAAGTGATGTTACAGGAAATTATCTTTCATATTATGCTACTGCAATAGGAGAAAATGATGAAAAAATAAGAGAAAAACTTAGAGCTAAGTATAGCAAAGATTTGACAATCAAAAAAGGAATTAAATTAGCGCTGGAAATCTTAGAAGAAATTCAGGGAAAAAAGTTTGATATAAAAAGATTTGAACTAGTCTTAATAAAAAACAATCAAATTTCTCCGGAAAGAATTCTTGGCGAAGATATTAGCAAATTATAAAATGCCGAACACAACTGCAAGAATAAAAAAAGCGGGAAAACATTTTGAAATCTTAGTTGATATGGAAGAAGCTATGAAATTCAAAAAAGGAGAATCTTCTTATATCGAAGCAGAGGGTGATAGGATTTTCAGAGATATAAAAAAGGGAGAGATTGCTTCAAGTTCTGAATTAAAAGAAGCATTCAATACTGAAGACGTAAATGAAATTGCAAAAAAAATAGTTAAAGAAGGAGAAATTCAATTAACTCAAGATTACAGGGACGAAGAAAGAGAAAATAAAATAAAAAAAGTTGTGGAATTTATTTCCACTAACGCTGTTGATCCAAAAACAGGAAGACCACACACTTCAGATAGAATAAGATCTGCTTTAGAACAGGCTAATGTTAACATAAAAAATGTTCCTATAGATCAACAAATAAAAGAGATAATCACAGAAGTCAGTAAGATTCTTCCAATAAAACTGGAAACGAAAAGAATAAAAATAGTAGTTCCTGCTGTTCATACAGGAAAAGTTTATGGTTTAGTGAGCCAATATCAAGAAAAAGAGAAATGGCTCGACGATGGAAGCTTAGAATCTGTTCTATCCATTCCAGCAGGAGCGATTATGGACTTTTATGATAAATTAAATTCAATGACTCACGGAAGCGTGCTTTCGGAAGAAATAAAAGAATAAAATGGTTGAAAGAAAAGCAATAACACCCGGGGAATTAATTATAGAAGGAGAAGATTATCTTCCTGGAGAAGGAACTGAAAAAATAGGAAAAAAGATATATTCTTTAAAATATGGGCTAGTTGAAGAATCAAACAATCTTATAAGAATAATACCTATTTCTGGAAATTATCAACCAAGAAGAGGAAATGTTGTTATAGGGAAAGTAGAAAATGTAACTTTCAATGGGTGGGTTATAGATATCGGTGCTCCTGAAAATGGATTCTTGTCTCTTATGGAGGTTCCAAGATATGTAAATAAAGATGCTCTTGAAGAGGTAATGGATATTGGAGATATGGTTGTTGCAAAAATATGGAATATGAATAAGAGAGGAATTGATTTAAGTATAAAATCTAGAGGATTTGGAAAAATTGATGAAGGATTAATACTCAAAATAAACCCTAATAAAGTCCCAAGAGTAATTGGAAAAGAAGGGAGCATGGTAAGCCTCATAAAAAATGAAACTGGATGTAATATTACCGTTGGGCAAAATGGAATAATCTGGATACAAGGAGAGAATATTGAAAAAGAACTTCTTGCAAAAGAAGCTATTTTATTCATAGATGAACACTGCTTTATTGCGGGATTGACAGAAGAAATAAAAAAATGGTTTGATGAAAAAAAATGATAAGACAAGATTTAGTAAAAGCTATAACTGAATTGACTATTTTTCCAGAAGCAAAAGGACCTTTATGTGCAAGACTTAGGGGAGGGGGATATCAATTTAGCCATGATGAAATAGATGAAACTCTTTTAACTCTTGAAAAAACTGGAGAAATTGTAAAATTTAAAAGAGGAAAAGTAGGAGATTATTATTTTACTAGAAAAGATTATAATGGAGAGAAAAAATGACCGAGATTAAAAGACCCGATGGAAGAAAGTTCAATGAATTGAGAAAAATAGAAGCAAAAGTTGGAGTTATTCCAAATGCTGATGGAAGCGCAATGTTCTCTTTTGGAGATACAATTGCAATCGCTGCAGTTTATGGGCCAAAGAAAATGCATCCCCAACATATGCAAGATCCAGAAAGAGGAACTTTGAGATGCACATATAACATGCTAAGTTTTTCCGTTACTGAAAGAGCTAGACCTGGACAAAACAGAAGAAGCCAAGAAATAGGAAAAATAACTGAATGGGCTCTTAATCCTATAGTTCTAATTGATAAATATCCAAATAATGTAGTTGATGTTCACATAAACATAATACAAGCAAACGCTTCCACTAGATGTGCTGGAATAAATGCTGCAGCTATGGCTCTTGCTCATGCTGGAATTCCTATGAAAGGACTTGTTTCAAGTGTCTCTATAGGAAAATTGGATAAACAGCTAGTAGTCGATTTAAGCAAAAAAGAAGAAGATTGGGAAGAAGGAGAAGGAGCAACAGATATTCCTATAACATTTACAAATGATGGTAAAATAACACATATGCAACTTGATGGTAAAATAACACAAAAACAATTGAAAGAAGCAATTGAACTTGGAAAAAAAGCTTGCGAAGAAATTTATGAAATTCAAAAAAAAGCATTGAAAGATTCTTTGGAGGAACAACAATGAATAGCACACAAACAACTTCAAAAGTAGCAGAAGAAAGAATTAAGAAATATTTATCGCAAGGTAAAAGATTCGATAAAAGAGTTCTTGATGAATTTAGAGAAATAACAATAGAAACAAACGTTTCAAAAAATGCAGAAGGTTCAGCTAGAGTAAAAATAGGTAAGACTGATGTTCTCGTTGGTGTAAAAATGGATGTTTCAACACCTTATGCCGATTCGGCAAATAAAGGAAATATAAGCATAGGTGCAGAACTTCTTCCAACAAGCTCTCCTAGAGTTGAGAATGGACCTCCAAAATTTTCTGCAGTTGAAATTGCAAGGGTTGTTGACAGAGGAATAAGAGAAAGTAAATTTATAGACTTAGAAAAATTATGTATAAAAGAAGGAGAAAAAGTATGGACCGTTTATATTGATGTTTATTCTCTTAATGACGATGGGAATGTTCTTGATGCTGCTGGAATAGGGGCAGTTGTTGCTTTGAAAACTTCAAGAATTCCAAAATATAATGAAGAGACTGGAAAAACTATTTTTGGAGAGTGGACAGACGAAAAACTTCCTTTATCAAAAAATACTCCTCTTTCAATAACATTCCATAAAATAGGCGATAGTATATTAGTCGATCCAAATATGGAAGAAGAAGATATAGTTGAAACAAGAGTGACCTTGGGTATTACTCCAGAAGGAATATCTTCTATGCAAAAAGGAGAAAGGGAAAGTTTAACCATAGAAGAAATGAATAAGATAATCGATATGTCTGAAAAAGTTAGAAACGAAGTATTTAAAAAAATAGAAAAATACATAAAATAATCTCTAAAAAAAGATGGAAAATTTTACAAAATATGAAAGGGCGAGAATTCTTGGTGCAAGAGCATTACAAATAGCAATGAATGCTCCTCTTTTAATAAAATTATCAAAAGAAGATTTAGAAAAAATAAAATATGATGCAATAAAAATTGCAGAGATAGAATTAAAATCAGACATTCTTCCAATTTCTGTGAAAAGACCTCTCCCAATAAAGAAAGAAGAGAAACTCAAAAAAATACAAAAAGAAAGAATAAGTGATGAAGAGGTTGAAGAGAAAGAATATAAGGAAGAAGAAGAAATCGTGAAAGAAGGAGAAATAATGGAACTTGCCACACCTACTGATGAACAAGAGGAAGCTGTTGGAGAAGTTGCCGAAGAAGACTAATTTTTTTTATTCCCAAAACCTATAAAAACCATTTTTACTTATTTTGTCAATGGTTAAAATAAAGGATGTAACTGCTAAAAGCATCCTTAATTCTAGAAAAGAAAAAACAATATTAGTATCTGTGAAAACGACTTCTGGAGACTTTTCTGCAAGCTCTCCTTCGGGAAAATCTACTGGAAAATATGAAAAAAAACCGTACAAGAAAAGCCTAGAAGAAGATATTAAAAAAATAAAAGAATTTAGCGAATATTTCTCTGAAGAAAATTTAGAGAAGATAGAAGATTTGAGGAGAATTGAAGACATTGTTGATGGACATATAGGTGCAAATACTTTAGTTGCATTGGAAGCAGCTATTTTAAAAGCAATTGCTAAAGAGCAAAAAAAGCAAATATGGGAAATAATCAATCCATTACAAAAAAAATTACCTAGATTAGTCGGAAACTGCATTGGAGGGGGAAAACATTCTCAAAAAGAAGAAATGAAAAAACCAGATTTCCAAGAATTTTTGCTTATTCCAAAAGAAAATTCCTTAAAAGAATCTTTTGAAAAAAATAGGAAAATAAAAAAGGAAGTTGGAATAGAATTGGAAAAAATAGATAGTAATTTTTCTAATAAAAAAAATGAAGAAAATGCTTGGCTTACTTCTTTAAATGAAAAAGAAGTTTTAGAAATTCTGGAAAGATTTGAAACTCCTTTAGGATTAGATGTTGCTAGTTCTGGATTTTACAAAAGAAAAAAATACCAGTACAAAAACCCTCTCTTAAAAAGAACAAATAAAGAGCAAATAGACTATCTTTCAAATTTAATAAAAAATTTTAATCTTTTTTATATAGAAGACCCATTTGGAGAAGAGTGCTTTGAAGACTTTTCCACTCTTCTTGAAAAATTTCCAAATAAATTAATAGTGGGTGATGATTTAACTGTAACAGACTCTAAGCGTTTAGAAAAGGCAATAAAGATGAAGAGTATAAACGCAATAATAGTAAAACCAAATCAAACGGGTTCTTTATTAGAAGTTAAAAAAGTCTGTGAAATTGCTAAAAAAAATAATATAAAAATAATCTTTTCTCATAGGAGTGGAGAGACTACTGAAGAAATTCTCGCAGACTTGGCTTTTGGATTTGGAGCAGATTTCTTTAAATGTGGAATTGATGGAATAGAACGAGAAGCTAAACTTAAAAGATTAATAGAGATCGAAAGAAGTTTAAAATAAATTTTAAAAAATTTCTTGAATACAATTAAAGGGAGTTTATGGATTATTTGGCTTATCTTTTGTATAAATATGGCCCTCTTTTTTTATCCTTGCATTCCATAATGTTTTTAAACCAATTTTTCTCTAAGTTCTCATAGCTAAGAAGCTAAATGCTTCTGAATCGTTTACAAATAAGATGGTTAAAGAAAATATTGAAGAAATTAAAGAAGAAGTTGAGAATGAGGAATCTCCAAAGAAAAGTAAGGCTTCTTTAAAAAAATCTGCAGAATTAGAATCGACAAAAGAAGAACTTTCCCTTGAGGAAAAAAAGAAAAAGCTTCTTGAAAAAGCAGAAAAACTCAAAGGTAAACTTGAAGAAGTAAAAACAGAAGATTTAAAAGAAAAAGTAAAAGCAAAGAAAAAGGCAGACATGCTCATTCCTCTTGAAGAGTATGTTAAATCCGGAATATATATTGGAACGAGGGTTGTTACTCCAAACATGAGACCTTTTGTTTATAGAAGAAGAGCAGATGGTTTGGCAATATTTAATACTGATTTAATAGATGAAAAAATAAAAGAGGGCGCTGAATTCCTTTCAAAATTCTCTCCAGAAGAAATAATTTTAGTTTGTAAAAGACAGGCTGGATGGAAAGCTGCAGAAATGTTTTCAAGTATAACTGGAATAAGAATCTTTACAAAAAAATATCCTGCAGGAATTATAACAAATACTGCTCTTCCAGATTTTTTTGAAAATGAGCTCACAATAATCGTTGATGCATGGCTTGATAAAAATGCCTTGAAAGATACACTCAACGTTAAAAAGAAAGTTCTCATGTTTTGCGATACAAATAACTATTCTAGAGGAGCTGATCAAGCTATAATTGGAAATAACAAAAGCACAAAAAGTTTAGGTGTTATATTTTATCTTCTAGCAAGAGAGTATTGCAAAATAAGAGGAATAGAAGCAAATATTCCTGAATTAGATTGGTGGATGGAAGAGTAA
>CAZUOZ010000002.1:17491-46472 GCA_964621965.1 Candidatus Woesearchaeota archaeon | reverse complement strand
AAAAAGGGTTTATATGTCTTTTGGGAGTTGAACCTTTAGTTGTACGCCCCAACCGGGAATCGAACCCGGATCCCAACCGTTCTGCTTTTTGGAAACCATACTTAAATCCTCTCCTCTTTTCCCAATGAAAGGAAGGTGTGTGAGAGGAAACCTCGGTTTCCTTCAAGCGACAGGGTCGTGTCCTAGCCGTTAGACTATTGAGGCTGAAAATAACCTACGATTTTTTTCGAATATATCTTCATTCAAATTGTACGAAAACAACCTAAGGTATCAATTAGAAATATAAGAATTGTTTTTAAAGTTTTTCTATTTTAAATTTTTCTTAAAAGCAGGATTAAGAGCGTTCTCTCCAAAAATTTTTGAAATTTCTTGTGCTTGTTCATTCAAGAGTTTATCTTTTATATCTTTTGAAACGACTCTTTCCCAATTATCATAATATGATCTTACTCCATTTTCAACATCAAGAACATAACTTGCTTCAGCAGCTCTTTTCTGAAATTTAGCCTTTTCCTGATAATTTTGATAAGTTGAAGTTCCCAAAACTCCACCCATAATTCCCGCAACAAACAACCCTGTAGCCAATGCTATATGAACCTGTTTTTTATTTCTATCACTCCAATTCTTATACATCTGCACATAAACATTTTTTCTCTTTTTTCTTGATGCACTTTCAATAAAGAATTTATGATTCTTTTTGTCTGAAATTGTTTGAAGGCAAGTTTTAGCCATTTCTAAATATGAATTTACATTGTTATCTAACCATGTCACAGAATCTATTAGCCCAAATTCTTTAAGGCCATTTAAATAATCCACAGGAGTTATTCCAAATTTTATTTTATATCCCGAAGGAACATGTTTATCAAAGTCCAAAGATAAATGCCCATTTCCATGTCCTTTTTTATCTCTTAAAACTTTTACAAGATTCTTCTTTCCAAAATCGTGAGTTTCTTGAAATACCTGAGCAAGAGTTCGATTATCATATGTTCTAGGAGCAGATAGAGTATTTTTTTCCAAGTCAGATAATTTTATTTTCCAATTAGATGGGCTTTCATCAGTATACAAAACTTGCATGTAAGAATTCAAATTATCCGCAAGATTTTTAGCTGCAAGAGCAAACTCGGAAGTATGACGATTTGCTTCGATAAAATTTCCTTTTGAGATTGCTTTCTTTGCTTTTCTATACTCTCCTTCGAGAATTTCTGATTCATTAGCTATTCCATCTAAATATACTCCAGGATGAATATTGGAATTAAACATAAAAATTATTCTAGACCAATCCCTTTTAGCCAAATCATCTACCAATACTTGAATATTGGCAAGTAATTTTGTCGGAACTTCCTTTCTCTTAATTTTCATAAAACTTGCTAGAATAATTTCTTTTTAAATCTTATTATTTGTAACTACTTATAAATAACACTTTATTTTAAAAATTAAGTTTAAAAAATAATTTTCTGATAAAATTATTGAAAAAAATTAAAGAAAAAAAGAGGATTATACTTACAACCCTTTACTTTTTTTACCTGAAATTTTGTGCATAATAAATTCTCTTATTTCCTCAGCCTCTTGAATACCAACTGCAGGAATATATCCTTCCGAACTAATGCCCCTCCCTGTAGAAGCAACGGAATAACCTGCAGTCTGAATATGGACTGAAGAAAAACCCATGATTCTTGCAATAATTCCTCTTCGAATATCAACATTTTGAATTCTTTCATAAGGAATATTGCTATAAGTTTTCCATATGACTCCTCTTTCTTGCCTTAAATTGGTATCTGTAAATTCATAGAACCATCTTGCATAAGCCATCCTAACCCAAATTTCCCAAATTATCACGAAAAGTATAATAAAAATAAGACTCGAATATACTAACCCTTTGGAAAAAGAATTCAACCCACTTTCTATATTTGATTCAATACTTAAAGGAACTAAAAAAGATGCACAACAAATTGAAAAGATTACAAGCGCCCAAATTAACTGAATTCTCCAAGACCACTTCACCCCTCCATGTAATTGCCTTTTCATTTTTATATAATAAGCCACATCAAATATATTTTTAAATCTTTTGAAAAAAAAGTAAGAAATTTATTTATTAAACTTAATAATCTTCGCTCTTTTGAATAGTTTCTTTCTAGCACTAACTTCTTTATTAATCAATTCTATCTCTTCAGGATATAAATCAATTATTCCAGAACTTCCATTTCCTCTAAAACAAAGAGAAACGGAAACCTTTTTTGGTTCCATAAAATCTTGGTTTATAAGAACATCCCTAATCTCCCCAGAAGTTTCAAGCCTGCGAACCTTTCCTAATTCCATGCTTTTAATTCTAACCTTCATAATTTACAAAAAACTCACTATATTATAAGTATTTGTGAGATTAAAAATAAGCATTCAAAAAAAGATTTTACAAATTTTTATGTATTTTTTGATGAAATCTCGTATAAACACCAGCCTTTACAATATAAAGAATCAAAAGAATAATTGCTATAAGAAAGATAACAGGCTCATTTATCCTAAAAAGTTCATAACTAAAAGTATGAAACACTACCATTAAAATTAAAAGTATAAATACGAAAAGAGCTTTCTTGCAATTTAAATAAAAAAAATCCCCTAACTTAGTTTTTTTTGAGTTTTTGGATTTCAATTTTCTTTTTGCCATGAATATATGGTTGAAGTATCTTGGGTATTTTAATGCTTCCATCCTTCTCCTGATTGTTCTCCATGAGCGCAATCAAAGCCCTTGGACTTGCAAGAACGGTATTATTTAGTGTATGCGCAAAATACCTTTTACCTTTATTATCTATTCTAATATTTAATCTTCTCGCTTGAGCTTCTTCCATATTAGTTAGACTTCCCACTTCAAAATATTTTTTTTGTCTAGGACTCCATGCCTCAACATCGCAAGACTTTGCTTTCAAATCGGCCAAATCTCCAGAACAACATTCCAAAACTCTAACAGGAATATCCATTGCTTTGAAAACATCAAGAGTATACTTGAGCATCTTATCATACCACTTGTAAGAATCTTCGGGTTCGCATATAACGATCATCTCTTGTTTCTCAAATTGATGGACTCTATAAAATCCTTTTTCTTCTATTCCATGAGAACCAACTTCTTTTCTAAAACAAGGAGAATAGCTCGTCATAGTAACTGGAAGCTCATTCCCTCTTAAGGTCTTATCAATAAATCTTCCAATCATTGAATGTTCAGATGTTCCAATTAAATACAAATCCTCTCCATCTATTTTATACATCATAATATCCATGTCTTCAAAACTCATAACTCCTTCAACAACTTTTTTTCTTATCATAAACGGAGGAATTACATATTTGAAACCCTGTTTAACCATATAATCTCTTGCAAAAGCAAGCATAGCTGAATGCAATAAAGCTAAATCTCCTTCTAAAAAGTAAAAACCTCCTCCAGAAGTTTCTCTTGAAGAATCAAAATCTGCACACCCTAATTTCTCAGCAAGTTCTGCATGATGAAAAATTTCATATTTAGGAACAACTGGTTCGCCTATTTTTTCTACCTCTAAATTTTGATTTGAATCTCTTCCAATAGGAACAGAAGAATGAATAAGATTGGGAATCTTATACATTAATTTTCGTATTTCGTCTTCTAACTCTTTTCTTTTTATCTCTATTTTTTCTATTTTTGTAGGAATTTCCTTAGCTTTCTTTATTAAAGAATCAGCATTTTTTTTCTGCTTCTTTAATTGATTTATCTGTTCAGAAATAGAATTTCTTTCTCCTCTTAACTTGTCCTCTTCATACTTTAATTTTCTCCACTCTTCATCTAATTCTACTACCTTATCTACAAAAACAAGTTTTTCGTTTTGAAATTTCTTTTTTATGTTTTCTCTAACTAAATCAGGATTTTCACGAATGATTTTTATGTCAATCATAATCAGAGAGAGTATATGCGTGTTTTTAAATTTTTATTTTTGAATTAATCCTCAAGAAAAAATCTACAAATAAAAAATATAATCTAATAAATTCTAGAATCTATTAAAATTTTCATAAATAATATATTTCTCTCTTTTCAATCTATTATAAAAATCTCTATCCAAACATATAGGAGGAATCTCTTCTGCGGAATATATTTTATCAACTAATTTTAATCTTGTAGGCTTTCCTTCTCTATCTAAAAAATCTGCAACAGGACTAATAATGCTGTTCCTAAAATATGGCTCTTCATTTATCTTATCTTTCATAAAAAAATAATTTAAATAAGAGTTTATAAAAATTTATATTCAATTCTCAGGGTGTTCGTGTCCTCTTTTGGCAAGCTCATTAAGCATCTTAATATGCTTCTCTCTTTCCAGAGTATACTCTTTTTCACGAGTTTTATCCTCGGTTATCATCTTAGAGATATATTCTCCTCCTAAGAAATGAGGAGTAAGAACATAACTAGCTCCTTTTTTATATAAATTTAAAGCGCAATCTATATTTGAAGATCTCAATATTACTATTGCTTTTGGATTAACCCTTCTTATTTCTTCTACTAACAGAACATTAGTATCAAATTCCGGAACTGTTGAAACTGCAATCTCTATCTTACTCAAATCAATTTCTTCAAGAAACTCCGAATCATAAGCATCTCCATAAATGCACGGAATTCTTGCTTTTGAAAGACTCTTTATTGTTTCAGGATTAAAATCAACTACAAGATATTTTTTATTTATCTTCTTAAGCGCTCTTAATATTCCAAATCCTATACGATTATATCCAAAAAGAATAGCTTCATAATCTTTCTTAATTCTCTGCTTTTCTTTTACACTAGAACGTTCAAATATACTTAAGTAAGGTGAAAGGAAAGTATAAATCTTTTCAGAATATAAAATCATGTAAGTTGAACCAGCAATAGTTATCAATCCTACGGTAGTTACGAGAGAAAGAATTCTTGTTTCAAGATGCCCAACGCTTATTCCAAGTGTAATCAAGATTAAAGAAAATTCGGAAATCTGAGCAACTGTTAATCCGGCTAAAAAACTGCTCCTCTTTGTATAACCCATTATTCCCATAATCACCATAACAATGAAAGGATTTCCAATTAAAATAAGAATAGAAAAAATGATTATTGGAAAAAGAGAAGATAAAACTTCTCCTATTACCATTTGAGAACCTAAAAGGATAAAGAATAGTACTATAAAGAAATCCCTTATAGGTTTAGTTTTTGAACTTATTTCAATACCATATGGAGACATAGATAGCGTTACTCCTGCAAGCAAAGCCCCAATTTCTATTGAAAAATCAAAGAAATAAAAAAGACTTGAAATAGCCATACACCAACCTATAGAAAACAAAAATAAAAACTCCTGAGATTTTGCAATAAAGCCCATTATTCTTTTCAAAATAAAAGAGTTAAATAAAAAGACAAAAGAGATTAATAAAACTCCCTTAAGAAGAATTAATCCAAATACTGAAAAAGCAGGGGCTTCCATAGATAGGGAAGAGATAGCCATTAAAGCAAAGATTGCTATTAAATCTTGAACAATCAAAAATCCTATAGCTATTCTGCCATAAAGAGAATCCAAATCTCTTTTATCTGAAAGAAGCTTCATTATAATAATAGTACTACTAAACGCTAAAGCAACAGAAATATAAATTGAAGTTAAAAAAGAAAAGCCAAGCCAGTATGAAATAAAAAATCCTATCAAAGAAGTAAAAAGAACCTGTCCAATCCCTGTAATCAAAGAAACAAAACCTACCTCTCTAATAACTTTTGGATTTAAATGCAAACCCACCATGAATAACAAAAAAGCGACCCCTATCTGAGAAAACGCTGAAATGGTTTCACTAAATGAAAGAATATTCAAAAATGTAGGGCCCACAACAATTCCTGTAAATATATAGCCTATAAGAAGAGGCTGTTTCAACAATTTCATAATTGCGGAAATAATTAAACCGAAAAGAAGTATCAAACTTAAGCTTATAAAAATTTCTTCAACCATCTTTTATCATATCAAATCGTTAAAAGAGTATAAAAACATTATGAAAAGATTAATAAATAAATTTCATTAATTAATTAGATGGAAAAAAGAGAGGGGCTTTCAGAAAATGAAGTAAAGAAACTCCTTTCAAAACACGGATTCAACGAAATAAAAGAAACAAACAAAACTTCTCTTTACCAAATACTATACAGACAAATTAAAAATAATTTCATAATTTATCTCCTGACATTTGCCATGATTATCTCCTTCTTTGTTGGAAAAAGTATAACGGCATATACAATTCTCGCAGTTATAATTCTGGTAATCTCGACGGGATTTATTCAAGAATACAAAGCAGAAAAAGCGATAGTTTCGCTAAGAGATATGCTCGTTCCAGTTTCAATAGTTATAAGAGATGGAAGAGAGCAGGAAATATCTACAAAAGAAATTGTTCCGGGAGATATACTTATTTTAAGAAATGGAGAAAAAATCCCAGCAGACTGTATTATTTTAGAAGGAAAAAATCTTTTGATAAACGAATCTATTCTTACAGGAGAATCTACTGAAATAAAAAAATTTGCTATAAAAGATAAAACAAATTACAAAGACGAAAATACTCTTTTTACAGGTTCATTTATCGTCGGTGGAAGATGCATCGCAGAAGTCATAAACACTGGAATGAAAACAAAGTTCGGAAAAATAGCGCGTATGATTTCTGGAGCCGAAAAAGAACTTCTTCTTCAAAAAAAAGTTAACAAAATAACAAAATATATGGCTACAATAGGAATAATTGTTTCAATCTTGGTTGGAATAATTATGCTTCTTCAATCAAAAAGTTTATCCTCAGACGTAATAATAAATGTTTTAATTTTAGTTATAGCAATTTCAGTATCTGCTTTCCCTGAAGGTTTCCCTGTAGTTCTAATAACTTCTCTTTCAGCAGGAGCGTACAAAATGGCAAAGAAAAATGCTATTGTTAATAGAATGTCTATAATTGAGACACTTGGAGAAACAACTATAATTTGTTCAGATAAAACAGGCACAATTACAAAAGGAGAAATGACAGTCAGAGAAATTTATACAGATTATAAGAAATATTCAGTAACAGGAGTAGGTTATGAGGGAAATGGAGAATTTCTATTTAATGAAAAAAAGATAGACCCTCTTCAAAATGAAAATTTAAATCTACTAATAAAATCAGCAGTTATTTGCAATGATACTCAGATAACGAGAACAGGTGAAGATAAAACATACAATGTTATGGGTATTCCAACAGAAGGAGCGCTTTTGGTAATGGGTGCAAAAGCAGGGATATACAAAGAAGAATTATATTTTGAAAGAAAAGAAGATATTCCATTTAGTTCTGAAAGAAAAATGATGAGCGTTCTATGCCAAGAAAAAAAAGAGGAAAGAGTATACACAAAAGGAGCATTTGAATTTCTTATAGACAAATGCAAGTATATTCAGAGAAAAGATGGAATTTTTACTTTATTAGAAAGAGACAAAAAACGTCTTGCTGAAATAAATAATCAAATGACTTCAAAAGCGCTTAGAGTTATTGCGATTGCATATAAAAAAGGAAAGAAAATTGAAGAAAAAGAGTTTGAAGAAGATTTAATATTTCTTGGAATGGTTGGAATGGAAGATCCTCCAAGAGAAGAAGTAAAAGAAGCTATTGAGCTTTGCAAAAAAACAGGAATAAAAGTTTGTATGATTACAGGAGATAATAAAGAAACTGCTCTTGCAATAGCAAATCAAATTAATCTTGAAAAAGGAGGAGTACTAGAAGGAAAAGAAATAAACAACCTTACAGATGCAGAATTAGTAAAAGCTGTAAGAAGTGTGGTGGTTTATGCAAGAGTAAAACCAGAGCATAAATTAAGAATCGTTAAAGCTTTAAAAGAAAATAAAGAAATTGTTACTATGACTGGAGATGGAGTAAATGATGCTCCTGCTCTAAAAGAAGCACATATTGGAGTAGCGATGGGAAAAGGAGGGACAGATGTCTCAAGGTCTGCTTCAGATTTAATATTAAAAGACGATAATTTCGCAACAATTGTAGATGCAATAAAAGAAGGAAGAACTATTTTTAAGAATATAAGAAAGTTTGTAGGATATCAACTTTCATGCAATTTTGCAGAACTAATGATCTTATTTATTGCTGTTCTTTTTGCACCTTGGTTAGGATGGCCCGTTCCTATCTTGCTTGCCCTTCATATTTTATTTATGAATCTTGTAACAGATAATCTGCCCGCAATAACGCTTGGTTTTAACCCTTCTTCAAAAGATATAATGGAAGAAAAACCAAGAGAATCTTCAGATATTTTGAATAGAAATATGTTTGTTTTAATAATATTCGCGGGAACAATTATGGCTTTTTTTACTCTCTTAATTTTTTACATTTCTTTTAATATTGTGGGTGAAAGTGTAGAATATGCAAGAACCGCTGCTCTTGTTGCACTCATTACTCTTGAAATTGCTGGTGCATTTGTATTTAGATCATTCAGAAAAGGGGTTCTAAATCGCTCTCCATTTGTAAATAAATCCCTTTTCATTGCATCAACAATATCTATAATTGCAACGCTTCTTATAATATACACTCCATTAAGAAAAGTCTTTGAAACAGCACCTATAACCTTAATTGATTGGGCTGTTGCAGTCTTCCTTTTATTTTTATTTATAGCTATATTTGACATACTAAAGAAAATAAATGGAAAAAAGAAATTCTGGAGTGAAGAAAAACTTACCCAGAAACCTTTTTAAACCACTTCTAATATAAATCAATATCAATTAAATTTATTAAAAATTGAAATGCCAAAAGTTAGAATAAAATTGAACAGTACGGACATAGAAATGCTCAATCTAATTTGCAATAGCATAAAAGATGTTGCAAAAAAATCAGGAATTGTAATAAGCGGGCCAATACCTCTTCCTACAAAAAGAATGAAGATAACTACAAGAAAATCGCCTTGTGGAGACGGAACAGCAACATTTGATAGATTTGAAATGAGAGTTCATAAAAGACTCATAGATCTACCCGCAAACGAAAAAATTCTTCATCACATCATGAAAATGCAGATTCCAAAAAACGTTAATATTAAAATAGAAATGAAGGATTAAAAATAATCTTATTTTTATATAAATCTTTAAATATATTCCAAATAACTTTTTAAAATGAAAAATCCTCTGCAAGTAATTCTAGCAGGAATGAATGTTGATACTCAAGCGCTAGATGAGGCAAAAACGAGACTGGAGTATGGAAATGATTTTGGAGCATTAAATACTCTCTCAAAATTGACTCCTGAAACTATTTCTGCATCATATGCTAGAATTTCAAGAGACGAACGCCCAATACCTGAACTAAGAAACATTGCAAGAAAAGAAGTTGAAGATGCAAGAAAGATAAACAAAAATGTAATATTCACTATGGGGCATAAATCCATTGCCGAACACGCTTTCTTTAATATAGATATAATGGGACTTTCAAGAAGAGCAGTAGAAGAACTTGAAAGAAAAAGGTTGCAATCATATACAGAAAAATCTCAGAGATACATAACTCTTAAAGGAGATTTTGTAATTCCACCTGAAATAATCAATACTCCTTTAGAAAAAGAGTTTGTAGAACTAATTGAAAAACAAAATAAATTTTATAAGAATAATCTTAATACTTTAATCGCTTGGCACATTAAACAAAATCCAGAAATGGCTTTAAATCCAAAGAAAAAAGACACTCTTGAAGGATATGGAAAAGAAGATGCAAGATATGCTCTGGCCATGGCAACTCAAGCACAAATAGGTTTATCTCTAAGTGCAAGAAATTTAGAAAGTCTTGTAACAGAATTAAGAAGCTCTGAATCTGAAGAAGTAAGAAATTTAGGGAAAAAAATAAATGAAGTGGTAGATGGAGTTGCTCCTTCTGTAATAAAATATACTGGAGTCACAGATTATTATTCAAAAACAAGAAGAGAATTGAGAGAGTATGTTAATGAATTAATAAAAGGTAAAGGAAAAACAAGAGACTCTCCAGATTTACGTTCTAAAAATATAAAATTATTTACAAAACTTAAAAGAGACGAATCAATTCCTGCTGGAATTATTTTCTCATCAAGCAATCTCAGATATCAAGACTGTCTAGAAACAATTAAAGAATTAAATAGAGAAGAAAAAATAGAACTTCTAAAAAAAGCAGATATCTATCAAAAAGTACATGACCCAAAACTTAGAGAATATGAATTGGGAGATAGAATTGCTGAAATAACTTTAAGCTCAAGCGCATTTGCTCAATTAAAAAGACATAGAATGAATACTTTAATTTCACAAGAATACCTACCAAATTGTTCTATAACAAATCCAGAATCAGTAATTAATACTTCTCTTCAAAAAGATTTAATAGAAATTGCAAACGAATCATCCATGTTTTATAAAAAAATGCTTGCTGAAGGACTACCAACAATTGTTGCGGAATACTCACTTACAAATGCACACAGAAGAAGAGTTTTACTCGATGCGAACAATAGACAGATTTATGCTATATGCGCAGAAAGAGAGAATAAAGCCGCACAATGGGATATAAGACATCTTTCAAATGAACTGCACAATTTAATTCAAAAAGAATCTCCTCTTACCACAGCATATCTCTGTGGAAAAGACACTTTTGATAAAATAAAGACTGAAAGATATTATTAAAATGCGAGAAGGAGTGTATATAATTCTTGAGGGAGGAGAAGGATGTGGAAAAGATACTCAAGCACCTCTTTTAAGAGATTATCTTGAACGTAAAGGGTTTTTCCCTTGCATAATTACAAAAGAACCAGGAGGAACTCCTCTTGCAGAAGAAATTGGAAAAAGATTGAAAAGCGAACAAATGAATTCTCAAACAGAATTGCTTCTTTTTGAAAAAGCAAGAAAAGAAAATTACAATAAGATAATTGCTCCTTCTCTAGAGAAAGGAAAGAGTATAATAAAAACAAGAGGTTGGCCATCAACTTTTGCATATCAAGGATTTGGAGGAGGAGTTAATTTAAATTTAATTGAAGAATTAAACAAAAAAGCAACAAAAGGGATTCTTCCAGATTTAATCATTCTTCTGGATATTCTTCCAAAAAAGGGTTTAGAAAAAGAAACTGTTCCGGATAAATTTGCAAAGAAAGGAATCTATTATCACAACAGAGTAAGAGAAGGATACCTCTGGGTTGCGAAAAAGTATGAAAACATTTCTGAAATAATCCCTTATGTAAATGGAATTGAAAAGATGCAAGAAAGAATAAAAAAAGTTGTTGATAGAAGATTAAATTTATAAATTAAATTTTTTTATTAAGGGATGGAAAAAAGAAAATTAGCAATTATCGTAAGCTTTATAATCCTCGTTTTGATTTTAGGCTTAGGGATTTGGAATAAACAAATAACAGGAAAAATAACTAATAATCAAATGGAAAAAGTAGTCTTAAAAACAAGTTATGGAGAAATTACTATTGCTCTATACGATGATATGCCAATAACTGCTGGAAATTTTAAAAAATTAGTTGAAGAAGAGTTTTACGATGGAGTAATATTTCATAGGGTAATTCCAGGGTTCATGATTCAAGGAGGAGACCCAGAAGGAACTGGAATGGGTGGACCAGGTTATGTTATAAAAGATGAATTTACACACAAAGGTGGAAATAGAAATGATCGTGGAACAATTTCAATGGCTAATTCTGGTCCAAACACAGGGGGAAGCCAATTTTTTATAAATCTTGTAGATAATAATTTTCTTGATTCAAAACATTCAGCGTTTGGAGAAGTGGTAAAAGGAATGGATGTAGTAGATAAAATTGCCAAAGTTGCAATAAATATGAATGATAAACCTCTAAAGGACGTTATAATAATTGAAGCAAAAGTTATCTAACTTTTTATCTAAAACTTTAAAAACACATTCATATTATATAAACAATGGAAAAAGATATAGGAAAAATAAAGAAAAATGATACCACTGAAGTAGTCGTAAGAATTGACGATTTTGGAGGAAGAAAAGGCTTGACTGTAAGAGAGTTTGTAACAAGCGACAGATACACTGGATTTACTAAAGCAGGAGTAAGAATACAATCTGCAGATTTTAAAAAATTCAAAGAAATGATTAATTCTATATCTGAAGAAGATATGAAAGAACTTGAAAAGAAAGAAGAAGAACAAGATATTTCTGAAGATTATTAATCAAAAACATTTAAAAATAAAAGAAATTTTTTCTTATAATGAAAGAAAGAGGAATAAGTAAAAGCAATCTTATAACATTTGGAATAATTATACTTGTTTTTTCTTTAGCAGCATATATTTTATTCAAAGATAATTCCTCTTCTGAAATTTCAGAAAGTTTAGCAAAATGCATAGGAGAGCATTCTGAACTATACGTTCAAACAGGATGTCTCGCTTGCGTAAGGCAAGAAGAATTATTTGGAAAAGAAGCAAAACATCTAAATAAAATAGATTGTTTTTTATTAGAAAATAGACAAACTTGTTTTGAAAAAAATATAGAGTCAACACCTACATGGATAATAAACGGAGAAAAATATAGGAGTGTCCAATCAATAGAAACACTGAAGGCACTTACTAATTGCTAAAATGGTTACGGATTTACTAACTTTCGGAAAAATAACTACTCTCGCATTAGCCGATGCGGTAAACCCTTGTGAGATTGCTGTGCTAACTATGGCTTTAATAGCAATTCTTATTCAAAATCCAGAAAATAGGAAAAAAGTATTGTATGCTGGACTTGCTTTCAGTTCTGCAATATTTATGGGATACATTTTTTATGGAGTTGTTATAATTTATCTTCTAGGAGAATTTTCTCTTCTTTTGAAAAATTACTCACCATATCTATATAACGGGCTTGGAATTGTCGCACTTTTAATAGGTGCTCTAAACATAAAAGATTATTTCATGTACCAACCGGGAGGAATTGCAACAGAGATGCCTATGAGAATGAGACCAAGAGTAAAAATGCTTATAAATAAAATCACTTCTCCAGGAGGAGCATTCGTCATAGGGCTTTTAGTAACAGTATTCTTAGTTCCATGCACAATGGGACCATACTTTATTGCCTCTGGTTTACTTGTTCCTTTAGGGATTGTAAAATCTCTTCCATGGCTTATTTACTATAATATTATTTTTATATTGCCAATGATAGCAATAACACTTATGGTTTTCTTTGGCTTTAAAAAAGTTGAAGAAGTATCAGGATGGAAAGAAAAGAATATAAGAAAACTTCATCTAATAGCAGGAATTCTTCTTGTATGTGTAGGAATAGCCATGCTCTTTAAATTATTATAATTTATGTAAAAAATAAATTTCTTTATAATATTTGCAATCCTTATTTTTATTCAATTCGGAAAGTTTTCCATAATCGCTATCTTTTATATAGATATTTTAGAACCAAATTCTTTAAAAATAACAAAAAAGATAATACAAAAATGATTATAGGCATAACTGGAACTCTTGGAGCAGGAAAAGGAAAGATAGTTGACTTTCTAAAAGAAAAAGGGTTTGAACACTATTCAGTAAGAGAATATCTAACTCAAGAAATAAAAAAAAGAGAACTACCTTTAAACAGAGATTCTATGGTTAGTATAGCAAACGAACTAAGAGAGAAAAATTCTCCAAGCTTTATTGCTGAAGAATTATACAAACAAGCTAAAAAAATAAAAAAGAATTGTATAATAGAAAGCATAAGAACTATTGGAGAGGTTGAAGCATTAAAATCAAAAGGAGATTTCTACCTAATTGCTGTAGATGCTCTTCCAGAGACTAGATATGAAAGAACTCTTCTAAGACAAAGTGAAACAGATAAAATAAGTTATCAAAAGTTTTTGGAAGATGAAAAAAGAGAAAGAACTTCAAATGAAAAGCATAAACAAAACCTTGAAGCATGCATGGAAAGAGCAGATATTTTAATTTTAAACAATAATGGGGTAGGAGAATTACAACAAAAAGTAGAGAAAATTTATGAAAAAATAAGTTCAGAGAATACTAAACCATCATGGGATGAATATTTTATAAAAATGGCTTCTCTTGTTGCAGAAAGAAGTACTTGCCTAAGACATCATGTAGGTGCAGTAATAGTAAAAGACAAAAGAGTTTTAACTACGGGTTATAATGGAGCAGCAAGAGGAAAAAAAGATTGTCTTGAATTAGGATGCAATAAAGACAAACTATCTTTAGCTTCAGGAATGGGCTATGAAGAATGCAGAGCAATTCATGCAGAACAAAACGCAATAATTCAATCAGGACTTCATGGAATAGTAATAAAAGACTCCTCTCTTTATCTTACTCATACCCCTTGCAGAATGTGCGCAAAAGAAATTGTTCAAGTAGGAATAAATGAAATAATAACCTACCAAGATTTTGAAGGAGACAATGGAGCAAAAAAATATCTTCTTGACTCTGGAATAAAAATAAAAAAAATTCCTAGACCAAATAATAAGATTTCTTTTAAGGATTAGTCTTATCTAATTCCTGTGGAGCCAAAACCTTTTTTACCCCTAATCGAACTTGAAAGCTCTTTAACTTCTTCAAAACCAACCCTTGGGAATGGAAGAATAATAATCTGTCCAACCTTATCTCCGATATTATAAACTTCTTTTCCGTATTTTTTAAAACGAAGTCTTAATTCTCCACGATATCCAGAATCCAAAACTCCAACACAGTTTGAAAGAACTAAATCTTTATTTGAAACACTGCTTCTTGGAAAAATCAGACAAACATAATCTTCAGGAATTTCCAATGCCAGCCCTGTTCCATATTCAACATATTTTTCAGTTTCATTTTTAGTAACTGCAACAACATCCATTCCAGCATCTCCTTTTAAAGCACACTTTGGAATAACTGCTTCTTTCTTCAACTTTTTTATTTTTACTTTTATCATTTTTAATAAGAAGGCATTTTTTCATTATGCCCAAACTGAACGAGTAGATCTATCCTCTTTTCTAAATCTTTTCCCAGATTTGGAGTATCACACGCTCCAAAACAAGACCCAAACCAAATTAAAAACTCTGCTTTAGTTTTTTCTTTAAGAAAATCTACTACACATACAGCATAAGGCTTTAACCCATCAGGGAATTGTAATAAAACAATTTTTGCCTTTTGTTTTTTTATTTGAGAGATGACTTTATCCAATTCTAAATCATAAATTTCATTCAAATCTTCAATACTTCTCATTTTCATAAATAACTACAGAAATCAAGATTTATAAATAATCTTAAGATAGAAAAAGTATGAAAACCATAAGACAACCAATTGTTACGGTCTGCGGGCACGTGGACCATGGAAAAACATCTATTTTAGACTGTCTTAGAGATAGCTGTATTCAGGAAGGAGAAAAAGGAGGAATAACTCAAAAAATATCATTTACATCCTATCCAGCAGAGCAATTGAATAAAGCTTGCCCTTTAATAAAGAGTTCTGGAATTGAACTTACAATCCCTGGATTTTTACTAATTGACACCCCAGGACATGCAGCCTTTACAAATTTAAGAAAGAGGGGAGGAAGTTTAGCAGATTTAGCAGTTTTAGTTATAGATATAAATGAAGGGATAAAACCTCAAACAGCGGAAGTAATCCAAATTCTAAAAAGAAACAAAACCCCTTTCATCATTGCATTAAATAAAATAGATAACATAAGTAGTTGGAGAAAACTCGATCCTTCTTTAAAAAAAAGTATAGAAATGCAACCGCCAAATGTGAGACAAATATTTGATGAAAGATACATGGTTATCATGGGAGCATTGAACAGCTATGAATTTGATTCTGATTTATTTTACAATATTTCAGATTTCACAAAAAAAATAGCGCTTGTCCCTTGCTCTGCAAGAACAAAAGAAGGAATTGCAGAATTAATTATGGTTTTATGCGGATTAAGCCAAAAGTACTTGATAAATAAATTAGAACTAGGAAAAGAACCTAAAGGAGTCATGCTTGAAATAAAAAAAGACAGAAGTACAAATTACATAGAATCGATATTATATGATGGTGAACTATCAAAAAACGATGAAATTGCAATTGCTAATTTTGAAGGAGAACCAATAATAACAAAAATAAGAGTTCTCGAAGAAATCGAACCGCTTTGTTCAAAATTTAAACCAAAACAAAAAGTTCACGCTTCAACCGGATTAAGAATGCAATTAATAGAAAAAAATAATATTGCTCCAGGAATGCCTTTTTTAGCATATAAAAATAATTTAGAAGAAATAAAAGAAATATTCAAAAAAGAAATTTCTGAAAATATAAAAACAGACAAGCAAGGAATAATTGCAAAAGCCGACTCGCTTGGAAGTCTAGAAGCACTTTTAGTTCTACTAAAACAAAGCAACATACCTGTACTAAAAGCAGGAATAGGTGAAATAAATAAAGCGGACATAGTTTGTGCAAAAGCAAATTTCGAGATAGATGAACTAGATGCAATTATTGCGGGATTTAATGTAGAAATAGAAGAAGATGCAAAAGAAATAAAAGGGAATGTAAAAATAATTACAAACGAAGTTATTTATGAATTAATTGATAAATTAGTTGAATTCAGAAGAGAAAAGATTAATGAAATTGAAAAAAGAAGATTAATGAGTCTTGCCCATCTATGCAAGCTCGATATCCTCCACCAGTATGTTTTTAGAAATACCAATCCATGTATTTTCGGAGTTAAAATAGAAGCAGGAAGACTTTTTTCAGGAACAAACTTAATTGATGAAACAGGAATTGAAATAGGAAAAATAAAAAATATACAATCAGAAAAAAAATCTGTCCAAGAAGCAACAGAAGGGATGGAAGTTGCTATTTCAATCTCAGGAGTCAATTTTGAAAGACAACTAGAAGATAAAAAATTTCTTTATTCTGATATGGGTGAATCCAGTTTTAGAAGCTTCAAAAAAAATAAAGACCTGCTTTCTTCAAATGAATTAAAAGCGCTTCAAGAATTAGCAGAAATAAAGAGAACAAAAAAACCCGAATGGGGGATTTAATTCATAACACAATCTTTTTAAACCAATTCTCCAATAAATACTTATATAAAAAATGGCTTTCAAAATAAACATTGCAGATAAGACAGGAAAAACCTTTCATTTAGAAGCTGAAGCGGAAGAATTAGTTGGAAAAGAGCTCAACGAAAAAGTGCAAGGAAGCGATATTTCTTCAGATTTAAAAGGTTATGAATTTGAAATAACGGGAGCAAGCGATAAAGCCGGATTTGCTGCAAAAAAAGAATCCCCTGGAACGGGTTTAAGTAAAGTTCTTTTAACTTTTGGAAAATACATGGCTAAGAAACCAAGAAGAGAGGGTAAAAAAAGAGTCGGTAGAACTCGCCCAAAAGGACTTAGATTGAGAAAAACTGTTAGAGGAAAAATTCTATCTCCAGCAATTACACAAATTAATCTAAAAATAATAAAAGAAGGTAACAAAAAATTACAAGAAATTTTCCCTGAACAAAATCAGCCTAAAGTTAAAGCTGAAGAAGCGCCTAAAGCTGAATAGAAGTAATACTTAAATACATCAATCTTTCTCTAAAAATATGGCTGTTGTAAAACCTCTTGCGCACAGAATGCGCCCAGAAAAAATAGAAGATTTTGTTGGACAAGAACATATCGTAGGAGAAAATCAACCTCTAAGAGCAGCAATTGAAAAAGGAGAGCTATACTCTTCCATAATTTTATGGGGGCCACCAGGATGTGGAAAAACGACTCTTGCAAGATTAATTTCAAGGGTTACAAATTCTGAATTTGTTGGGTTATCTGCTGTAAGTGCTGGAAAAGCAGATGTAGAAAAGGCAATTCAGAGAGCAAAACTATTTCATAAAAAAACTATTCTTTTTTTAGATGAAATTCATAGATTTAATAAAGCCCAGCAAGACTTTCTTCTTCCTTTTGTTGAAGACGGAACTATAACACTAATAGGTGCAACAACAGAAAACCCTTCTTTTGAAATAATTTCGGCACTTCTTTCTCGTTCAAGAGTATTTACTTTAAAAGAACTGAATGAAGAAGCAATATTTAATATAATAGATAGAGCAATTGCCAGCGAAAAAGGACTAAATAACGCTTTCTCAATTACACCTGAAAATAAAAAATTAATATTTAATCTCTCGAATGGAGATGCGAGAACAGCATTAAATATTCTTGAAATTACTTCATCTCTTTCAAATGAAAAAGAAATACAAAAAGAAACAATACAAAATTCTGCACAAAAATTCTTAAGATATGACAAGAACGGAGAAGAGCATTATAACATAATCTCTGCTTTGCACAAATCCATGAGAGACTCTGATGCACAAGGAGCAATTTATTGGACTATGAGAATGATTGAAGCGGGTGAAGATCCCAAATATATAATAAGAAGAATGATTCGATTTGCATCAGAAGACATAGGAAATGCTGATCCTCAAGCGCTTCAAATTGCAACCGCCGCAAAACAAGCAGTAGAATTTCTCGGTTATCCTGAGTGTAATACTGCTCTAGTACAAACTGCAATTTATCTTGCAACGGCAGAAAAATCAAATAGAGTTTACGAAGCAGTAAATAAAACAAAAGAAATAATAAAACAAACCGGAAACCTTTCTATACCTCTTCACTTGAGGAATGCAGAAACAAAACTAATGAAAGATTTAGGTTATGGAAAAGGATATCAATATGCTCACGATTTTAAAAATGCAAAAGTAGAACAAGAACATCTTCCTCCTGAAATAAAGAATGAAAAATTCTACGAACCTACTGAAAGAGGTTACGAAAAATATATAAAAAAAAGAATGGAAGATTCTAAATGATTTGGCAAGATTTAGTAATCACTATTGCTGTTTTTCTTATGAGCTATGCACTCATTCCTCAAATTATAAAAGGCTTCAAAATGAAAAAAGCATTAATTTCTACTCAAACAGCAATAATAACCTCTATCGCCCTTTACTCTGTTTCATTTGTCTATTTTACACTAGATATATACTTTTCATCGGCAATGAATACTCTTGCAGGAATCCTTTGGACAATCTTATTAATTCAAAGCCTTAGATATGGATAGAACCAAAATGTTTAAATATAATAAAAAATTATAAAAAATAACTAAACATAATCAAAAAGAATAAGATGGTCCAAAATATTATAAAAATAGGTGAAAGAGAAGACAGAATATTGAATATTGTAAAAGCTAAATTTGGGTTAAAAAACAAAAGTGAAGCAGTAGCTTTAATTACTCAAACTTATGAAGAAAGCTTTCTAGAACCAGAATTAAGGCCAGAATATTTGGAAAAATTAAAGAAAATAAGAAAAGGAAAATATTTTAAGTTTGATTCTATTGAAGATTTAAGAAAAGCTACTAGCTAAAAAAGATGCATAATTCAGAAATAAGTGAATCTCTTCAAACATCAATGAAGAAATTATCAAAAAAAGATAAATCTCTTTATGAACAACTTCTCAAAAAAATTGATGAAATTAAAAAATGTTATGAGATTGAGCACTACAAAAATTTAAGATATAATATGAAAGATTCAAAAAGATCCCATATAGGACATTTTGTTCTTGTTTTTCAATATAACAAAACGACAGATACAATAACTTTTGATGATTTTGACCATCATGATAAGATATACAAAAAATAAAACCCAAAACTTAAAAACTACCTTACAGAGTTTACATAATTCATAAAGAATTTTCCGTTATATGCTTCCAACGTTTCTTCTGCAGAAACGGGATTTAATTTGTTTATGAATTCCATTGCCAATAATTGTTGCTCCATAGGATGATATCTACTTATTGTAGATCTTCTATCTGTAATCTTGCGATAAATTTCCAAACCCATAAACGATTTTAATCCAAGAACGTGCTTTTCGATGCTTGTTAATTTAGAATCTACCTCTGGAACGCTCGGAGTTTCATCCGTTTCAAAAAGAAAAATTCTTTTCTCTGGACGAGAAATTCTTTTTACTCCTAGTGAAGAAGAAAGAGTAAAATTTTCAATAATTTGCGGGCTATTCATAAAAAAACTATAATATTCAGGTTTTCCATCAAACCTAAAACCTAAAAATCCAGAAAAGCGCCAAAGAATATCTTCCTTTCCTCCAAGAGAAGTAAAATAATTAGTAAATACTCTTTTTTGAAGAGAAGCATTTATTTCCTCCACACTTGTTGGAAAAAAGTCTTCTTTTGGAGAAACTTCCAAAGGATCCATAATTGTCTTTTGGGGTCTTGGAAGAATTATGTTATTTCCATAAGTCCACAAAAAAGGTGTTTCCTTTTCATCTAAGGGCGTATACTTTCTTTCGCTCAATTCGTTAAAATTAAACCTATTGAGATAAAAAAGCGTTTCATTCGTTACAGTCATAGGAAAATTATTGCAAAGTAATATTTAAAGATAATTACAATCAAAAATATTATAAAGCAACTCTCTTATTTAATTTTATGACAGAGCTTCCAGAATTAAATATTGGAATTGTAGGACACATAGACCACGGAAAAACAACCCTATTAAGCAAGCTTACTGGAAAGTTTGCGGACACCCATTCTGAAGAACTTAAAAGAGGAATAACTATCAAATTAGGATATGCCGAAATGATAATTAGAAAAGAAGGAGAAAAATACACTTTTGAAAAAAAAGGAACACCCGTGAGATATATTAGTTTTATCGATGCTCCAGGACACGAAATGCTTATGGCAACCATGCTTTCAGGAGCAGCAATAATTGATGCGGCAATTCTAGTTATAGCTGCTAACGAAGGAATAAAACCTCAAACAAAAGAACATTTCGTAGCACTTCAAGCAAAAAAAATAAAGAGTATAATAATTGTTCAAAATAAAATTGATTTAGTATCAAAAGAACAAGCTCTTAAAAATTACAATGAGATAAAATCTTTTTTAAAAAACACCCAATATGAAAATGCCCCTATAATTCCTGCATCTGCACAACAAAATATAAACATCGATAAAATTCTTGAAGAACTATGCAAAATAGAAATTCCAAAAAGAGAAATAAATTCTCCGCCTATATTTTTAATTGCAAGGAGTTTTGATATAAACAAACCAGGAACTCTAATAGAAAACCTTAAGGGAGGTGTGCTTGGAGGAGTCTTAAAAAAAGGAAAACTAAAAGTAGGAGATGAAATAGAAATAAAACCAGGAATAATAATTAAAAAAGCAAATCAAATAAATCATCAAACACTAAATGCAAAAATTACCTCTCTTCATAAAAGAAACAATTCAATGAATGAGGCATTTCCAGGTGCAAGCATATCTATAGAAACAAGCCTCGATCCTCATTTAACTAAAACAGATTCCCTAACTGGATGTTTAGTTTCTTTAAAGGGAATTCTTCCAGAAATTTCACATAAAATAAGAATAAAACCTGAGTTGTTTAAAGAAGTCCTTGGAACTCACGAAAATACTCCTGTAGAACCATTAAAAGTAAAAGAAATGATTATGCTAAGCGTGAGCACAACAATTACAGTTGGAACCATTGAAAAAATTACAAAAGATGGAATTGAACTTAATCTTAATATCCCTATAATAGCAATAAAAGGGGAAAATGTAGGAATGGCAAGAAATATCAATTCTCACTGGAGATTAATTGGTTGGGGAGAGATATTGGACTAAAAAATTATTTTTTCTCATAACTATCAATCGCTTTTTTTATTGCATTTGGACCCATAATACTACAATGAGTCTTTTCCTCTGGAAAACCTTTTATTTTTTTTAAAACATTTTCTGGTTCTATTTTTTTAGCTTCTTCAATAGTCTTTCCTATAACCATCTCACAAGTTTTATCTGAATAAGCAATAGCAGCCATACAACCTATCGTCTGAAACTTTGCATCTTTTATAACTCCATTTTTTATTTTAAGGTATACTTTTGTAAAATCTTTACACTGAGGATTAATTGATTCTCCAATTGCATCAGGATTTTTTATTTCTCCAAAATGTTTAGGATTGAATATATTTTTAATTAATTCGTCTTGAAATTCTTTTGACACTTTATTTTTTCTCCAAGAATTTATTTAAATCATTTATCAGTTTTTCAGGATCTTCTCCATGCGCAATAGCTCCATCTTCTATGCTTTCCATAGAAGCCATTGGACATCCAATGCAATGAAATCCTCGTTTAAAGAGAAATTCTGCACTACTCGGATAAGTCACGACTATCTCCCTAAATGTCATATCTTTTGTTATCTTATTTTTTTCTTTTTTCATTTTAAAACTTAATTCCTTCTATTTTTAAACTTTCCAATGCAATGCCATTATATTGTTTTTTGGAAATAGATTTATCTTCTCCAAGTATTTTTATTTTAAAACCTGCATTTTCCATAATTTTAATATAATCTTCTTTCTGCATTGCTCCAGCAACACACCCTACTAAAAGAGAATTATTAATTAATTGTTCTTTCTTTAGTTTTTCAAGAAGGACAATATCTGAAACATACATTCTGCCTCCTTTTTTTAAAACTCGGTAGGACTCTGAAAAAACCTTGTCTTTATTCGGAGCAAGGTTTATTACACAATTGCTTATAATAATATCAATAGAATTATTCTCTAAAGGTAAATTTTCAATATCCCCCAATTTAAATTCTACATTTTTATAACCATATTTTTTTGAATTTGCTTTTGCCCTTTCTATCATTTCTTTAGTCATATCTACTCCAATTACTCTTCCAGTATTTCCAACTTTTTTTGCGGCGAGAAAAGCATCGAAGCCTGCACCGCTACCTAAATCTAAAACAACATTTCCTTCTTTTATGGTTGATAAAGCAATTGGATTTCCACAACCCAAGCCCATATTAGCCTCAGAAAATTCATTTACCTCTTCTTTTGAATAACCTATCTGTCTCGATATTTCTTCCTTATTGTTTCCACAACTGCAAGAGCACCCACAACCTTGAGAAGCAATTCTAGAATATCCTTCCTTCACAATATTTTTTATCTTATCGTTATTCATTTTAATGGGCTTATTTTTCTTAATTTTTCTACAACATTCGCAATAATTTTTGAAGCATAATTCAATTCTTCTTCCGTGGTATATTTACTTATACTAAATCTAACAGAACTCTTCATCTCCATATCCTTTAACCCAATCGCTTCAAGAACATGACTTCTTTTGTGCATGCCTTCAAGAGTATTTGATGAACAAGCGCTTCCAATTGAACTACATATTCCATAACTAACTAAATAATCTCCAAGGGCCTCTGCATCTATATTTGAAAAACAAATATTGACATTATTACACAACCTCTTTTCACCAACTGAACCATTTAGTTTTGTATTAGGTATTTTAAGCAAATCGTTTATAAATTTATCACGGAGTTTAACCATTTTTTTAAAATCGCTCGAACTTGCGATTTTAACTGATTTTGCAAAACCCATTATTCCTGAAACATTTTCAGTTCCACTTCTAAAGAAACTTTCTTGCCCTCCTCCATTAAGAAGAGGAGCAATTTTTATTCCTTTTCTTATATATAAAGCACCAACCCCTTTTGGACCGTGAATCTTATGTGCGTTTAAAGTTATTAAATCAATATTTTGCTTTTTTACATCCAATAAAGTCTTTGTGTAACTCTGACAAGCATCTGTATGAAAATAAACTCCTTTGCTCTTGCAAATCTTTCCTAATTCCTCCAAGTTTTGTATAGTTCCTATTTCATTATTTCCATGTATAACTGAAAATAAAAGAGTTTTTGGAGTGATTGCTTTTTCTAAATCTTTTGGATTGATGAACCCCTCACTATCGACATCTAAATATGTTATTCTTGCCCCTTGTGATTTAAGCCATCTACAGGTTTCTAAAATACAATCATGCTCTATTTTAGTAGTAATTATATGATTTTTTTCAGAATGTGCAAAAAAAAGCCCTTTCAAAGCCCAATTATTTGCTTCGGTTCCTCCAGAAGTAAAAAAAATTTCATCTTCCCTAGCACCAATTGAATTTGCAATAATCTCTCTTGCTTCACTAATCGCTCTTTTGGCTTCTTTTCCCATAGGATGGCTTGAAGAAGGATTCCCATAACTCTCACTAAAATATTTATTTACTTCTTTTATTACTGCATCATCCATTCTTGTTGTTGCTGCATTGTCTAAATAGATTATTTTCATTTTGAATTATCCTCGAGTTTATTAGTGATATTCTTACAAAAACAAGTCGTATGTTTATCTACAAGATTTAAAAGAGGTACGGTTGTTTTTTTATTTAGAAAATAAAGCTTTTTCTTTCCTTTTTGCTCGGATTGAACTATGCTACAATGTTTTAATGAAGAGAGCAGATGAGATATTCTACTTTGTTCAATCTTTAATTCTTCTGAAAGTTCTCCAACTGAAAGAGGTTTTTTCTTAAGGGCCAGAAGAATTCTCATTCTTTCAGGATTTGAAAAATTTCTAAAAAAAAGATGATATGAAATACATTTCATATGAAAACAATTTCATATTAGTTTATAAACATTTCTAAAAAAACATTTATAAATCCAGAAATGTATGAAAAAGTATGAAAAAGGTGTTAATAACTATACTTTGTATGATTCTATCCATAAGCCTTGTTTTTGCTGCAGCATCAACATCAAGCCCTAATTTAGGAAGCACTCAGGAAAAAGCTGTTTCAAATCAAGTTCAGACTCAAAATATTGGAGAAAACTCTCAAATACAAACTCAAGAAAGAGAAAGAGCATATAATGTTGTTCAAGAACAGAATCGATTAAGAATTGGAAAGATCAATCAAAGCGAATGCCCTCAAAACTGCACTTGTTCTGGTTCTGGAATTAAATGTGGATTAGGGAATGAAAGAGAAATGACAATTCACGCAGGAAATTCAGGCAATACAATTGTTCAAGTAAAAAAAGAAAACATGTCTACAAATGTAACACTCTATAAATCAGAGGATAAAGTTTATGGAATTATGAAGGATGGAGAGATAAAAAAAGTAAATATGCTTCCAGATCAAGTAAAAGAAAAGATTGAAAGGAATATCCAGCAAAGAGGAGAAAATTATGAAATGGTTTTAGATGAGAAAGGGATGTATCAAGTTCAAACAGAAAAAAAATCAAGATTATTCTTATTATTTCCAGTTAAAGAGAAAGTAAGAGCAGAAATAAATTCAAGCAATGGAGAAGTAATAAAAGTAAGAAATCCCTGGTGGGGATTTTTAGCAAAAGATAACAAAGAAATGATAGTTGGTTCAAGCTGTGGAACAGTTACACCTGGATACAACGATGAATGCTGTCAAAACAAAGGATACGATTATTGGAATAATGATTCCGGAGAATGCGAATTTACTCTCTAAGAAGAATTAACTTTATAACCTTCTTTTTCTATGAAAAAATATGCCAAAGTATTCTCATTCAAAATTAAGCACGTTTGAACAGTGTCCTTTGAAGTTCAAATACAAATACATAGATAAAATTCCTATTGAATTTGAAAAGACAATAGAAGCGTTTCTAGGAGAGATAGTTCACGAAACTCTTGAATGGCTTTACACCGAAATAAAATTAAAAAAGATTCCTAATCTTGATACAACAATAGAACACTATGCAATAAAATGGGGAGAAAACTTTTCAAAAGAAATAAAGATAAGAGAAAATTCCACAGAAAAAGAATTTTTTGAAAAAGGAATAAAAATCCTAGTAAATTTCTATACCGAAAATTCTCCATTTGAGGATACCACTTTAGAAACAGAAAAAGAGATTTTAATCTCTTTAGATGATGAAGAAAAATACCAAATTAGGGGGTTTATAGATAGAATTGCATATAATCCTAAAACAAAACAATATGAAGTTCACGATTATAAAACAGCAAACACTCTTCCTCAAAAAGAAAAAATAGAACAAGACAGACAATTAGCATTATACTCTCTGGGGGTTAAAGAAATGGTTGGAAAAGAACAAGAAATTCTTCTAATATGGCACTATCTAAATTACAATAAAAAGATATATTCAAAGAGAACAAATGAACAGCTAGAAAAATTAAAAAAAGAAACCATAGAACTCATAAAAAAAATAGAATCCAACAAAGAATTCCCTCCTATAAAAAGTCCACTATGTAATTGGTGCGAGTATAGAGAATATTGCAACTCCAATAATTAATTTTAGATTTAAAAAAATTATTCTTAAATATCTTCAACGTTTTCTTGAACCTTTACTAAATCCGTAACAACATCTCCTTGTTGCAATTTAACTATTCTAACTCCTTGTGCTGTTCTTCCCATAATTCTTATATTCTTAAGAGAAGTTCTTATTACAATACCCTTAGCGGTAGTAATTATTATTCCATCATTCTCGTTTACAGAAACAGTTGTAACTACCAATCCAGTTTTTTCAGAAACCTTTACATTTATTACTCCTTTTCCAGCTCTTCCTGTTTTTCTATAATCTTCAACAGCAGTTCTCTTTCCATAACCATTCTTACATATAGTTAGTATTTCTTTCGTATCTAATATTTCCAAACTTACAACTTCGTCATCTTTAGCCATTCTTATTCCATTTACACCATAGCTCGCTCTACCCATTTCACGAACATCATCAGAATTAAATCTTATTGCCTGTCCTTTTTTTGTTGCAAGAAGAACTTCCTGTCCTTTTTTAACTACACTTACTCCAATCAAAGAATCAGAATTATCCGAAGGAAGATTCATTGCTCTTACTCCAGAGGCACGTGGCTTTGAAAAATTATCTAAAGATATTTTTTTAACTATTCCTTTTTGAGTGGCCATAAAAAGATCTTCTTTAAACTCATTAACTGAGATAACATTTGTTACTCTTTCATCTTTTAGTCCTAAAAGATTTATTAACGCTTTTCCTTTGGAATATTTTTCTGCTTCTGGAATATCATATGCTTTTAACCATAAGACTCTTCCTCTCGAAGTAAAAAACATCAAATAGTCATGCGTTGAACAATAGAGTAATTGTTTTACAAAGTCTCCTGTAGCAAGATTACTTCCAATAACCCCTCTACCTCCTCTTTTCTGCTCTTTGTATGCCTTAACATCCATTCTTTTGCAATATCCTCTATCTGTAATTGTAATAACAACTTCTTTCTTCTGTATCAAATCTTTTTCAGAAATCTCTGAAATTCTCTGCATTATAGAAGTCCTTCTATTATCTCCATATTTGTTTTTAAGCTCTGTAACTTCTTTAGAAATTATTTTTAATACTTCCTTTATGTCTCCTAAAATTTTTTGAAGCTCTTCTATTATTTTCTTTAATTCCTCTGCCTCTTTTTTTAATTTCTCTTGTTCCAAAGAAGTCAATTGTTGCAACTTTGTTTCCAATATCGCTTGGGCTTGTTTTTTATTTAGCTTAAACTTATTCATAAGCGCTTCCGAAGCTTCAGCACTTCCTTTTGATTTCTTTATAAGAGTAATAACTTCATCAATATCCTTTAAAGCAATTAAAAGTCCTTGAACGATTTCCTGTCTATCTTGAGCTTTTTTAAGTTCAAATTTAGAACGATTAGTTATAATTAATTTTCTATATTTTACATATTCATTTAGGACTTCACCTATATTCAATATCCTAGGTTGATTTCCAACAAGAGTAAGAAAATTAACATGGAAAGAATCCTGCAAACTAGTATGTTTATATAAAGAATTTATCACAAATTTAGAACTAGTTCCTTTTCTCAACTCTAAAACAATTCTTATTTTCCCTTTTGAAGATTCATCTCTCAAATCAGAAACATCTTTTATTTTCTTATCCTTTATTAAATTTGCAATCTGAGTTAAAAGATTTGATTTATTAACCATATAAGGAATTTCAGTTATAATCACCATCTCTTTATTTTTTGATTCTTCTGTAGTTGTTCTTCCACGAACTAATAATTTTCCTTTTCCTGTTTTATAAAGTTCAAGCATATCTCCTTGAATCATTCCTCCTGTTGGAAAATCTGGCCCTCTTATTATTTGAGAAATATCTTCTATAGAAATTGAAGGATTTTTTATATAGGCTAGAATAGCATCACAAACCTCTGTAAGATTATGGGGAGGAATATTTGTTGCCATTCCTACAGCTATTCCAGAAGCCCCATTCAATAAAAGAGTTGGAAGTTTTCCAGGCATCAAATTTGGCTCTTTCATAGAACTATCGTAATTAGGAACAAACTTTACAGTCTCTTTATCTATATCTTCTATTAATTCTTGTGAAATTGGCATTAATTTACATTCAGTATATCTCATCGCAGCTGGAGGGTCTCCATCAATACTTCCAAAGTTTCCTTGTCCATAAACAAGAGGATATCTTAATGAAAAATCTTGAGCCATTCTTACAAGAGCATCATAAACTGCCATATCTCCATGCGGATGGAACTTACCAATAACATCTCCTACAACTCTTGCAGCTTTTTTTGTCTGAGTATTAGGCTTTAAACCCATTTGACTCATTGAATAAAGAATTCTTCTTTGAACCGGTTTCAATCCATCTTCTATACTTGGAATTGCTCTGGAAACAATAACGCTCATCGCATAATCAAGATAAGCTTTTCTCATCTCTCCAGAAATCTCTGTATTAACTATTCCCTTCTTCATTTCTTCATCTCTTTGCGGATCTATATTTGGAGTCATTTTATTCAGAATAATGTATAGTTAGAGAATTATCATCATCGATATCAAAATCTATGCTTCTCTTTGTTTTTTTTAATTCTTGCAATTTTTCTATAAGCTCGCTAATTTCATCTTCATAAAGAGAAAATTCCATAACCTCTACTTCTCTCTCTTCTTCAGTTTCCATCTTCTTCCTCCAAATATTTTAAAAATTCTTCTTCTCCAACTTCTTCCTCAATAATATTATTTCCTTTCCATTTGCACTTCTTACATTCCCACTCTCCTTTTCCAGCACCCTTACTAGTTTTTAAAGAATCTTCAGATTCTTCATCTTCAATATCTTCTTTTCCGGTTAAGATTACTTTAATTTCTCTACTCTTACATTTTGGGCATTTTTTTATTTTAAATTTTTTTCCAGAAGATTCTTTTTTCTTTCCAGTTTTTTTAAGATATTCTTTTTCGGAATCGAATCCTTTCAAAACCCATTCAGGTGTTTGTATTTTTGGTTTTTTCATCTTATACTTTTTAACTAATTTATATATCTAAATT
>CAZUOZ010000002.1:0-17391 GCA_964621965.1 Candidatus Woesearchaeota archaeon | reverse complement strand
AGCCTCTATGCGAGAGTTTATCTCGAGTATTGGCTTATACGTCTAAATTAGCCTCTATGCGAGAGTTTATCTCGAGTATTGGCTTATACGTCTAAATTAGCCTCCTTTGCATTTTCTTGAATAAACTCTTTTCTTGCCTGAACATCATCACCCATTAGCATTGAAAATGTTTTATCGGCTTCTATTGCATCCTCTATATAGATCTTTTTTATTTTTCTACTTTTTGGATCCATTGTTGTTTCCCAAAGTTGAGAAGAGCTCATTTCTCCAAGTCCTTTAAACCTTGTAACATTAGGAGAATTCATATCTTTTGTAATTTGCTTCAATTCTTCATCCGTATAAACGTAATGATCTTTATTCTTTCTTATTCTGTAAAGAGGAGGCATTGCAACATACATCTTTCCTTCTTCTATTAACTTGGGCATAAACCTATAGAAAAGCGTTAACAATAGAGTTTTAATATGATCTCCGTCAACATCTGCATCAGTCATTATTATAATTCTTCCATATCTTATTCTAGATATATCAAACTGCTCTCCTACCCCTGTTCCAATAGCTGTAATTAAATTTGCGATTTCCTCGCTTGCAAGAGACTTTGAAGGATTTGCTTTTTCTACATTAAGTATCTTACCTCTCAAAGGAAGAATTGCTTGATACTCTTTATTTCTCGCTTGCTTTGCACTATTATGGACAAAAACTCCAGAAGCCAAAGCAAAATTATGAGTTTCCTTTACTTCCAAATCATAAACATCAATTTTTTGTGAAACTCTTTCTATACTTTTTATTTTATGATTATAATTTTTAATTGATTCAACCATTAATTCTTTATCGTTATTAAAAAATCTTAAACAAAAAGTCTGCATACTTAGGATATTTTTATTATTTAATTTAATCCTCATACTATTAAAATTATCAAGATTTCCCTCTTTTTCTAAAACAGACTTCATCAATTTTATTGTATTTTCATAATAGGTATTGTCATATGCTTTTTTTCTTTCTTCTCTAAAATTAGGGGTCCATTGTTCAATTGTCTTTTGCCTTCTCCAAATTAAGAGAGTATCATCTTTCCATTGTTCTTTTGCAAGATTAGAAAGATACTCTTTAGCATCAGGATTTTCTTCAAAGAATTTTTTTACTTTCTCTGATGCTTTTTTTCTATTTTCTTTATTTTCCCAATATTTCTTTTGTTGTTCATTTAAACATTGTTTATTTTTAATCTGATAATCTATATTCTTTCCATAGAACTCTTTAAATTTAGCCACCATAAATTCTTTATATCCTTCATTTTGCCATTGTTTTTTTGCATTTTGGGACAATACCGCTCTAACTTCTGGTTGCTGAGACCACTCTTTTACCTTTTTCTTGTATTCTTCGCTCTGATGGATAATTCTTGACTTTTCTTTGGCTTCTGAAGTATGCAAAGTTTTAGATAAATGTTCTGTATGGAGAATTAAATGATTTTCTTTAGGCAATCGAATAATATTTGTAGGATTATTGTTTAATTTATTGAAATCAATATGGTGTTTATGTCCACCTTGCTCAGAAAAATAAACTTTATTATTAAGATTATAATCATCAGCCAACAAATGAGTAAAAATCCATTTTTTTTTCTGATCCCAAACCATCTCATATCCCTCAATAGTAATTCTTCCTCCAATTTTTGAAATTCTTTTATGCAATGGCATCAGGGAATCTTCTCGTGTCAGTAATTCTGCCTCTTTATATGTGCCATCTCTAAGCATGAACTTATGATCAGGAGTGCAAAGAACTTCTTCATTATTATCTAAAATTATTTTAATAACTTCTGCATTTCTTTTTGTAACTCTAGGATTTTCAATTTTTGCAACTCCAATAGTTCCATCCTTCTTAATAGTATAGCAAAAATTCTCTTTTCCTCTTTTGTTTTCTTCAACTAACTCTATAAATGAAATATTTCTACCATCAGCTAATGCAACTTTAGTATCTCCTGAAAAACAACCTCCAGCACTTTCTCCCTCTACAAGATATAATTCTGTTTCTTCTGTTTTTTTACTAGAACAATCTGCCAATTTTCCAGGAAGCCCACCTAAAGAAAAAGCGTTCTTTCTTCTAACTAATTCTTTTGCCCTTTTTGCAGCAAGCCTTGCTTTTGCAGATTCTAAAGATTTAGAAGCAATTTTTTTAGCCACTGTTGGATTCTCTTCAAAGAATTCAGATAAAGCTGAAGACACAGCAGAATCGACATAACCTTTTATCTCTGAATTTCCAAGCTTTGTTTTAGTTTGTCCTTCAAATTGAGGGTTTGATATTTTAATACTTATTATTGCGGTTAACCCTTCACGAACATCCTCTCCAGTTAAACTATCTCCATTTTTTAACAAACCTTTTTGTTTAGAATAATCATTCATAACCCTCGTTAAAGCGGTTTTAAATCCAAAAATATGTGTTCCACCTTCTGCAGTATTAATAGTATTTACAAATCCAAAAATATTTTCTTGATAACCTGTATTATACTGTATTACTATTTCCATGCCTCCCTCTTTAAGTTCTCTTTTAAAATAAACAGGCTTATGCAAAACTTCCTTAGATTTATTCATCCATTTTACAAATTCAATTAACCCTCCTTCTGAAAAAAATTCTTCTTTTTTTCCCTTGTCTTCATCTTCAAGAATTATTTTTAAGCCCGAATTCAAAAAAGCGATTTCTCTAAATCTCGTTTCTAAAATTTTATACTCAAAATTTAATGTGGAAAAAATCTCTTCATCAGGCCAAAAAGTCACCTTTGTTCCAGATTCGTCCTCTTTGCATTTACCTATAACTTCAAGTTTTGTCTTTGGTTCTCCACGAGAATACTCTTGATGATAAACTTTCCCTTCTCTTTTTACTTCAACAATAAATTTTTTAGATAGTGCATTCACACAAGAAACTCCAACTCCATGAAGTCCTCCAGAAATCTGATAAGATTTTTTATCAAACTTTCCTCCTGCATGTAATTTTGTTAGGGCTATTTGTATAGCTGGAACTTTATATGTCAGATGCATATCCACAGGAATTCCTCTTCCATCATCCTCAACTGTAACAGAACCATCTTTATTTATGATAACATTTATTTTTTTACAAAATCCCCCTAAAGCTTCATCTACTGAATTATCCACAACTTCATAGACTAAATGATGTAATCCTTCTTTACCAGTAGAACCAATATACATTGCCGGGCGCCTTCTAACACCTTCCAACCCTTCAAGAATTTTTATTTGTGACGCATCATATTTTTCTACCATTATGCAAAATCTCCGGATTTTGTATCTATAAAAAATTTATTATTTTTCATTATGAAAATTCTCCTGAATTTTTATCCACAGCGAAGCGAGGACTATATGAAAATTCTCCTGAATTTTTATCCACAGCGAAGGAAGGATAACTAAAATTCAATCTTAATTTTTTCATTTTTATTACCTCTAATACTAAACAGAACTTCTCTGATAGACTTCTATTCACATTAAAAAATTCTTTTTCCTTTATAAATCTTTCTGCCAAAAAAACAATTTTATCGTCGATAAATTAAAAGCTAAGCAAAATTAACCGATAGCTTTTTAAAATCTCCCTTTTTGATTAAAAGACTATGAATAAATACATATCTCTTGGAATTATAATGATTTTATTAATGATAATAGGAATCTTTTATGCAAAAAATATTATCGCAAAAGACTACGAAAATGAAAGTCTAATAACAAAAGCGATATGTAATGAAGAAAACTATTGTGAAGACTATGAAATAATTTGTAAAAATAAACAAGTCATTGGATTAAACCCTACAGGAGCAGCAGTTCAATTTTCAGAAAATTGGAAAGATCCAAGAACTAACGAAGAAAGATTAATTGGATGTTCTTAAAAAGACTAATTAAAAATAGTTAAAATTATATCTTATTGCACAACAACTTTTTCTGAAGCTTTTCTAGACTTAAGAACCCATCTCACTTTTCTTCTATTCATAAGCATATTCTTCCTACATTTTGAACTGCACAAATACTTTACAGTTCCATCTTTCATAACGAAAGTTAAACCTTTTGGAATATCATACAACTTTCCACAATAAGAACATTTTGGCATTTTTAGTATCTCCTCTCTATCTTATCTTTAAGTTTAAAAGTAAAGATATTATACTTTTTCCCATTAGAAGGAACATGCTTCAGTAGAGCAACATCAACTAATTGGAGAGAAGGAAAAGACTCTTTTGATATTTTGCTTATTGCTTGAAAATAATCTTCTCCAGAAACCGCAAGAAAAGAATACTTGTTTTCTCCAGTAACTCTTTTACGTTTTTCCTTTAAGATTAAAGAAGTTTGAAGTTCTTTCAATTCATTCGTTACTGTCATTTCAACTAAATTTTTCATTTTATTTATTTTACAGATATACCTTATGTATAAGCCCCCTTTGTTATTTTTGAACGTATTTTTCTTGCTTCAATTTCTGTTTCTCTAAGCATAAGAACGTCCCCTGCTCTTATTGGTCCTTTTACATTTCTTCTCATAGAACGTCCCTGATCCTTTCCTGATTGAACAAGGCATCTAACTTGAGTAATTTCTCCTCTGAATCCAGTTCTTCCAATAACTGCCTCTACAACTGCTGGAACAACTTCTCCAAGAATTCTATCACTCGCCCTAGCTGGTTTTTGCTGTCCCTGTTCCTTTTTCTTTTGATCCTTTGCCATTTTATTCAGAAATTATTTTAAAGAAGAAATTTCTGCTTCTGCATCACCAGAATTTATAACCACGACAGAAGAAGCTGAAACGGGTATTCCAACAGAAATTCCAAGTTTTTGTTTACTATCTACTTCCATACAAGGAACTTTTTTTTCTTTGCACAAAAGAGGCAAGTGTTGAACAATTTCTTTTGGCTCTACATCACTAGCATAAACAACTAATTTGGCTGTTCCTCTCTCTATAGCTTTAGTAACTTCATTTGTTCCTTTTTCAACTTTTCCAGTTTTTCTTGCTTTTTCGATTATTTGATATGCGTCAGCCATTTTATTTTTCCTTCGATAAAGAACGAATAAAAAGAGAATCCTCCCTTCGATCGTTCATCGGATAAAACTAAGTGATAAAATAGGTTTATAAAAGTTTTGATTAATCAGAATTTTTTAAATCAATACGCTTGATAAAACCAAGGCTTACCCTTTCTAGACCTCATAAAATCTTCAAAGCCACGACCTGCAACTTTAGAATACATTTCTTTAAAATTTATAGAAGGATAAACATTTGTTCTAAAAGAGGGAATCTTAATACGAGAATTAAAGAAATCGGTTAAATCTTCATCAATTAAAACGTCTAATCCTCTTTCATGTGCTTCTTCAGCAAATTTACTAACACAATCCCAAACCATATGCCCTCCAACTCTTAAATGACCGCAATCTCCTATTTCATTAATCAGCTTAGAAAAATTCGGATATCCTGATAACTCATTCTTTCCTTTATAGCTCACTCCAGAAAGAATAATTTTATCCTTCGAAAAAGTTTCTACATATTGAGAAACTGGCACATTATTCAGACTAACCCAGTTAATCTGAAAGTCTTTTTCTCTATATCTTTCATTAATACATTTATTAAAGACTCTAAAGTATTTAGGAAGATATCTAAAACTTTTTTCTTTTAATGCTTTTTTCTTTAAATCTTTCTTTTCAATTTCATCTTTTGCTTCCAAGAGAGTAGGCGACCATCTTTTCTTCCAAGAGGGACAATTCCAACCATAGGAACCATTCATAATCTCAATTGAAAAATGAAAATTATCTGGAAATAAAAAGGCAAATTTTTCCATATTTCACTACTTTAAAAAGAATTTATAAAACTTACTTTTTCCAACTCACATTTACTTCATCTGTTCTTCCAGAGCTGAAAATTTCAGTGGATTCAGCTATGCAGAACAACTTATTTCCAAGTCACATTTACTTCATCTGTTCTTCCAGAGCTGAAAATTTCAGTGGATTCAGCTATGCAGAACAACTTATTTCCAAGTAACATCTACTTCATCTGTTCTCTGTCTTGGAAGGATATCTAATTCTTGTGCTTCTTTATTCGAATAATTTATTCCAGAATTAAATTCTATCTCTCCTAAAAAGGCTATCATTGCAGCGTTATCTACAAGCAAAGAATTTGGAGGGACAAAGAATTTGGCTTCTCTTTCTTCACACATAATTCTACACATCTCTTGAAGACGAGTATTGCAAGCAACACCTCCTCCGAGAAGAAGTTCATTTTTTCCCGTATGTGCAAGCGCTCTTTCTGCAGTTTCAACAAGCATTGCAAAAACAGTTTCTTGATTAGAGTAAGCCAAATCTTTTAAATCATATTTCTTAGAATCAATCTTTTGTTTAAGATTAGTTAAAATCCCTGAAAGAGCTATATCCATACCCTTTACTTTATATGGAAGCTCTATGTAATTTTTTCCCTCGCTAGCAAGTTTCTGTATAATTGGCCCTCCAGGAAAACCAATTTCAGCATATCTCGCAAAAGTATCAATAAAATTTCCAACCCCTAAATCGAGAGTTTCACCAAAGATACGATACTTTCCAGAGGCGTATGCAATTATTTGAGTATTTGCACCAGAAGTATAAAGCATCACTGGATCTGTTGCACCAGTAATTTTTCCTATTTCAAGATGAGCAATACAGTGATTAACAGGAACTAGAGGTTTATTCAATTTTAAATTTAATTTCTTAGCAAACTTAATTCCTTGCAATAAACAAGGAGCTAGCCCAGGCCCCTGAGAAAAAGCAATTGCATCAATTTGTCCTTCATCTATTTTTGCTTCTCTTAAAGCTTCCAAATATATTTTTTCACAATTATCTCCATGATGTTTAGCAGCATCCATAGGAATTATTCCTCCTCTTTCTGTAGTATAAGATTTTTTAACATTAGAAAGAACTTTTTCATTTTCAACAACTCCAATTCCAAAAGTGTGAGCTGTGCTTTCAATTCCTAAGACTATTACCATTAATTTACTCTACCCCTATATTTATAAAATATTATGCTTTATAAAAAAATTATGAAAATCTCTCTAGTCTGTCTTGCAGCAGGAATGTCTAAAAGATTTGGAGGAGAATTAAAACAGATGGCCAGGGTTGGTCCAAACAATGAAACACTCATAGAGTGTATAATAAATCAAGCCATACCTGCAGGATTCTCTAAAATTATTCTAGTTGTAAGAGAAGAAACAAAAGAAAAATTTAAAGAAATTTTCAAGGAAGACTATAAAGGAATTCCAATTTTTTATGCTCTGCAAAAGTTTGATAAAGAAAAAAGAGATAAACCCTGGGGAACCGGAGATGCTTTATGTTCTGCAAAAGAATTTATTCAAGAACCCTTCGTAATTTGCTCTGGTGACGATCTCTCTGGAAAAAAAGCTTTTGAAATACTCGCCAATCATTTAAAAAACGAAGATGAAGAAGCAACCGTAGCAAAAAAGCTTATTGAAATGCTTCCAAAACAAGGACAAGTAAATAGAGGCATATTTTATACAGATAAAAATAATAATGTGATTAATTGCGAAGAAGTACTTGGAATAAGCTTTGAAAATTTTATTGAAAAAAAATTAAAAGAGAATGATTTAGTAAGTATAAGCATATTTGCTCTACACCCAAAAACCCTTGATTTTCTTAATGAAAGATTAAAAGAATTCAAAGAAAAAAATAAAGAGAATAAAGAAATAGAATTTTACCTAAACTTAGAAATTGCAAAACTAATAAAAGAAAATAAAATAAAAATGAAATGCTACACTACAGAAGAAGAATGGATTGGAATAACGAACAAAGAAGACGAAAAAACAATCAAAGAAAAATTAAAATATAAATAAAAATAAAAAAATAAAAAAAGTCGGCTTACTTCTTTTTCTTAACAGCCTTCTTTTTTGCTTTTTTCTTTTTTCCGCCTCTAGCCATTTTAGCCTCGCAGACATTTCCCTTACCATCAACATAGTAGAGATATCCTGGCTTTCTTTTGACCACATTCTTAGCGATTACAGATCCCATTTTCCACCTCCTTTTTCATCAATAACATGCAAAAACTTTCCCCTATTCAAAAGTCTTTACTAAATACCAACGTGAAAACGCTATTTAAATTTTGCGGAAAAAGAAGATTCTCGTCGAAAATACTACTTAAGAGATTTCACCACTTTAGAATGTTTTTTTATTAGGGGGATTTCAATTAAATTAAAAAAACCTTGTTTTGGAGGATAAACATGAAAAGTAAATGGTTTTACTTTTCTTAAAAACAAAATTTTATTTTTATCGTCAGTCCAAATAGCAATAAAAGGAAAAAAAACAAATAAAGAGTGTATTGAAAAATAAGTCTTCTTCTTAGATAAGAAAAATAAAATTTTAGCATTTTTTTCTTTTGAAAACATCAAACCCACTACTTTTTCAAAAAAATTGCATTTAAAACCATTCAAAAATATCTTCTTTTTCCCTTTAATTAAACCAATTTTTATTTTTTTCATCTTTACGTGTCCTCTCCAAATATAGAGAGTATAATTTCTTTATATTTTTTTCATTAACAAAATCATGGTGTTTAAATCCTCCACCAAATCCCTGAGGAATATGCATTAACTCGTGTATTATCACTTTTGTTTTTTCTTCATCACTAAGAGTATCAAATCTTTCCGATAAGAACTCTAAAACATAAAATGCCTTTACTCCAAGAGCTTTTTGAAGAAGTTTTTCCAAAGAATGACATCGTGCAATCGTTCTCTTAGAAGAAGTCCCGTAACTTCTAAAACATTTTATTCTAGTTAAATCTATATGTGGAAAAAGAATTTTTGAAATTTCTTCTGCTTTTAACTGTAAATCTTCAGCAAATTCATATCTCATTAAAAAAATAAAACAAAAACCTTTATATTCTTTTAGAATTAAATTTCTTAATGATTTCAAAAATAAAAGAAAACGTATGGAGATTCAATTTTGATAAATTTGGCTCTTATGTCTATTTAATAAAAATAAAAGAAAAAAACATTCTGATAGATACCGGTTCTTTTTTTAATAGAAGCCAACTAATCGAAGACTTAAAAAAATTAAACCTCTCTTTAGAACAAATAGACACGGTTATTTTAACCCATCATCATTTTGACCACACTCAAAATAAAGGCTTATTCAAAAATGCAAAAATATTTGGAAGCAAAAAAGATTTTCCACAAGAAGAGATAAAAGATATAAAAAAAATGAATATAAGAGAGTTTAAATTAATTGAAACTCCAGGACATTCTAAGGGAAGTATATGTATTTTATATAAAGATATTCTTTTTTCAGGAGATACTCTTTTCCATAGAAACACCATCGGAAGAACAGATTTACCTGGAAGTTCTGAAAAAGAGATGCAAGAGTCTTTAAAAAAACTTAGTGAAATAAAATTTAAGATTCTCTGTCCAGGACACGGGTGCGAATAAATCTAATTAGAAATTTCTATAATCTTTTTCCTAGAATTTAATCCAGATTTAATCTTAACTTCTGCACCAAAATATTTCTTTAAAAATTTAATAAGCTCTATATTTGCTTTTCCATCTTCTGGAGCAGACTTTAATCTAACAATATATTCTTCTCCTACTTTTTGGATATCTTGCTCGCAAGAATTTGGTTTTACTTTTACTCTAATTATCATCTGTAGGAATAAAATGTTTCCCCTTATTATAAACTTCTTCTATATATCTTTCAATATCTTTTAAACTTTTAAAAGTAAATTCCTCTTCGTAATCTTCTTGAAAAACACATTCCTTATGAGAATATTCTCGGCAAATTTTAGGCCTACGCTCATAATTAGTGCATTTATTATTTTCATCTAAAAATTCACAAGATGTCAAAAATTCTAAATACCACTTCTTATCTTCATCAATAAAAACGTTTACATTTTTATGACTAACAAACCACTTTATATCTTCAAAATCTTCTACTTCTTCTGGAGTATCAATTTCAACCGCAACATGCTTACAACATTTTGCATCACAATCGCCACAACTTTTTTCCATTAGAATAATAAAAAAATAAGTTTAAAAACTATTGTAAAACGATTGCATTTCTTAAAGAATATCCTTTTGCACTCGTAGGTTCATAGACTAATTTAATTTTTTTATCCCCTAAATCTCTTATTAAATCATAATATCCACGAAATTGCCCTCCTGAAATAGGTTTTGCTCCCTCTGGAAGACCATTTTCTAAAAAACTTAAACCTTTCTCTACTTCTTGTATAGGAATAGTTTCAAGACTCATAATATAGAATTATGAAAAGAGTTTAAAAAGATTATTGTGATTTTTATCGAGTAACAATCTCTAAAGCGTCTCTGTGCTTTAACTCATACGCTTTTCCCAAAGCCCTCTTGCTTCGCGCGTCAATTGCTTTTATAAAATTATTTCCAAAATCTGTATGAAGAGCATACGCAAAATCTAAAGCCGTGCTTCTTGGAGGAAGTAAAAAACAATCCGGCAAAATTCTTCCTTTACTATCTGCCAGTTTATTTGCAGAAGCTGGAAAAATTGCTATATATCCAAGAATATTAAGAACAGCTGTATTAAGAATTGATTGAACCCCTGTTCCTTCTTCGAACTCTTCAAGAACATCTTTTTTTATTCTGCCTAGTGCTTCTTTCTGCTTTTCATTCAAATTGCCTATAATTTCAAAAGTTTTTTCTCCAGGAATATATTTTATTAAATTTGCTTTTGTAGCCTCACGAAGCGCAAGTTCTGAATCTGCAGAACAAGGAATAATTTTATAATCCGGATATTTTTCTTTTAGAAGCTTATAATTCTCTTTTCCATTTTCCATATCAATTTTATTTGCAGCAATTATCATGGGCTTGCTTTCTTTTCTAAGCTCAGAAGCGAATTTTATTAAATGAGGCTCTTTCCAAGAGCTAGGTTTTTCTGAAAAACTGAGTTTTAATAATACCCTTTTAACATGCTCTTCATTTACTTTCAATCCTGAAAACTGCTTTGCAACGGCTTCACTAAAATTTAAACCTTCTATTTCTGCTTTTCTTGCAAAACTACTCCAAACCTTCATTAAAAGATTGAGATACCATTTATTCAATTCTTCCTCTAGAACAAGAACATCATTGCATGGATTATATCCTTTTGTTATTTTTCCTTCAGCATCTGTTGTTCCAGAAACATCAACTATTTGAATAAAAACGTCTGCTTGCCTCAAATCATCCAAAAATTTATTTCCAAGCCCTTTCCCTTCTGAAGCTCCAGAAACTAATCCGGCAACATCCATCAAATCAATAGGAACAAATCTATTATGATTAATACAAAATCCATGAGCAGGCATGCATTGAGTATTAAATTCTTTATCAATACAATCTATTTTAACATATCCTATGCCTTGATTTGCCTTTATAGTTGTAAAAGGGTAAGAAGCAATTTCAACTTCTGCAAGGGTTGCCGCTTTAAAAAAAGTACTTTTTCCAACAGAAGGTTTTCCAACGAGTCCAATGAGCATTAGAATATCTGCAAATAGGAATATTTAAAATTATTCATAAGAGATGCTTTGAATTAAATAGTCTTAGGGAGATTTAAAGAAAGTTTACTTAATTTCAAAGCCTTTTTTTCCTCTTCTTCTCTCTTTCTCCTTGACTCATCTTTTCTTCTCTTTTTAATAAAGAATATTGCAAAGATTATTAATAGAACCAATATTCCTATAAGAATTAGAACAATAATCCACATAACAACGGAAACTGTTTCTAATTGAAAAGTATCTGAACTGACTGCAATTTTATCTTCATATATTATTTTGGAATAAAAGACATATCTTCCCATGGCTATCCCCTCTGGAACTTTTAAAACAACTTTCTTTACAAAAACATCTTTTTGGATAGTAACATTTTCGACTCTTGAATTATAAACAATATTATTAAAATCCATAATTCCATACTCGATAGCAACATTTACGGATTGAACATCACCAATATTTAAAGCTCTAATTTCTGCAGAAGCTAAGCCCCCTGGAAGAACATATTTTTTGAGAGTTCTTGTTTTAGTGTCAAAAAGAGTCGATAATTCTTGAACTTTTATTCCTAAATCTACAGAAGCACTTATTCTTCCAGAAGTAAAAGTGAGTTTTCCAGTATACAACTCTGCCCTATTTCTAGCAGAAGCATAAACATGGAACTTATAAATTTTAGATTCCCCCGGTCTTAAAACAAAACTCCTCTCCCCTAATCTAATAAATTGTGAAATAATTTGAGATGAAGATACACTCACAGTTAAATTTGTTTTTCCTTGATTAACTACCGTTACTTCTCTTGGATAAAGTTTTCCTTTCTCTATATCTATTAAAGCAGATGTAGGAAGAACATATAGAGAAGCTTTTGTTGTTTCGTTAGGAGAAGTAAAATTTCTTCCTCCAATAGCTCCACCTCCTCCTCCAGAGCCTCCTCCACCTTCTTCATCCTCACCAGAAGGGCAAATTCCACAATCTTCGGGGCAAGAAGAACATATTTCTCCATTGTTACAAATTCCGTCACCACAATATGGAACTTCTACTTCGGAAAGAGAATATGTTGTCAAAGCAGAATGCTCCAAATATAATACTTGAAATACAACTGTTCCGCCAGAATGGCTAACAATACTACAAATACTTCCAGGACAAGATACTCCATTTCTTAAAATTTTAGGAGAAGGATAAGAGATTCCATAAAAAGTAATTTTTGCTGAAACATTCAAACTTGAAAGATTTGGAGAACGAACAGAAAGAAGATTTTGAGAAATATTAAGATTAGAATCTATATTTACAACCCTATCATACAAAGTTCCTGTAGGACTATACGTATTTTTAGTTAAATTAATTCTTTCATCAAAAACAATTCTCCCATACCCAAATCTATCTAAAAGCATATCATCTATTTGTTCTAATTCAAAATTTCCCAAAGAATAAAAATCAGTAGTTTCGCCATCAAAATTATTTGCTAAAACAAATATCTTTTGAGATTCACTTATTCCAAAAGAAATCTCCGCATCTTTTGAAACAAAATATCCTGTTAGAGACAAATCCTCAAAAAGAGAAGAAACAAAAAAAGAATTAAAAAAGAGTATATTTACAAACAAAAAAATAAATATAAATAAGATTAAACCCCTTTTACAATCCATTACTAAAAAAGACCAATTTATTTTAAATACCTTTCTAGGAAAGGAAAAAATCTTTTTTTAAATAAACTTTAAATTTTCCAGAATAATTCCCATAATCTGTTGAAACGGGAACAGTTGCAGAAATTAAAACCATTTTTTCTTCGTAGGGTTTAATCTTTATTTTTTCATCGAAGATAAGAAAACTAGAGATATTTCCTTCGGAATTAAAAAAAGCAACGACTGGAAAAGAATAATTACTTTTTATCATCAAACTACGAGAAGCATTAAGCCCAGGAGAAACTGTTCCAAAAGAAAGAATATTTCCTGCTTCAAAACTTGCTATCTCTTCAACTTTCAAAAAGATAGGAAATTCTTCTTCCATTAATACAGAAGAGATATTAAAAACAAAAAGAATAAAAGAAGCTAAAATTAAAAAAAATGTTAAAATAAATAATTTTTTTTTGATTAAATCCATCTTAAAATACATTTATTTCTTATAAAAATATTTTTTTAAAACAAATATAACTAGAGCAATTAAAAGTATAAGCCCTATACTTATCCCTAGAATGATTTTCCAATTAAGAGGTTTTTTTATAAATTCTACACGGACTAATTCGCCAGAACTCTTTCCTACATCTTTTCCATAATAAAAGAATGTTATATTTGCATCATAAACCCCTTCAAGAAAATAAGAAGTATCAAAATAACCTGTAATAGTTTTTAATTCCCAAGGATTTAAATTTGTTGAAGAAGTTTTGAAAAAAAGTATTTCCGATGTTTCATTTAAAAGAGAAACATCAGCGTATATTCCATCAATCTTATCATTCCATCCGCTTTCAATTTCAATATTAAACTTCTGTATTTTTTTGTCTATAATAAATTGATTGGTATAATTTTTCAGAGATATTGCTAGTTCGCCTATTCTAAAAAAAGTATTTTCACGAGAAGGATAATCTCCTCCATATTCTACACTTAAAACTCCATTATATCTACCAGAATTAAAAGAAGATGTTTCTAAATGTTTACGAAGAGAAATTTTTTGAGTTGGATCCAAACTTCTTTCTTCTAAATAAAGTGTTTCAACTAATTCACTACTTTGATTTGAAAATATTTCTATCTTTGGAAAAATTGCAACCTTCTCTTTACCTCTATTTGTTACATCAAATTTAAATTCAAGACTTTCTCCTATATTTACATCCTCTGAAGTAAAAGAAGATATTTCAACATACTTTCCAGGATAAGGAACATAGACTGAAATTAAAACTTTTATTTCTATAGCCGTTCCTATAGTGCTTTTTAGAAGTTCCTCATCAACTGCTTCTTTTACCCCTATAAGAAGCGTATGTTTTCCTGGTTTTTCTATTACTGAAGGAAAAGTTAAATTAACTCTAAAAGAACCATCTCCTAATAATTCTTTTTTATCTATACTAACATATTCTGATAAATCCCCTTCAGAGTAAATAGAATAAACAGTATTAGGATTTGCTCCAGAAAGAGAATAATCTATACTCTCTTTTAAATTTGGTTGAAAATTAATTGAATAGCTAGCAGGTGTTATCCCCAGCGCGGATGAAAAAGTTATCAGAAATAAAAATAAAAAGAAAATTAAAAAAATTCTTTTTAAAAAAAATGAATCAAATTTCACCATATTAAATAAACTAAAAATAAGTTTTTATATATTGCGTATAAAAAACTAATCTATAACTGTTGCTGTAGCAGTAATTACACTTCCTTTCGCACCTTTCACTGCATCTTGAGGAACATTTAATTGAACATCAATATCTAAAGTGTCCTGAGCATCATAATAAGTAAAATTATCACATCCTGCTTGAGAGACTCCCGTAGCTGTAGCATAAGTACTAGCCAAACCAGTTGTACAAGAACTAGATTCATTTTCAGTGACCTTTATCTGATATACAGGACTACTTCCTCCAATAAACCCTGCAGCAGTATTTGAAGTGGTTAAATTAAGCTGAATATTACAATTTCCATCATTTCTTACAGTCAATCCCTGATCAACAACACTCCAATTTCCATCTGTAACTGTACCCTCTGAATTTAAAACAGCATAAATTGCAGTTTCATTCACTCTTCCTATTCCCCAATTAATTATATTTGTAGGAAAAGTTATAGATGCTTGAGAAACTATACTTAAATTTGCAGTTCCAATCCCCGTGGCATAACCTGTCAAAAGAGGTGTTCCTCCCATTTTATAAAAAGTAACCCCAATATTAGCCAATGCAAAGAATATAAGAATAAGGGCAAAAACAAAAAAAAATTTATTCAACTTTTTTTTCTCAATCATATTTTATTAAATCCTTGTAAGATTGCCCCCATTCCTTGTATTATTAATCCCACTTGAGCAGAACTAGAATCAATCGGTTTAGAACTATTCTTTGAAAAATAATTGCATCCAGATTCAAAACAAATAGAAAGACCTATGGAAAAAACAGAAAGAACAATTGCAAAAATCAACAAAACAATTATAATTCTTTCATTTATTTCGGAACATTTTTTTTCACTCTTTTTGAATGATTTCATAAGTGATAAGAGACTTTCTCCTTTATAAATATTTCTTCATACTAACATTTACTTCTTTTTCCTCTTTAGCACTACAAACCAAATAACATTTGAGAGGATTAATAAAATAACTATCGCTACCAAAATATTTGTTAAATTAAGCTTTCCTCCTCCTCTAACTACAACTTTTCCAGTAAGCCCTATTACTTCTAAATCGTAATCTGTAACTTTTAATTGAATCTCTCTCTCCGCTTTTTTATTCTCTCCGTAATTAAGTATCAATTTTCCATCATAAACCCCTTCATTAACCCCCACCGTATCCCAATAAGCGGGCAATTTTAATTCTTCAAGGGGTTCAAAATCTTGATTTGGCGTCTTAAATTCTGCAAGAGTACTTCCATCTGGATTATAAACAATTATTCTAACATAGGTATCTTTTACTTCATGAGACCATTTATTTTGAATAAGTAATTCAAACTTAGCAATTTCTCCTAACTGGAAATCTTTTACAACTACCTCTTTTATTTCCAAAAGAATTTCTCCAACTTCAAAATCTTTTAAAAAAGATTTTTGTTTGTCATTATATACAAGAGTAAGATTTGCTGTATACTTTCCTGAAGAAACATTCGCAAACCAAGTAGCAGAAAGTTCTTTTCTTTCAAGTTTCTTTAAAGATTCTTTTAAAGATTCTACAGATGCAATTTTTTCTCCAGAAGGAGAGTATATATCAATAATTGCTTGAATTTCAGAAACATCAACTTTTCCTCTATTTGTTATAGGAATTAAAAATAAGGTATTGCTTCCTTGTTCAGAAGAGACAATCTTAAATTCTGTTTCTATATACTCGTCAGGATATGGAACATGAACATAAACTTGAGTTATAACTGCTAAAGCTGCACCTACAAATGTTCCACTTTCTTTTACATCTTTTGAAACTTCAAGTGCTACAATTTCTGCTTCATACTTTCCTGGATTTTCAAAATCTTGTGGAAGCTCTATAATATATTTAAAAGATTTTTCTTTTTCTGAAGAAGAAAAATCTGCAAACTCTTGACTTAAAGTTATATACTGAGCAAGTTCACCTTTAACAGAAAAAACAACAGACATCTCTTTATTCTCGGAATTAATTATAGAAAAATTGACTTCTTTAACAAGTCCTGGTTCAAAATTGATATTTGTTCTTGCAGGAGTAATTCCTATAGCAGAAATGTTTTGAATAAATAATATTCCTAAGATTAAAGAAACTAATATTAAATAATTTTTTTTCATTATAATTGACCTCCTTCATATACTGCTTCCTCTTTTTCAAACTCTTGAATTTCTCCTACTCTTAATATTGTTCCAAGAGTAATCTTATCTCCTTGAGTTTTAGTTACATTTAAATCAACATTTCCTAAATTCTGTAAATGATAAGAACCATCCTTCTCTTTCAAAACTAAAGAAACCTCAGATTGAATTGTAAAATTCTTTATTCCACTATCTTTTAACATTCCTTTCACTTTCCAGAAATAAGTTCCTGGAGGAAGAATTATCTCATCTCCTTCTTTTAGAAACATACTATTTAAAAAATCTTTATCGGGAGAAAGAATAATTTCGTCACTGTTCGCTATTTCAAATAAAAAGTCACTATTGGAAATTGTCATTCCATGAAGCGGATAAATTTGTTTTGGAAGAGTGTATATAAATAAAAAAGACAAAACTCCGATTATGAAAAGAAATTCAATTATTAGTATTATTTTTGTTTTCATTTTATTCACCTAAACTTATTGGAAAGTAAACGGTGGATTGTC
>CAZUOZ010000001.1:44925-50690 GCA_964621965.1 Candidatus Woesearchaeota archaeon | reverse complement strand
AAATAAATATTTTTTGAATTTAAAAGGTTTGAATCAGGATTAATAGCCCCACCAGGATTCGAACCTGGGTCCCGGCCTCTCTTCGTAATCACAATGATTGAAAGATGCGTGCATCTCACTCCAAAGGGCCGTATACTTGACCGCTGTACTATGGGGCTAAATATAATCTATTAAAAATTGGAATAGAAATTTGTTTTTAAGGGTTTTGCTTATCCAAAAACTCTCTCATAATATATTTCTCTATTGACATCTTGTAATCTTGGAAATGACCTAAAAAGATCTATAAAAGAGATAAAATTATTTCTTTTTTCACCAGTTAATATTTCTGCAAGTTTCCTATACTCTTTTCCTCCTAGAGAATTTGGGCTGTGCTCAAAAAAAGAACTAAAGTTAGAAACAGCCCTTAAAAAATCAGTATCATAAGGTATTGCAGCCATAACTGGAACCCCTGCAGTTTTCTCTACATCTAAAGAAGAAATCTCAAAATTTTTTCCATAAACCTTATTCAGAATTATTCCTGAAACATTTGCTCCATGCTTTCTAGCTGTAACAATTGCTTTTATAGTCATTCCTAAAGTAGGATGATCAGGAGTTGAAACAACAAACAACTCATCAGAAGCAAAGATTGCAGAGAGAGATTCCTCATTTAAAGAAGGTGAAGAATCAATTAAAATAAAATCATATTTTTTTCTAAGGGGCTTTAAAACTTCTCTTAATTTCATAGGATTTATCTTTATCTCTGAAAAGATAGAAGAAGGAAGGATATCAATATTTCCTATAGATTGAATTGCCTCAGAAATATTATTTTTTCTTCCAAGAACATGATGCAGAGTTATTTCGGGTTCTATTAACTTTAAATGAATACCTAAATTTGGAGCAGAAAAGTTAGCATCTACTAAAAGCACTTTTTTTCCTAGATCTGCAATAGCCTTTCCAAGAGAAAGAGTACTAGAAGTCTTTCCTACACCCCCTTTAAGAGAAATTATCCCTATGGATCTAACCATAGACTAAATAAAATAGATGCATTTAAATATCTTTCAATTAAATAAAAAATAAGAGCAAAGATTTAAAAAACAACTGTTATACTTAATAAAATGGCTTCAAAAAAAATTGCTGAAGAAAAGGAAGATATTAAAGAAAATTCAGAACCCGCTAAAAAGATTTCTCAAGAAGAATATGAAAAAAAAGTATTAGAACTTGGAGAGAAGGGCATGACTGCGGAAAAGATAGGAGAATCATTAAGAAAACAAGGAATTCATCCAAAAGAATACAACAAAAAAATATCAAAAATATTAGGGAACAAATATGTTTGCCCAGAATTAAAAAATACTGAAGAAAAATTTGAAAGAATAAAAAAACATTACGCAAAAAATGCTCAAGATAAAAGATCTATGAGAGAAAAAGATAGAATATTTTCTCAAGTAAGAAAAATCAAAAAATATTTGAAAATTTCTAAATAGGGATATTTTCTTTAGAAAAAAATGGAAAAGAGGGAAAATTCTTTTGAAAAAGAAATAGATTTTATTCGTGAAAAATTTATTGAAAAATCAAAAGAAAAAGAAGTAATTGTTGTAAGTCACTTTGACACTGATGGAATAAGCTCTGCAGCAATTATGATTCAAACATTAAAATCTCTTGATACAAAATTTTCTGTAAAAATATTAAAGAATTTAAATGAGGAATATCTCTCAACACTACCAAAAGAAAAAATAATAATGTTATTAGATTTGGGTTCAAACGCATTGGATTACTTGGAAAAAGAAGGATTCAAAGATGTATTTATAATAGATCATCATGAAATTGTTCAAAAGGTTCCAAAAAACATATATGTTCTAAATTCTGAAATGTATGATAAACAAAAAATAAGCGCTTCTTGTTTAACTTATCTTTTTTGTAAAAGTATCTCAAATGAAAATAAAAAATTTGCAAAATTAGCCATCCTTGGAATGATCGGAGATACTTTAGAGAAAGAAATTGATAAAATTAATAATGGAATCTTAGAAGAAGGAGAAATCAAGAGAAAAAGAGGACTTCTGATATATCCTTCCACAAGGCCATTAAATAGAGTTTTAGAATATAGCTCTCAACCTTACATTCCAGAAGTAACGGGAAACCCTCAGGGAGTTTTAGAAATTTTAAGAGAAGTTAATATTAAATCGGAAAATGGGAAATGTAAAAGTCTGATAGAATTAAATGAAGAAGAAATGGAAAAACTCATAACAGCAATAATGCTTAGAAAACCAAAAGTTAAAACAAAAGAAATAGTTGGAGATATTTTTTTAATAAAATTTTTTAATAAATTGGAGGATGCTAGAGAAATAAGTGCTAAAATAAACGCTTGCTCTAGGTATGGAGAATCTGGGACCGCTCTTTTATTTTGCATGGAGATAAATAAAATAAAAAAAAGAGCAGATACTCTGCATGTAAAACATAGGCAAAATATTCTTTCAGCTCTTAAATATGTGTCTGAAACTGAAAAAGTCTCTGGAAAAGGATTTGTAATCATAAACACAAAAGATCAAGTTCAAGATGCGATAATTGGAACTGTTGCAAGCATTATTTCTAATTCTGCAATATATGAAGAGGGAACAATCATTACGACTCTTGCTAGAGATGAAACAAAAATAAAAGTTTCCTCAAGGACTGTTGGAAAAAATGGAAGAAATGTAAGAGAGATTTTAGCAAGAGTTATAGAAACAATTGGCGGAGAAGTAGGAGGACACGAATTCGCTGCAGGGTGTCTTATTCCAAAAGAAAAAGAACAAGAATTTATAGAAATTTTGAAAAAGAACCTAGAAATAGAGTTTATCAAAATACAACCACAAAATTACAAAAAAGAAACTAATAACATTTAAAACCCTTTAATTTCTACATAGATTATGGATCACACCTTAGAACCAGGAGATATTGTACTCTGTACCGTAGATAGAATTGTTGGAACAGTAGTCTTTGTAAAAATTGATGGAAACGGAGAGGGTGGAATAATAATGAGTGAAATCGCTCCTGGAAGAATAAGAAATCTAAGAGACTACGTTGTCCCAAAAAAAAGGATTGCTTGCAAAGTCCTAAGAGTTTCTGGGGATAGAATAGATTTATCTTTAAGAAGAGTAACACAAAAAGAACAAAAAGAAGTTATAGAACAAGAAAATCAGGAAAAAAGTTCTAAAAGCATTTTAAAAACAATTCTTGGAGAAGAACTTGCAGAAAAAAAGATAAAAGAAATATACTCTCAAAACAACTCGCTGCACGAATTTTTACATCAATCAAAAGAAAATCCAAAAGAATTAGATAAAATATTTGAAAAAGAGCATGCAAGGAAGATACTAGATATTTTAAAAAATCAAAAACAAAAAAAAGCTGAAATAAAAAAAGAAATATTGCTTACAAGCAACGCAGAAGACGGATTAGATAAAATAAAAAGAGTTTTTGCTGAAAAAGGGAAAGCGGAAATAAAATACCTTTCTGGAGGGAGATATTCTATTAAAATAGAAGACATTGAACTGAAGAAGGCAGATAATTCTCTTAGAATAATTTTGCAAGAGATAGAAAAAAAAGCAAAACAAGAAGGGGTTCAATTCGCAATAAAATAGAAATAATTCTTGAAGCCTTTAGAAACAAAAAGCTTAAATAACACGTTTTATGCTTAAATTCATGACAAAAAGCGAACTTCCTAAGTTTGAAGTTGTAGTTTTAGGAATAGTCTTTGATCCTGTAAAGAAAAGGATTCTCATAGGGAAACGAGAAAATGATCCATATATAAAAAATCTTGAATGGTGTTTCCCAGGAGGAAGGCTAAAAATAGGAGAAGATGTTGATCAAGCACTTAAAAGAAATTTAAAGGAAAAAACAGGATACACTGTAAAAAACCTTGGAGCTATCTTTTCAAAAACATACCCAGAAAGACCAAATTTAGTAGGAATATACTTCTTAACCCAAGTTTTTGAAGGAGAAGAAAAAGCTGGAAAAGATCTTACTGAACTTAAATGGATTTCTCCAAAAGAAATAGAGAAATATTTCACGACTTCTTTCCATAGAAAGCTTAAAGAATTCTTAGTAGAGTTAGTTTAGGATATAATGCCTCTCTTAAAAAAATGCAATAAATGCTCAAAATATACATTAAAAGAGTATTGTAAAAATTGTGGAGAAAAAACAAAAGATGCACACTATAAATTTATTCATTTAAAAGATGTTAAAGAAAATTTAAAAAAATAAATCTTTTTGCTCAAGACTTCTTTTTATTTCCTCTTTCACGATCTCCATATCCTTTTCCCATAATGGAAGAATACTCTGGTTGTAAATTATAGCGGCTGGATGAAAAAGAGGAATTAATTTTAATTTCAACCCACCAATTTCTATAAATTTAACTTTCCCATGAATAGAAGTTATTCCTGCATTTGAATCCATCTTCTCTATTTTTCCTTCTGAAAGAAAAAATTTTGTAGCATAATTTCCCAAGGAACATACCACTTTTGGTTGAATGCTTTTTATTTGTTCCAAAAGCCAAGGAGTATGAGCCCTTATTTCTTCTGGAGAAGGATTCCTATTTTCTGGAGGATGACATTTAAGAATATTTGTAATATAAATATCATTTAAACTTAAACCAACCTTACTCAAAAGCTCATCCAAATTTTTTCCAGCCTTCCCTACAAAAGGAATTCCTTGTTCATCTTCATTTTTTCCTGGAGCCTCTCCTACAAAAAGAATATTTGCTTTTTCATTACCTTTTCCAACCACAATATTTTTACAATTTTTACAAATTTCTGTTTCTTTTGCTAATTTAATATAATTTTGTTCTTCCATTTTAAAAAGAATAGATAAAACTTTTTAAACTATATTGTAAAGAATAAACTATGGAAGAAAAATGTCTAGTTTTAATCAAACCTGATGCAATAGCAAAGGGACTCAGTTGGCACATAATCGAAGACATCTCTCGTTTAGGATTAAAAATGATTGGTTTAAAATTAGTAAATGTGAAGAGGCATTTAGTAGAAGAACACTATTTAGAACACAAAGAAAAACCATTCTATCCTGATTTAATTAGATATTTAATGGGAGAATATCATAATGTTAATTCTATAATCGCAATAGCCTATAAAGGGGAAGAAACTATAAAAAAATTGAGAAATTACGCAGGAAAAACAAATCCTGATGAAGCAGACCCTAATTCGCTTAGAGGAAAATATGGAAAAGTTAATTCAAAAACAAATCAATTTGAAAATGCTGTTCATATTTCAGACTCTCTAAATAATGGTGAGAAAGAAATAAAAATTTGGTTTTCTGAAGAAGAATTAATCGAATGAGAAAAATATTTTTAGGGCCTCCAGGCTCAGGCAAAGGAACTTACTCAAAAAGGATAGCTCCTCAAAAAAATATTCCACACATATCTACCGGAGACCTATTAAGAGAGCATATAAAAAAAGAAACAGATATAGGAAAAAAAGCCAAAGAATACATGGCTAAAGGATTCTTAGTCTCTGACGAGATTGTTATGGAAACTCTAAAAGAAAGAATTTCTTATGAAGATTGTAAAAACGGATTTATTTTAGACGGTTTTCCAAGAACGCTTCCCCAAGCAAAGATGCTTCAAGAAATAACTGAAATTGATGTTGTTCTAAACCTCTCAATTCCAGAAGATATCCTAATAGAAAAAATCTGTGCAAGAAGAATTTGTAAAGGGTGCGGGGAAATATACAATATTGCGGATATAAATAAAGAAGGGAAATGCGATAAGTGTGAAGAAGAATTAATTCAAAGAGAAGATGATA
>CAZUOZ010000001.1:40448-44825 GCA_964621965.1 Candidatus Woesearchaeota archaeon | reverse complement strand
AAAGAAGGGAAATGCGATAAGTGTGAAGAAGAATTAATTCAAAGAGAAGATGATAATGAAGAAACTGTAAGACAAAGATTAATAGTCTATAAAGAACAAACAGAACCCTTAATTAATTTTTACAAAGAAAAGAAATTGTTAAAAGACATAAAGATAAAAGGCCCTCCAGAAGAAATGGTTCCGGAAATACTTGATATACTAAAAGATTTAGAAAAATACTAAAAATTATTCGTCAACTATTCCTTTTTCAGTAACAAAGAAAACAGTCTCATTATCTGGAAGGTTTGGACTATCAATTAATTTTGCTACTCTTGAACCTTGCTTTCCTCTTCTTAAATAAATTCTATAAGTAGAAGCATGTCCTACAATATGTCCTCCAATTGCTGTTGTTGGATCTCCAAACAACTGAGCAGGATTAGCCATTACCTGGTTTGTAACATAAACTGCAAGGTTATGTGTTTCCGCTATCTTCATTAAATCATGCAAATATCTATTCAATTTTTGCTGTCTATCTGCAAGCTGTCCTCTTCCAGAGTACTCTGCTCTAAAATGAGCAGTAAGAGAATCAATTATAATTAATTTTATTGGCTCTCCTTTTTTTATCATTTCTCCAATTTTTTCAAGTAAAAGCATTTGATGATCTGAATTAAATGCTCTTGCAACAAGAATATTTTTTAAAATATTTTCAAAATTAGCTCCCATCCCTTCTGCAATCTGTTTAATTCTTGAAGGTCTGAATGTTCCTTCAGTATCTATAAACACGCATTTTCCACCTGCCCCTCCAGATTCTACTGGAAGCTGAACATTTATTGCAAGATTTAATCCAAGTTGAGTTTTTCCAGAGCCATAAGAACCGAATGCCTCGGTTATGGCTCTGCTTTCCACTCCTTTTCCACCCAAGAGATTATCAAGATTTTTACTCCCTGTAGTGATGAAATTAACAGTTGATCTTTTTTTTGCGAACTCCAAACCATCTTGAAAACCCAAATCAAGCATCTGTCTTGCCGCCTGTATTGCTTTTCTTGCAACTGCTGCTCCAACGCCAGCCATTTCTCCAAGCTCAGTTGGCCCCATAACAGCTAAAGACATTAAATCATAAATTCCCGCAGCCTCCAGCTTAGAGGCAACCGCAGGCCCTATTCCAGGCAAATCAGTTAATTTTGGCTCTTTTTCTTCTTTAGAGATATCTTCTCCAGAAACAGCTTTTTTTATACTATCTACTTCCTTTTTATTAACCATAAAAAATCAAGAGAGAATTTATTTATAAGCTTTTAGGGTTTTTAAAACAACCATTATCCAAAAATAATCGACGCTAAAATAAAGAGATCTACAAATAAAAAAAGTAAAAAAATAAGGGTCTCTTTTCTTGTCCCAGTTTTTATTGGACCAGAATATGTTTTTTTGAAAGGATAAAAAATTCTTACCCCCTGAATAGTAAAAGAATCGGCAATCAAATGAAGCCCATATCCTAGAAAAAAAGGAAAAGCTAGAAAGGGGGAAAAAAGAATAAGCACCCAGGTAATAAAAAAAAGAAATAAAAAACTATGTAAAATTCCTCTATGCTTAACAAATAGTTGTATTATCCTAAAAATTTTTCTTTTCCCTATTTTTGAAAAACTAGAATCTATATCTGGAAGCATTGTCGCAAATAAAGATAAAAATACAAAAGAAGTTAAATGGACTACTTTAGGTAAGAACAAAAGCACAAACAAAAAAGTTATGGCTAAATGCGTTCTAATAAGCATTTTTAATTTTGTCTTTCAAGTTTCTGTATAAAAGAATCCAAATCTATCTCTTTAACATCGTCTATCACAAATTCTGGATTATTAAAAAATTTATTCATCCTCACATCACCCATAAAAAGCATCTCTTTTCCAAAAAGGTTTTGCTTCTGTTGTTCTATAAACAAAGAATCATCTAATTTATCAATTCCAAGTTTATGGACTGTTTCATGAAATAGAACAGAACGTATTGTTTCTGTACCATCATCTAAAATAATATTTAAAATAACTCTTTTTTCTGGAGAAATAACTCCATGTTCCATACAAGAAAAGACACCATTTTCTTGCACTGTTTTTTTCTTGCAAATAGGACACACAAAGAAAAATTTAGGATCAAAAGCTTGAACAATAAATGCTCTTGCACTAGCTCTATCAGAAATCCTTAATTCGGAAAGTTTTTTCTCTCTCGTAACTTTTTCTGTAATAACTTCGCCAACACTTTCTTCACTTAGTTTAAATTCTGAAAAACTGCCAAGATGAACCTCTCCATCTCTCATCCCACCATTAACTATTTCTACAATACTCCCTTCTTTAATTTCTCCATTTTCCACAAGTTGAATATGGTTTGTATCCCACAAAACCACTTTTACATTTGAGGTTTCATCAGCAAGAGTAATATTTAGGACCTTTCCAGAATCCCCCTTCTTTGTAGTAAAACTTCTTACTGGAGAGAGCCCTATTACTTTTCCAAAAGTATTAACTTTTCTCATTCCAGGAAGGAGTTCATTTATTTTAAGTTTGCCTTTATCAAAAGAAATTCCTAACTCTGCGGCAATAATCTGGGCAGCTCCCTCTTTACTTATAAGTCCAGAAAGTCGCGCTCTCTTAGCCTCAACTCTTCTCTCTATCTCACTCTTTTCTAAACCAGAAGAACTGGCTATTTTTCCAAGAATTATCTCATAATTTTCCTCAACCATTGCCTTACAAAAACAATATTCGTTTATAAGTATTTCTAAGATTTTTTTGAAGAATTAAAAACCCAAAAATTATTTCTTTTTTTTAAGTTTAGATTTTCTATTAACACTTTTTTTCTTTTTAGAATTTTTCTTATTCTTAAATAAAAAAATTAGATAATAGATTAAAAATATAACTAATATGGCTATTCCAAATTCTAAAAGGGTGAAAAAAGAAAGCGAAATTTGAGTAGGACAAGGTATTGTTCTCGAACCATCAACACACAATAAACTTTCCCCCAAGGGATCTTCTTGTGAAGGGTTTTCATCTGCCCAAATCCAATTAGCACTCCAAGAATAAGTTAAAAAACCATCATTGGAACAAGAATCCCCCATCGTATCTTCAGAATATACACAAATTCCCACTTTAGAATAATCTCCCTCAGAAGGAGTCGAATTACACAAAGAAGGGACCACATCAACTTTAGCCACGCACTGAGAAATACTTTCATTCCATTCACAACGACAATTTTCAAGAGAATAAATACATCCCTCTATAAACCCAAGAGTATCTGAACAGGTTCTAGAATCTTCCCTTTTATCTTTTACACTTTGTTTAGCAACATTTAAATTAAAATCTTCACAACTCTCTTCATCTGGATAGCCCAAACAAAGAAAATTATCCTGAACATTACACAACCCTTCCAAACAATCAACACAAACACCACCAATACATTCAAAATTAGTTGGACAACACGTTCCAAAACCCTCTTTTTTACAATCATTTAAAGAATCAAAAATAACATCTGTACTAATATTTCTCCATGTTGATCTAGAAGGTTCAACACATTCTAGACCATAGAGATCATTTAAATATATCACAGAAAATTCTTTTTCAGTGCTTTCAGAAGAACCATCTTTTTCTAAAGTAAGTTTTATTTTATACTTCGCAACCCCGTATAAGTTATTAACTTCCCATTCTTGAGTGTATCCTTTCATTTGAGAAATATAACCTACACTATATAATCTAAATAGTTCCCATTCATAACTATCTGGAGTTAAATCTACACAAGAAGCACAAGTTTCATCTGAACAATTCTTTACATAACTTCCGCTCGAATTAAAAACTAAATTATTTTCATTAAAAACTTCCCCATTTGAAAGACTTGAAATATTTGCAAAAATGTATAAACCTGGACCATCACAAAGAATTATACTTAATGAATCTTTAGCCTCTCTATCTCTCCCCTCAAAAACCTCTCCGCCTGTAACTGTTAAAAGAATATCTTTTTGCCCACGAGTAGAATAACTCTCTTGAAATATGAATTGGTCTGAAGTTTTTCCATCTCCAATATTCCAAAGTGTCTTAGTTATTGGATCATCTTTATCATAACTTCCTGCAGCACTAAATAGTATTTGTTCATTAATTAAATATGAATCCCCATGAATAGGGCTATAAATCTTTGCAATAGGAGGGAGATTATAGACAGCATCATTCACAGAAAGAAAGTCCGAAGTTAGAGTATTTGTTGATCCATCACTTGCACTAACATTAAAATAATACTCTCCTAAATTGGGAACCTTCCAAGAAACAGAAGTTGTATCTGATGTTGGAACTACATTTAAAATTGAATCTACAAACTCATCATCTTGATTATAAATTCTAAAATCAATTGTTTTTTCTCCGAAATACTCTGTCTGAA
>CAZUOZ010000001.1:23291-40348 GCA_964621965.1 Candidatus Woesearchaeota archaeon | reverse complement strand
CATCCCAGTCTATATTAAAAGCAAAAACCGAAGAAGGTGTAGAAGGAATAGAAGAAATACAATCAGAACTAGCCATTACATAATAATTTCCCTCTAAACTACAATACGAGCTAGGAATAAACCCTGTTAAAGAACAAGATACTGTTCCACTTACACCATTACAATAACAATAACTCACAGGAGTGACTGTTGTACAAGGACTATCACCATTACAACCCCAAATATATACATATCCTGCACTAATCAAAACAAATTGAAAGAAAATAGATAATAATATAACAAGAGAAAGTACACTTCTTTTCATATTAGGGAAGAGAATTAAATATTTAAATATCTTTGGTTATTTTAAAAGTTAATCCTATTCAAAAATGAATAAAGAATATAAACGAGTAGATATAAAAACGGGTTTTATTTGTAACAACAATTGCAAATTTTGTGTACAAGCAGATAATAAATGCAAAGGAAATCGTTCTTTTGAAGAAATAAAAAAAGATTTAATTGAATCTAGAAAAAGATGTGAAGGAGTAGTTTTAACAGGAGGAGAAGTAACAATAAGAAAAGATTTTCTTGAAATAGTAAGCCTTGCTAAAGAAATAGGATATAAGTCGATACAAATACAAACAAATGGAAGAATGTTTTCTTCTTTGGAATTTTGTAAAAAAACGATTGAAGCTGGAGCAACAGAATTCTCCCCTGCACTTCATGGATATTGTGCCGAGCAACATGATTTTCTTACTCAATCTAAGGGAAGCTTCAACCAAACTGTAAAAGGAATAAAAAATTTGAAATCATTAGGAGCATATGTCCTTACAAACACCGTTGTAGTAAAACCTAATTATGCAACAATCCCAGAAATTGCTAAACTCTTAGTTAAACTTAAAGTAGACCAATTTCAATTTGCATTTGTCCACCCAATGGGAAATGCTTTAAAAAATTTCGAAAATATTATTCCTTCAATTTCGCTTGCTGCCCCTTATATTTGTAAAGGGCTTCAAAGAGGAATTGATGCTAAAATAAAAGTTATGGCAGAAGCAATGCCTTACTGTCTTATGAAAGGGTATGAAAAATATATTGCTGAAAATATTATGCCAGAAACAGAAATAAAAGGAAAAGAATACCAAAATACAAATAGCTTCACGAAACAAAGAAAAGAACAAGGTAAATTAAAATTTCCTCAATGCAACCAGTGTAAGTATAATTTAGTATGTGAAGGGCCTTGGAGAGAATATCCTGAAAAAAAAGGAAATCGTGAGTTTATTCCTATAATTGAAAAACCTTATATTGCTGAAGAAAAATTACTCTCATCACTTTTTGAAAAAGATTATTATAATTTTTTAGCATTAATTACTGTTTTAAGTGGTAAAAGAAAAATATGCAGAATGGTTATTTCGAAAGAAAAAGCAAAAAGAATAATCCCTTATCTAAAAAGAAGAAATCTTTATTGGGAAATTCTTCCAAGATCGAAAACAAAGGATGCTTTTACTTTTGAGGGGGGAAAGAATAAATACAAATGCAGTAATGAAGATTTAAAAGTAAACAAAGAAAATAACCTTTATTTCTATGTTTCAAGAGAACCAAGTAAAATAAGAGAATTAAAAAATTCTGAAATAGATGGAAATCCTGTTGAAAACGGAAAATTACTTGGTTATCCAAAATGTTGTGTTGAAAAATACAATCTAAGAATAAAAGAAGGGAAAAATTCAGATTTAGCACTAATAAATGATTTAATAGATAAAAAAGAAGAAAGATCTTATTTTCCCTTTTATACAAATTGTAATTCTTATGGAAGAACTTTAATCCCCCACTTTCCATGTAGCTACGATTGTCAAGAATCGATAAAAATGGCAAAAGAAAATCTTGAAGCAATAGAAAAGATTGATAAAGAATTAAAAGAAAAGATAATATTTTATTTAACCCGCCCAATGTTTATATCCGAAGATTTTTTAATTAATTTTAAACTAAAAAAAATAGAATTCCAAAAAAATTATTCTAAAGAAGAATTTGTTGCAGATGGAATTGAAACAAAAAATATTCTTCTAATAAATAAAAATAAAATAAAAATTAATGACCAATATTTTGATGGAAAATTAATTTTTTTTGAATAAAATGAAATTAGATTATCAACCAGAAAAGAAGTACAATGAATATGTTTCTTTAAATGGATCTCGTCAATTACCTATATTTATTGCTGTAGCAAATAAAATAAAACCTTTAATGGATGATTGGATTCCTTTAAAAAAATATTCTTCTTTTAAAAAAATGTGTAAAAAATATGGCTTAAAAATAATTGCCGACTGGGTGTTTCTTAAAGTTGAAGAAATATTAATAAAAGATTCAATTGACAGCAAAAGATTAAACACAACTAAATTTTATGGAATCCCCTTTTCAAAGAAACTTCAAAAAAATAATGCAAATGTACACGTTTTTATATCAAAGTCTGAAGAGAAATTAATTAACGCAAAAAAATGCGGTTGGTATCCCTTAATAGTTAATGGAAGATCACTTCATAAACCATTTATAGATCATTTAAGATTTGGAAAGGCCTTGGGATACCCGGAATGTTGTATAGACTTTTATAAAAAATTTAATAATCATTTAGTTTATAATAATCTATATGAAACTTACAAAAATACAAAAGGCAAACCTAATTATTTATGTAACTGTTTATTTATGGATTTTACATATTCTTTAATCCATCATATTCCTTGTTCATTTAATTGCAAAGAAACTATAAAACAAGCAAGAAAGACATTAGAAAAAATAGAAGCAGAAGAAAAAGAATTTGCAGAAAAAATAGAATATTATTTGAAACTTCCAGCACTAATCTTCGATGAAAAAGATATTTATATTTTTGAAGGAGAAATAAAAGATAAAAATTTAGAATACAATTCCTTCTTTTTTATTGGAAGGAAAGAAGATGATAAATATTCTGAAATATTAAATAAAGCGAATAACCTAAAAGTATACGATGAAAAAATAGACTTTTTCTACAATAAAAAAATAATTAAATCTCTTTTAAAAAATAAACCTGAAAATGGTTTTTTAATTAAGTTTGAAAAATAAAATGGATGAAAAAAGAAGAATAAAAATAGAAAAAATCTTAGGTTTTAAAATAAAAAGAGAGGACAATCCTGTAGACAATCAAAAAGAAAAAGATGATTCAATTTCAGATAGCTTGGGACACTTTCTGCCTGATAAAAAAAAGTTAAATTTAGTAAAAAGAATAATTTTAACTGAAGTAAAAAAAGATAAAAAAAATGAATTACTCTGGGCATTAATTGGCCATATATACTATCTAGAAGAAGAATTTACAAAGTCTATAAAATGTTTTTTAAAAACTATTTCAATAAACTCAAAAAATGTTGATAACTGGATTGATTTAGGATTCGCGTACAGAGCCCATGGAGAATTTAAAAAAAGTGATTATATTTTTTGGAACTATGAGAAATTAGCAAAAAAAGCACTAAAGAAAAGATTAAAAGAAAAAATGAAATTAAATGATTTTCCTACATATTATTTAGAGATATATCCCGTAATAAATGGATTAAAACCCTTATCTTTAGTTGAAGTGCCCATAGAAAAATTTGATGAATTCAAAAAATTAAGTGAAAAAGAAGGCCTTTTCATAGAATTTATTTCTTATGAAGAATTTTTAAAAAAACGCGAGAAATTTTCCCCAGATAATATTGCAGATAGGATGCCTAATTCAATAATGGCATATATTTCATTGAATAAAAAAATTGCTAAACTTGGGAAATTTTATGATATCACTAGAAAAGAAAAGAAATTTGGAAAATTACTTGGTTATCCTGACTGTTGTGTTAAAAATTATAACATAGAAAGAATAGTAAAAAAACCAGAATTTATTGCGTATACTCCTTGTTCTAAGGATTGTAAGGCTACTAAAAGATATCTAAAAAATCTACTTAATTCTTTCAAAAAGAATGGGATAAAAATAGAAGAAAAAGAAGAGGAACATTCTAAAAAACAAAAAGCGATCTTTGAAAAACGTAAATGGATTGGAATAACAAATAAATGTAATAATAAATGTATTTTCTGTTTAGATGGAAAAATAAAAAATAAATTTCAAAAATCGATTGAAGAAATAAAAAAAGAATTAAATTCTGGAATAGGAGAAGGATGTGTTAGATTGGTGATTAGTGGTGGAGAAGCTACAACTCATCCAGACTTTATAGAAATAATAAAGATTGGAAAGGAAGTGGGATATAAGAAGATTCAAGTAATATCTAACGGAAGAATGTTCTCTTACCCGAAATTTTTAAATAAGGCCATAAAAGCGGGATTAGATGAAATAACCTTTTCAATACATGGACATAACGCAGAATTACATGATTCTCTTACTTCTGTGAAAGGAAGTTTTGAACAAACAATAAACGGAATAAAAAAAGCATTAAAAAAGAAAATAATTGTAAATTGTGATATTGTATTAAATAAACAAAATATAATCTACTTTCCAAAAATAATTATTCTTTTATTAGATATGGGGGTAAGAGAATTTGACTTACTTCAAATAATGCCTTTCGGAAATGCATGGGAAAATAAAAAAGAGATGATTTATGATTTAAATGAAAATATTCAATATATTAAAGAAGGTATAGAAATTGGAAAAAAGAGAGGAGCAACTATCTGGACAAATAGGTTTCCTCCAGAATATTTGGAAGGATATGAAGAGTATATTCAAGACCCATATAAACTTTTGGATGAAGTTAGGGGAAGAAAAAAGGACTTCCTTACTAAATTGAAAAAAAATGAAAAACTAGAATGCTACGGAGAGAGATGCAATTTTTGTTGTATGAAAGATTTATGTAATTTTATTTACAATTGTAATAATCTTTTAAAACAAAAAAAAATTACTAAAAAAACAGAAATAAATGAAATTATTATAACAAAAGAAAGTTATGATAAACTAAGATATGAATTTTTGAAAATAAAAGATAGAGGAGAAATTATCTTATCTCTAGTTCCTCCAGAATACAATTATCAAGAATATAATGAAATAGTTCCAAGAATAAAAGAAATTCTTCCAAAAATTGAATCTTTAATAGAATCTGAAAATATAAGAATAAAAAATATTCCTCCGTGTTTTCTTAAACCAAAGTATAGAAAAAAAATTGTAAAAGACGATTTCAAAATGAAAGAAGATTTTACAAAAGAAGGAGAAATGGATTTAGAAAAATGCGCTCTTTTTTTTATAGAAAATAAAAAAATCAAAGGATTATCTTGCAAAAAGTGTAAATTTTACAACAATTGTGATGGAATTTTTCAAAAATATATTATGAAATACGGATTTAAAGAACTAAAACCAATACCAAAAATAAATAAGACTCTATAAATAAACTGAATTATAAAAAAATGACAAAAAGAAATACAGCATATATGCAACTTACAAGAAAATGTAATAACAAATGTGTTTTTTGTTCTAATCCTTGTTTTGATAAAGAGCTTGAAATTAAGGAAATAGAAAAGAGAATTCATTTCTATAAGGAAAAAGGGATAAATGAATTAACTTTTTCAGGAGGAGAACCAACAGAGTGCCAATTCTTACCAGAAGCGATAAAGCTTGCAATAGAATATGGAATGGAACCAAAAATAATAACAAATGGAGTAAACCTCTCTGATTTGGAGTATGCTAAAAAACTAAAAAAAGCAGGATTAAACCATCTCCATATATCTATTCATTCACATATAGAAAAAGATTCGGATTTGCTCACTTCAAAAAAAGGGCATTTTAAAAAGAGTATTGAAGGAATAAAAAATTGTATTCAGTTAAAAATGCGAGTAGATATAAATTCTGTAATTAATTCACTTAATGCAAAATATCTTTTAAAATTTGTGGAATACTTTACAAAAAATTTCCCAGAAATTAAACATTATGTCTTCAATAATATAGACTTAGGAGAAGCGGACAAACAACTTAAAAGTAGAGCATGGGAAAATAAGTGGGTAATAGCAAGATTTGTAGATATGGAAATAGAACTTTTTAAAGCAGCAAAATTCTTAGAAAATAAAAGAAAAACATATAGGATAGAAAGAGTTCCTCTTTGTTATATGGGAGGTTTTGAACATTTTTCAACAGAAACGAGAAAGATTGCAAAAAAAGAAAGTTACAAGTGCATATTTATAGAAAAAGAGAAAGAAGATCTTTTCTTAGAATTAAAAGATCCTAGAGAGGAAAGAAGATATAAAGGGAAAAATTGTGAAAGGTGTTTATTGAATAGTATATGCGCAGGATTATGTATCGAATATTACACTCTTTTTGGGGATTCTGAACTTTTTCCCGTTTTTAAAAAACCAGAAAAGATAATAAGCAAAATAGAATGAAACTTGAAGAAGATAATCAGAGAGCATGGAATAATGATTTGGTTTCAATTTCTCAAATAGACCGATTTGGAAAGAATTACCAAAAAAGAAAACACCTTTTAATAACAAGTCTCTGCAATAATAATTGTCTTTTTTGTTTTTCTAAAGAAAATCTTAAAATAAAAAACCTATCTCTAAAAGAAATTGAAGAAAAATTAGAAGAAGGGCTTCTTGAAGGATGTAAAGGAGTAATAATTAGCGGGGGGGAAGCAACAATTCATCCAAAATTTATACAAATAATTGGGATTGCAAAAGAAAAAGGATATAAATATGTTGAAGTAATAACTAACGGGAGAATGCTTTCTTATCCCCTTTTCATAAAAAAGATTAAAAAAAAAGGAATTGATGCGATAACTTTCTCTATCCATGGACACGATGCTAAAACACATGATTCGTTAACAAGAGTAAAAGGAAGTTATAATCAAGCAATAAAAGCAATTAGCCTAGCAACAAAGCTAAAAATTCAAATAAAAATAAATATTGTTGTAAATAAAAAGAATATTAAGCATCTTAGCAAGATGGCAGATATTTTTTCAGAGATTGGAGTAACAACAATAGGGCTTTTACAACTTGTCCCTTTTGGAGAAGCTTGGGCAAATCGAAAAGAATTATTTTATAATTTAAATGAATATGAAAAATACATTAAAAAATTTATAAAGAAAACAAAAGAAAAGAATATTACTATATGGAGCAATAGATTTGATGTAAAAACCTACTTAAAATATCCCGAATTATCCCAAGACCCTTCTAAATTTATTAACGAAGTGGAAGCAAGAATATTTGAATTTGAAAATTCCTCACTCAAAAATAAACCATTATTTTGTTATCCAAAAAGATGTAATTATTGTTTTTTAAAAGATTTTTGCAAAAATTTCTATGAAATAAATGAATTAATCCATAAGGAAAATATTCAAAGAAGGATAGATCCAATAAAATTTGCTCAATTTTACTCAAAAAAAATTGTCCCTTTATCCATTCAAGGAAAAGGATATAATAGAGAAAAAATACTTGCTTGCAAAAAAGAATTCACTATTTAACAATATAAAGAAAGATAAAATGAAAGACTTAGAAATAATAATTGGTTGGGAATGTAATAATAATTGTATATTTTGTTCTAATCCTGAAATGAAAAAAATTATGGAAGAAAAAAAAATACCAAAAATAGATATAGATTTGATAAAAAATATTCTAAAAAAAGAAGATCCAAAAAAGATAGATACACTTTTTCTAGTGGGAGGAGAACCTACCATAATTAAAGGATTATTTGAAATAATAAGATTTGCAATTACATTAGGATTTAAAAGAATCTTTTTGATGACTAACGGAAGGATGCTAAGCAATATTTCTTTTCTAAAAAAGATAATGAAATATCCTCAAATTGAAATAGGAATCTCAATACACAGTCCCGAAGAAAAAACTCATGATGCCTTAACAAGAACTCAAGGTAGTTTTAAACAGACTGTAAAAGGGATAGAAAATTTAAACAAAACAGGGAAAAAATTTATGACAAATACAGTCATTACAAAAAAAAATTACAAAGAATTACCTACATTGATTAAAATGCTATCTGAATATAATCCTTCAATTATCCTATTAAGTTTTCCTTTTCCAAAAGGAAAAGCCAAAGAAAATTTTAATGAAATAATTCCAAGATATTCTGAAATAAAAGAAAAAATTATTGAAACATTAGAATTAGGAAAAAAATTAAATCAAAATGTTAAAACGCTGGACATTCCGGCCTGTATTCTTGGAAATTATTCAAAACAAATGCATGAAAATGAAATTACCAAAGAAAGATTTATAATCACTCATGCTTTTGACGAAATTATATACGGTAAAAATTACGGAAGAGAAAAAATAAAGTCTGAATTTTGTAAACAGTGTAAATTATTTAAAAACTGTGAAGGGGTGTGGAAAGAATACGCTAAGATTTTTGGATTTGATGAATTAAACCCTATTGAGGATAAAAGATGTTAACTTTAGTTGAATTTCAGATGTTGAATAAAATGAAGAAAGATATTTGTAGATTAGAATATCTTCCTAATTTAGCTGCCGCATCTATTATAGGAGACTGTAGATCTAAAGGAATAAAAACAAAAATAGTAAAAGGGCAAACGAGATATTTCAAAGATGTTTTTATTAACGAAGTAGAAGAATTAATTAATCTACTATCGAACCTTAAAAAAGAAGATTGGGCAATTATACAAAAATTAGGTTTAAACTCTATACAAAATGTATATAATCTTTTTAAAAAAGAGGGAGAAGATATAAAAGAAAGTTTAAAAGAATTTTATAAAATAGCTATAGCTAAAAATGAAGAAGATTACTTAAATAAACAAAAAATAATTGAATTATTAAAAATAAAAAATGGCATATTTGAATTGTACTTCTATAATTATTCAATTAAAAAAAATAAAGAAATAAGCCTAATTCAAAACACATTTAAAGAAATAAAAAATCAAAAACCAGATATTATCGCTTTTTCATTTAAAAGCAATTATGATTATGACCATATTGAATATGCTTCAGATTACATCCGAGAAGTAATAAAAAAAGTAAAAGAAGAATTGAATATTCCAATAATTGCGGCTGGACCGGCATTATCCCCTTTAAGCAATATTGGAGAACATATTTTTAATAATTTCAAATTAGACTATTATCTCCTTGATTATGGCAAGGAAACCATCTCAAAATTAGTAAACCAAATAGAAAATGGAAAAGAAATTGATAAAATTCCAAATCTTTACTATAAGAATGGAGAAAACATAATTAAAACGGAAAAAAACATTAAAACAGATTATAATTTATTATCTGCACCAGATTTTTCTGATTTTGATTTAGACCTATATTTTTTTCCTGAAAGAATTTTACCCATAGATTTTGCTTCAGTTTGTTATTGGAGAAAATGTGCTTTTTGCCATGAAATACCAGATATAAATTATGATGTTATGAATAAAGAAAAATTTTTAGAAATTATTACTAAATTCAAAAATGAATATAAAACTCACTTTGTAGAAGTACAAAGCACATGTTCATCAGTTAAACAATTAAGAGAATACATGCTAGTTTTAAAAGAAAATAACATAAATAACATGTACTTTTCTACTTTAGCTAGACTTGAAAAAGAATTTATGGATAAAGATGTTGCAAAAGATCTTTATTCTGGTGGATTAAGATATATTATGTGGGGACTTGAATCAGGTTCACAAAAAACACTAAACAGGATGAATAAAGGGATAAATCTTGAAAATGTAAAAAAAATATTACAAAATTTTAATAAAAATAAAATCTATAACATGTGTTATGTAATGATTGGTTTTCCGGGAGAGACAAAAAGAGAATTTAATGAATCACTTAAATTTTTATATAAAAATAGAAGAAATATAGGAGGCACGATAATTACTCCCTTTAATCTATTTAAAAATAGCATAATCATGAAAAATCCTAAAAACTTTTTTATTAAAGAAACTAGAGAATGTGAAAACAACGTTCCTTGTTTAGATTACGAAGTTACAAAAGGAATAACCCAAATAGAAAGCAGAAAAATACTCAATGATTTAAATAAAAAAATTGAGTCTGGAAAAATAAAGATTAGTAAAGGGAATCTAAATCCTTTAGATCAATTTTACATCCCATTAATAGGGGGGACGGATTCATTTCATCATATGTTGTTTTATTATTATACAAGAGATGAATTTAAATCGTATGCAAAAAAATAAAATGGAAAAATTTAATCTAGAATTACACACGAATTTGGAATGTAATAATAATTGTGTGTTCTGTTCTCTTAGAAAGATACATAAAAAAGCATCAAAAAAAGGATTAAATAACATCAATAAAAAAAACATATATAACTTGCTTAAAGAAAAAAGAAAAATATGTAATAGTGTTACCTTTTTAGGTGGAGAGCCCACGATTATAAAAGATTTCTTAAATTTTGTTAAATTTGCAAAAAATAAAAATTATTATGTCTCCGCTGCTACAAATGGGAGAATGCTTAGTAATATGATTTTTTGCAAAAAATTAATAGATACAAAAATTGATAATTTGATTATTTCTATTCATGGACAAAATGAGGCTATAGGGGATTGCTTGGCAAATTGTCCTGGGAGCTTTAGTCAGACAATTAGAGGAATGGACAATTTAAAAAGATTAAATAAAACGTTTAGTACTAATACAGTTATAAATAAAATAAACTATAAAGATCTTTCAAAAATAATTATTTTTCTTAAAAAATACTCTCCAGAAAAAATTAGATTAACTTTTCCGGACCCTAGAGGTGTTCCAAGAAACTATCCTTCTAAAGAATATGGAGCAATAAAAAATTTTTATCAAATAATTCCAACCTATAAAGAAGTTTTTCCTTATTTAATAACTGCATTGAAGCTAGGAAAAAAATTAAAATTAAATGTGGAAACAACAGATATTCCCTTTTGTATCATGGGAAAGTACAAAGAATATATGGAAGAAACTCAATATACTAGAAATGGAATAATCATTACCCATGTTCTTAAAGATATAAAAATTGCAAAAGGACATATAAATGACAAATCAAAAATAAAAAAGTGCAAGTTATGTGAATATGAAAATGTTTGTGAAGGAATTTGGAAAGAATACTTAAAAAAATATGGTGATGAAGAATTCTTTCCAATAAGAAAATAAAAAGTAATTCTACTCTTTAATATTTTTAGCAATAATAGCCCAAAAATTCAAAGTATTTTTAGTGCTAGGAATCTCCTTAATAATTTGAAAATCTAGTTTTTTTAATTTTATTTTAACTTCTTTCAAAGAACCATTACGATAATGCTCAAACCCTTTTTCTTTATAGGAAGCGCCTCTTTCTTGTTTGAGAATTATTTTTGGTTCGTCTTCACTAATTATACAAAACCCATTTGGTTTCAAATATTTTTTTATCTTTTTAAAAGATAAAGATAGATCTAACAAATGATTATAACTTCCAAGAAGAAGAATATGGTCATATGAATTTTCTTTAGCAGCATAATTTTCTAAGGAAGACTGGATTATTTTAAATTTTTCTAGTTTACTTTTAACAATTAAAGGATCTAATCCTGTATAATCAATTTGATTATTTTTTATCATAGAATCAAATAAATCTCTATATTGTATTTCTCCACAACCAACTTCAAGGATATTTCCTCTCAAAATCTTTAATTCGCTTTTTAAAAGATCATGAAAATTTAAAGAAATATCTTTTTCATAAGAAACAAAAATATTTGAAGCAATTCTTTTTTGCTTTTCCAATATAGAATCCACTTTTTTATCTTTAAAGAGATATACTTGTCCTTTTTTAATCATTTTAAGGATATCTTCTTTATTGAAATCCGAAGATTCATAAATATACTCTAAAAAATAGTCTCTATTTTTAACAAAAATTTTTCTCCAATCGTTTGAAAGGTTTTTTGAATTAGATAAAAAAAATTTATTATTTAAAAAAAAAGGAGCAGAATTACTTATTTTTTTCAAGGGCCTTAATTCATTAGTTCCAAAAAGCTCAAGATACCCTTTCTCTAAACCAACACAATTTTTATAAAATTCGCAAGAATTACAAATTTCTGGTTTTAGTCTATTCAAATTATCTATTTCAAAAAATTCACTTTCATATGCTTCGCTCATAAGAACAATTTTATTCGTAAAAAGATTATTTAATCTAGTTTGATAACCGATCATAAGACAACTAGGAAAACCATCAAAAAACGCCTCCATTTCCTTTTCAAGCGCATAATCTATTGCTTCTTTTACTCTCTCTGCTGCTTCAGAAATACGAGGAATCTCTTTAATATAATTATTTTTTATCTTCCCTTTATAATCAATAAACGAGAATTTTATTCTTTTTGCTCCAATAGAGGATAGCAAATTAACAATATTTTTAAGATCATTCATATTGCTTTTTATCACAGTAATATTAATCAAATACTCTATAGAAGGTTCCTTCAAAACATTCCTTATCCCTTCAAAAGTATTATTAAAACTATTTGTATTTGCAATTTTATTATGGATTTTTGCTTCGCCTCCAAGCAAAGAAATATAGACATATTTTAAGTTTAGGTTTACTAATTTTTTAAGAAAATCAGAATAAGAAAGCATCCTCCCATTTGTTATAAGCCCAAAGACCATATCTTGTTTTTTTACAAATTTTGCAATCTGCAAAAAATCTTTTCGTATAGTTGGTTCTCCACCAGAAAACAGAACAAACCGATATCCTTTCTTTTTTGCACTTAAAATTTTAGCCCTTATTTGCTTTAAAGAAGAGTCTTTATGGATATTCCTCAATTTATTTGAATGGCAAATTATACATTCATTATTACAACTATAACCGGTTTTTATTAATACTTTCTGCATTAAGATAATTTATTTGAACAAAATTATAAATCTTTTGTACAAAAGAACATTCCTTAAGAAAGATAACTATCACAATCAATTTCTTCTTGTTTTGAAGAAAAAATGATACATGACTCTTTGGCTTGGTAACACCCATAACTATCTTCCTTATCATTACAAAAGAGGGAATCCTTACAATAATCGGGATCTCTGTAAATGTATGATAAAGCATCAAAAACAGACGCTCCAAGAAATTGTTCATTTAATCTAATTATAATTTCTTCTTTAGTTTTTCCTTCCATTTCTTGAAAAAAATTGTATTTAAGAACACACTTTTCTGGATAAAATGTTTTTTCACAGTAAGATAAATTTCCTTTAATAACTGCTAAATTACTATAAAGATTATTTATACAAGAAGCAGAATAAACTTCAAGGGACATATTTTCTAGATCTATAGAGTAAAATTCCTCAGATAATTTTGGTATTTCTAAACAGAAACTTTCATCTGAATCTTTCCAAGCAAGACAAGAAAAATATGCTATCTTGGAATGAATATAAGCTGCTGGTTCATTAATTGCTTCGCCTTTTTCAGGAGGAAGAATCCCTTTAGAATCACTTTTCTCTTCAATCAAAAACCACCAAATAAAAAAAAATATAATCAAAATAAGTAATAAAACTGAAGAAAACAAAAAAATTTTCAATCCTTTCCGATTTTTTTGTTTATTAATCTTTATAGAATCTGGGCTATTTTCCATTTTACCAGCTATTATGACTCCCATGACTTGAGTGACTTGAGTGACTTGAGTGACTTGAGTGACTTGAGTGACTTGAATGAGTCGCCGTAGCAGATCCCCCACTATAAGAACCTAAAGAAAGACTATCTGCTGCTGAAGCAGAAGGAATTGCAACACCAAGAGTTCCAACAAGAATTCCCGTCTTAAGTAAAGACTGCTTAGAAATCCTTCCTTCTTCTCCAACTAAAAAAGAACTAATTTTCTTTTTAACTTTTGGAAAGATTAAATTACTCTCTTTTTTCTTCATTTTCTGGATTATCTTTATTTAACCAATCCAAAAAAATAGACTTATTTTTTGGATCCAAAATTTTACTAAAGATATAAGAAAATTGTTCTTTATAAATCTTGCATCTAGCAGTCTCCGGAATTTTTGCAATAATAGTGCCTTGTTCTACAAAATTACAAACCGGACAAATCCCACAGTATGGTTTGTAAACACAATAATCACAAATATGCCCTTCATTCATAGAAGAAGACACAAGAGCACAAGTTTGTGGTGAAGAAACCACTTCTTTATAACTATCCTTTTTAACACTTCCCAAATTAAATAAATCTTCTCCAACCATTCGTGCTTCATCACAGCTAAAAATTTCTCCTTGAGGAGTATAAGATAATTGCCCAATTGCCGCTCCACAAGGACTTCTAATATCTAAAAAATTTGGATCCGATTCTGTTAAAATTTTTTGAATTATTATGAGAGAAGATCTTTCTCTAAAAAAAATACCTTTTTTATTTAATTCTAGAATATAATCAAGAGATTTTTTCCAAAATTCAATAAACTGCTCTGGAGAATAAGCAATCTCTGACCAAACAGGACGAGCATCACCTAAATTATTCAAAAACCTTAAATGAATTTCGCTAAGTCCTAATTTAATATATTCGTCTATTATTTCTTTAGGATATTTAAGCGAATCATCTGTGATTGTAATAAGAGCATTTGCCCTTTCAAATTTAATATTCCTTTTTTTGTATATTTGAATCAATTCTTCTATTTTTTTACTAACAACAGAATAAGACTTCCCCCCAGCTAAAAAAGGCCTATTTTTATCATGAAGAAATTCTGGCCCATCTAAAGAAGTACAAATTCCAACCCCCTCTTTAATTAAAAAATCTAACTTATAATCATCGAGTAAAGTAAGATTTGAAACAATCCTAAAAATTAAATCCTTTCCGTATTCTTTATTTAAATCTTTTGCATATTTTATAACATACTCTACAATTCCAAAATTAAGCAAAGGCTCCCCTCCTTGAAATTCGATAGCAATATGTTTTGAAGGGCTTTGAAAAATAAAGTCTACTGTTTTTTTCGCAGTCTCTTTATCCATATCACATCCTTTTTGATCCAAGGGATTTGAACTAGCATGACAATAAACACATTTTTGATTACACCTTAAAGTGGGTATAATTATATGTAAACTAACTCCCCTATACAAAAAATCCATCCTTTTTTTAATAGAATTAAAAATCTCTTTTTTATTTTTCTCAGTTATAAGTATACCTTTTTCTTCAAGAATTCTGAATAATTCTTCATCTTTAAAATCCTCTTTTTTAAGTAAATTAAAATTCTGCTCATTTAAAAAAACAAAAGATCCATGATCTGTAACAATAAGAAAATCATTTCCAAATTGTTTGCTTCGGTAGTTATTCAAAAAATATTTTTCCATTTTAAACAAGAGATTTATTCTTCATTAATCCCAAAATATAATTAGAAAATTCATGCTTCAAAAGATCTAAATCCAAATCTTCTTCTGAACTAAAAGAAAGAAAAACGGTCTTATTATCCTCTTTTAATTCTAAATAACAAATTTCTTTAAAAAATCCTAAAGCTTCATTTATTGCATCAACGCTATAAAAATCTTTTTTTAAAACTAAAGTAGAACTGCATTTAATTTGTGTATCAATCATTTTTTTCTAATTTGCTTTCTTTACCATATTTTTCTTCCCAAGGAATTGCAATTCCTTCTGGATCATCAAATACTTCTTCTAAATCTTCTAAGTCTTCTAGATCTTCTAGGTCTTCTAAATCTTCTAAGTCTTCTTCTTCAAGATTTGTCAAAAGTGCTCTTTGCAAAAGAATTTTCCTTAATTCTTTTGTCTTTTCAGCTTGATTTTTATAAAAAGAATAATTAATAAGTTCATTAAGAAAGTCCTTACCTAAAAGATCTAAGTTATCCTTATCAAAAGGGGCTTTTTGAGTTAATTTAATGATGATTTCTTTATGTGCATCCCCCTCAAGAAAAATATATGCCTTTTCTAAAAAAACATAAGCAGCAGTATAAATGATGTCTAAAGAATAAATCTCAGGATCAACCGAGATAAGAACACAATTTTCTTTTTCATTAATTTGATACTTCCCTACCATTTTTCTTAAAAGAAGAATGTCTCTTTTAAACTTATTTATTTTAAAAAACACCCTTTAAAAATGAAAAAATATTTTCTCTTAAGAAGAGTATAAATAAAACGCCCAAAAACATAAACGATGCAAAAGAGATTGTTCTACTTATTCTTAATTTCTTAAAACCCATGGATTTAATTAGATTAATTTGATTTTTAGTTAAACCTTCTGAAGATTCTTTAATAAATTCTTCTAAATTAAAAAAAGTTTTAGGAATTTGAGTATAATACTCTCCTTTGTAAAATACTATCTGCTCTTTCTTGCTTTTTAGATTATTAAATTCCGATTTACTTAATTTAATGATTGATTTACTCAAAACCATCCCCTCTTTTAAGTTATTAATTTCAACCTCTTTACTAAAAAATTCTTGACCTAACGTGTCTAATACTCTTCCTAAAATTCCTCTTAAAATAAAAAAGAAAAAAAACAAAATAAAAAAAGTTTTCCAAGCATTAATAGAATAAACAGATTTATCTAAAAAAAGTCTTAATATAGCCAAAAACAAAAAGAAATAATTTATTTTATCTTGATATTTCTTTGGGATAATTAAAAATAGGATAAGAATTACAAGCATAACTAACAAAATATTACTTGAATTGAAAAAAGAAAAGAAAAAACCAAATATCCACATAAGCGAAAAAAGAGTAATTGCCCCAAAAAACAAGGGTTTAGGTTGAAAACAATTCTTAATTGAAGTGCACCACGTTTTTCTTAAAGAGTTTAAAGGGCTTTTTAAAAAAAGAACAATTAAAAGAAAAATAAAAGCTAAAGAAAAGGTATTTACTAAAATATCTAAAGAGGGAAACCAACTTTGAGAACTAGAAGCATAAACCGAAAGAGGTATCAAAAAGGAATAAACAATGAATAATTTACCATCCCCTGCAGCCCAAACTTTTAAATTCCATAAGCTAAAACCTACAAAAATAGCAAATAAAAGATTTACTCCTAAATGAATAAGATATCTTGTATTAATCTCTCCAAATCCGAAATAAAATAAAGAAAAGAAAAGATAAACAAATAAAGAATAAGCTATTCCAAAAATAATCCACTTATTTTTTATTTTTCCACACTTAAAATCTTGGTAAGAGGTAATTATTCCTATAAATAATATGGCTGGCAAAAGGGCTATTAGTAAAAAATCCATATAA
>CAZUOZ010000001.1:0-23191 GCA_964621965.1 Candidatus Woesearchaeota archaeon | reverse complement strand
AATGGGAATAGCAGTAATAAAAATAAAAATAATGCCTTCATCTATAGAAGAAGACCTTGAAAGAATTAAAAAAGAAGCAGAAGAAAAAATAATCTCTGGAAAAGGAACAAATCATAGGTTTGAAGAGGAAAATATTGCCTTCGGATTGAAGGCGATTTTAGTTTCTTTTGCATTAGATGAAAATTTTGAACTTGAACCTATTGAAAGAGAACTAGAGAAAATTGAAGGTGTTAATTCTGTGCAAGTAGTTGATATGAGAAGAGCTTTTGGATAAGCCCATCAATATTTATAAATTCTATATCCTTATTTTAAAGATGTTAACTAAGGAACAGATGCAAAATATAAAAGAGCAACTACTTAACCAAATAGAAACATCTTTTCCAGAGGAAAAAAAAGAAGACGCAATAAATAAAATAAATGATATGAATGAAAAAGAATTGGAATCTTTCTTAAAAGAAAATAAACTAATAAAAGAAGAAGAAAATAAAAAAACACCTTGCCTTTTTTGTTCAATAATTTCTGGAAAGATTTCCGCTTATAAAACAGGTGAAAATAAAATGGCTATTTCTATCCTAGAAATAAACCCTATTTCAAAAGGACACATACTTATTATTCCAAAAAAGCACATAAAAGAATCAAGACAAGTCCCAAACCAAGCATACACCCTTGCAAAAAAAGAATCAAAAAAAATTAAAAAAAGTTTTAAACCAAAAAAAATTAAAATTTTCTTTTCAAATTTCATGGGGCATGAAATACTGAATGTGCTACCTATATATGAAAAAGAAAACGAAAATTCTCCTAGAATAAAAGCAAACGAAAAAGAACTAGAAGAAATTCAAAAAGAACTAGAAGAAAAAAAATACGAAAAAAATACGAAAAAGAAAAAAGTTCAAGCCGCAGAAAAAATAGAAAAATCTAATGAAAAAATATGGTTGCCAAGAAGAATCCCATAATTTTCAAGAGGAAAATAAAGAAAAATAAGAAGAAGTACAATAAAACTAATTAAAAAAACTGGAATGAAAGGTATTCCTTTTTTTACCTTTACAAATTTAAGATGTTTTTTTAAGAAAGCTATTTCTCTTTTATCAACACCATCCCATTTTGCCTTGACTATTCTTTTTCCAACTTTAACATCTCTATAAAGCCAATCTCCTTCAGTCAATTCTAAAGTTTTAACATTAAAAATCATACCCCCTTCTTCCACTGCTTTAGAATAAACATAAAGAAAAGGAAACAAAATTAAAATGATTGAAAAATAAAAAAACATATACTCTAAAAATCCTAAAACAAAAATAATTATGCATAAAATAAATGAAACATAAAAAGTTCTCTTATTTAATTTGAATTGTTTTGAAAACTCTTTTTTAAAGGATTTAAAATTTTTTAACATTAGTACAATACTATAAAAAACACCATAAATAGATCCTATAATAAAAAAGATTGCTAAAAAAAGAATATAAATTTTAATATTGGTAATAAAATTATTTGAAAAAGGGAGAATTGCCCCTAGTGCAATCATGAGCTTCGCATCTCCTCCAGCAAATATTCTCAAATAGTAAAAGAGATTGCCTATTAAAAAGAAAATCGTCAATCCAATAAGCCCTTGATAAAAGAAAATAAATCCTTCATCTGAAAAAAAACTATAAAAAAACCTTATCCCTATTGCAAAAATAATTAAAGAGAAATTTAACCAATTTGCAACTTCTCTTTTTTTTATATCTTGTATACTTGCAAAAATCATCCAAAAAAACCCTAGAAAAATTAAAAAGATTATTCCTTGATGCATCATTAACAAAAGAAATTACTGCTTATAAAATCTTATTTTTCAGAAAAAGAAAAGGTTCTTGCTCTTCCCCCTTTTTTATATGGATGCTTCTTTTTTTCTTTAAACTTTCTTCCCTTCTTATTCCTTTGTTCCGAATCCGAATGAGAACCCATTTTATAATAAAAAACTAAATGCAATAATCCTGTAAAGAACCTGAAATTGTTTTTCCATCTACAATTTTAACACTTTCTTTAGTGTTTGAAATAGTATACTCCCACTTATTACAATCTGTTACTTGTTTACACTTTTGACTCAAACTAGAACAAGATTGAATACCATAGGAACCGAAATCTTTCAAAGAAGATAACATGTGACAAGTAACCCCTTTATAAGTATTTGTCCCATCAGTTAATTCTCTTTTAGCAGAACAATAAGCATATTGATTTTCTGAATTACAAGCAGTTTGACAAGCTTTTGATATAGTATCAATATTTTCTTTCTCTCCAAACCATGGAACAATTTTATTCCAACCAAGCATAAAACCTAGTATTAGAATTACAAGAACCGCAAGCCCAAGCATAATTAATATTATTGCATTTATACTTAACCCTTGAGCTTTATTATTCATCTTTTTTATCCTCTTTTGATAAAACCTAGAAGCCAGTGCTATTTAAAAACATTTCTCTCACTCCAAAGAATATTCTATCTTTATTCCTTTTATATTACAAATCAACATATTTTGAGAATCAATAGAAAATTTATCTCCAATAAAATTTTCCATTTTATTTAACAAAACTTTATCTTTTGCCGCTTCAGAAGAATATCCTAAATTTTTATAAAAATAATATTGTTCTATTGGAACAAGGCACTGCTCGATTTCTCCTATTCTATTTAAATCAAAATACTTCTCTTGCCCAAAAGAAAAAAATTCAAAATTGACAAAAGTCAAAACACAAAGAAATATAACACCCATTACTAGAATTACTATAGGAACTTCTGCATGAGAATTTTTAATCATTTTTCCCTCCAATTATTGAAAGAAATTCGGCAAAGCCGAAAACATGGTAATTTTTATAAGAGTTATAAAAATAAGAAGTCAATTCAATGCTAACTTTTTTATTTTCTTTTTCAAAAAAGTAAGTATGATAAAGTTCTTCATGATTAAATTGAGATAAACCAAGTTGAATTAAAAATCCTTCAATTGCATTAAAGTTTGAATAAATCTCTTCTTCTTTTTCTTTTCCTTTTAAAATCTCATAAATATTAATTTCTCCTTTTGAAAAGTCTATATTTTCTTGCCTAGAAAGAGAATTTAAAAAAGAGTCTATTTCTTTATTACTTGATTCAGAAAACTCTCCTACAAAAGCCTCCTTAAGAATTTGTTCATTTTTTAGAAAGTATCCAGAAAAAGATTTTGCGATAAGAAGATCTTGCGATCTATAAAAAGAAATCTCAGTATCAAAAATATTAAATTGTATAAGAAAAAGAGGAATAGATAGAATAAGAATAATAATTACTGTAGCAACCATCCAAGAGATTGTATCACTTATCTGTGCTTTTTTTGAATTATACATTTTTTTCGGTCTTTCTAACACAAGCAGTTATTTTTAAAGTATAAATTTTTTCGTTTGCAAATGCATGTATACTTCTTTCTTCGCAAAAAGGAAATTTTTCTTTTTTAGGATCTAAAAAATTAAAGTTAGCATTCTCTTTCAAATTAAAATTTCCAGAAGCAAAAAAAGTAAGAGTCTCCTTTTTACCATCTAAAAAAAGAATTGAAACAAAAAATTGATCATTATTCCAATCTTTAAAATTTTCAACTTGAAAGTTTAACCCACAAGATCTTAAGAGCGTTTCATTAGAGAGAAGGATTTCGCCTTTTTCATTTATTAAACTTGAAAAAATTTTTCCTCCTTGTACAACACAATCGGCCATTTTTTCTGTTAAAAAAAGTGCTTCCATTTCTCTAACATCAAGAGGTTTACCATATAAAGAATAAACAATAGAAACTATTGCAAAAGTTACTATAAATAAAATCAAAAACCAATAAACAGAAACAATTTTATCAGTCATTTGATTTCCTCTAATTTATTTGGTTTCATTATTTCAAAAGAATATTCATTTCCATCTGTAGAATAAAAAAACTCTTTACTCAAAGGAGCATCATTAAAAAAAGAATAAGAATACCCTCCATTCTCTCTAAGTTTAACTGTTACAACATTTCCTTCAACCAAAACTATTTTACCATTATAATCTTTGCTTTTTTTTAAAATTGCACTTTGCATATCTATTACTAAATTCATTCCGGGTTTTGCAGCATCAATAGCTAAAGCAATCTTTTTTGCATATGCTTCTTCAACTGAACCTACATTATTTGCTTTTACAAAGATAAAAAGAGCTAAAATTGAAAAAAAAGCAATATTCAAAATTATAAAAATTATATTCTCTGTTAAAAGCTCTGCCTTCTTATTTTTCATTTTAAGGAATTGTTACAAATGAATAGCAACCCATAGAAGAAGATTTGCTTCTTTCTAAGATTAGAGGAGGAATGCTTTTTTCAGTATACCCCCCAGGAACGAGTTTTAAACCTATTCCAGACTTACTTCTTCCAGTATAAATACCATAAATCTTCTCTAAGTTTATTTCTGAAGAAATAGGGTTAAAATTTTTAAAAGAAGAATAAAAGTATTCCCAATAAGTTTGAACTTCATTTCTTTTAGTATTTTTTAAATAAGCATAAAATTCTTCACTCGTAATTTTTTCTATTTTGGAAAGGGTTTTAGAATCGAATGCTATTTCCACACAAGTAGCACAAACGATTTCCCCTCCCAATGACCAGTCTACATAATCTTTTTTTCCTTCTCCAAACATCCACCAACAATCAGCCATTTCATCTGCAATTACTTTCATTATCTGCTCTTTGCCTCCATCTTTAGCACTCAAATCAATTTTGATATTGGTCTTAGCATTAAAATTGTTACAAGAATCCCCTCCAGATATACAAATATAATTCGTTTTACAATCAATTTCGCTAAAAAAACTTGTTTTATCTTTAACTTGTATAGAATTTTGACAAATTTGTTTTTCAGATAGCTCTTGAAAATTTAGCTTGTATATAAAAAATAACAAAATTGCAAAACTCACAAGTAAAATAATCAGAAGAACTATTTGTTGAGTAGTTAGCTCAGCTCTCTTATATTTCAACTTAGAACCCCCAATCTTTTAAACATAAAATAAATTCCTAATAAAACGATTGTAAAAAAAACTAACCAAAGAAGTTTTTTAAACAAAATCTCCATATCCATATTCTTTCTAATATCTCTCCTTTTACCTATTTTAAGAACAAATATTAATAAATGTTTATATTAAAACATAAAAAAGATTAAAAACAAGCTCTTCTTTAATATTTATGGCTTTTAAAATTCCAAAAGGCTTGGAAAAAACAATCATAGGAATAGCCAGTTCACTTATTATTTCTAGCACCCCTTTATACGCTTTAGCAAACGAAACCCAAAATATGGAAATGACCATTCCTATAAGGGCTGGTTTTGAAATTGGAAAATATAAAACAATTAGTTTAAAATATGGAAAATACTCCAAAGAAGTTTTTTTAAAAACAAATAGAGGAGAAAAAAGTTTAGAAATGCATTTTGGAATAAATGAATCTGAAACGTATAGGGGTAAAAAAATAGATACCATTAATTTAACTCCTATAGACCCTGGTTTTTCTAGGCTTGTTATTTTTCTTCCAAAAAAAATGAAAATAAAAGACATTGAACAAGAGGCATATATTCTCCCTCAAGAAAAATTTGTAAAGCTAAAACCTCTTGAAAAAACAACTTTATCTAAAAAGATATTAAAGCGAGGGGAACAGTTAATAGATAGTCTAACTCCTTTATTTGTGATAAATCCTGTAAAAGATGCAAAAGATAAACTAATTGAATCTAGCTCAACAAGAGAAGAAGAAAAGTATTCTAAAATAGCAAAAAATTTAGAGAATTTAATTAGTGAAGAATATACTTTTAAAAAAATAGATTTTTTCCCAGTAGATCGTATAGGTTATATTGAAAGAGAAAGAAAAATAAAAACATTATTTGAGACCTCTGAATTAGAAGGAGCGGGATATATCCAAGCTTTCCTTAGACCTGCAATAGGAAGTAATACTACTCCAGAAAGAAATACTGGAATATGGATAAAAATAAATTTAATAATACAAGGAGAAAAACTTCTTTCTTATGTTAATAAAAATGAAATATTCATAGAAAAAAAATTAATGGGAGATTCAAAACAAGAAGTCCTTAATTTATATGAGATTATGAAAAACAGACCAACTAGGGATATAGGTGCACACGATCCCCAAGGAAAAAGAACAATTATTTATTCCTACAACAGAGAAAATCTTCCTTCATTAAAGAATAAAGAAATTTCTTCATCAAAAAATGAATTTCAAAAAGAAAATCTTCAAAATTTTAAAGAAAAGATAGACTCTGACAAACTATTTTTAGGAATAGAAAAAGATTTAAAAAAGGAAGGTTTTTCGGAAGAAACGATAATTGTAATAGAAAGCATAGGTAAAGGAAGAGCAGCTTTATGGAATTTAAAAGGATTATCTGAACAATGTAGAAAAGTAGAAGAAAGAGGATTTTAAATTAATTAAAAAACTAAATTAAAAAATTATTAAAAAAATCAATAAATTTATCTTTAAAAAAGAAAAAAACTGCTATAGAAATTATAGCAAAAACTAAAACTCCTAGTATGATTTTTATTAAATTTGTTATAGTTAAATCGCTCATTTTATCTTCTAATTAAAAGTTTTAATTTATCTATCAGATTAAAAGAACCTTCCTTTAGAAAATAAATTGAAATCATAACTATCGCTAAAACAGCTAAAGCAATTAAAAGCCAAGGAAGATACTCTGAAACTATTCCTTTTTTATTCATATTTTAAAAAAACCTTTAAGATTAATAAATCTAACTAGCTATACCTCCCAAAACAAAAGTTCCTAAAAGGAAGAGAGCCACCATCGCAATTAAAGAAGCAATAAAATAAAATATCATCCCTCCAAAGAGATTTCTTCCAGTTCGATTCATTTTTTCTAATTTATCTTCTCCAGAATCTACTGTAACTAGCGAAGCAGTAAGTATAAAAATAATTTCTATTAGATAAATTCCTATAGATATTTGTAAGAAATAAGGAGGGATCATATCGGATATTTTGAAAAAGTTATCTATTCCTATTGAACCCATTCCCGCAACATTTGTTTCTGCTCCAGAAGTTGCTTCTCCAAGCTTTGTTAAAATTGTTGAAATCATTGCCGCAAGCCCTACAACAACCCCTGAAAGAAGAGGGGCTAAAAAAGTCATATTACTCTTCATTTCCGAAACAACCTCTGCTAAAATATCTTTAAGTCTATTTGTAATTTTTTGAATATTTTTTACATATTCTGAAATGCTTGTTAAACTCACGGCTGCAATTCCTAATCCTTTTTTAGAAGACTCCACTAAAATTTTCATACTCGTTGCAATTAAATCGGAAGGATAATGAAGAATTGCTCCAGTCTTAGAATCAAAAATTGCTTTTTCAACACTCATACCCATTTGCATGATATTATAATTTACAAGTTTGAAAAAATCCTCTGTAACCAATCCCTTAGAAGACTCGGCTATTTTTCCAAAAACAATTTCTGGAGGAACTCCATTTCCAATTCTATTTCCTAATTGAAAAAGAGCATTGTTAAATTCCTCTTCAAGAGATTTTGTTTTATTTCTCTCTTTTATTAATTCTTCTGTTTTTCTTTTATAAACAATTGAAAAAAAGAGCGCAATTCCTAAAGGAATAAACAAACTAAGGAACAATGCGCCTACTCCAAAAGGCCCATTCTTTCCAGAAGGAGTATCTCTAAAATCAAAAATTTTTCCCTCCCCTAAAAAACCCATTCCTAACTCTGAAAAAGAATAATCATTTTTTAAACCAAGAGAATCGGTAAGAGGGGTTAATTGAAAAATAAATGGAAGCAACCCAATAAGAATAAGTGGAAAACAAATTAAGAAAGCATAAACATAATGATCGTTATTACGAAATTTAGAATAGAAAGGATTTTTTTCCAAGAGCGAAGACTCTCCGTGTCCTCCTGGCCTTAAACTCATAATTCTATCTGTTAAATAAAAAGCAAAAAAAGGAAAAAGAAAAACATACAAAAGAAAAACATGGCTCCATTTTATTGCTCCTCCAAGCATTGCGGAAGCCATTGGAAGAAGAGCTATGCCTAATACAGGAAGAACAACTGTGAACATATATGTGTTTTGAAGAGGAGATTTAACTTCTTGAACAAATTTAAGCATTTTATCATGAACTCCTTCTAAGATTACTTGAAGAGCTTTTTCAAGAGTTACAATTCTTCTTGAATTATCTGGTTCAAATAAACTACTCTCTATAAGTTGAAAAGATTCTATAAAGAAAGGAGCATAATCTCTCCAAGTCCTTAAATAATTATCCAAACTCTCTTTCATACTTGAGAATTTTCCTATCTGCACATCATAAAAAACTTTCATAAAATCTAGTGAAAGGGGGGCTTGTAAATTTTGAGAAGCAAATGCAATTGCTTTTTCTAAATTAGGGGTATGCCTCATATATACAACAACATAAAGTATTGCTGGAACCATTTGAGAAGAGGCTTTTAATCTCCATTTATTTGCAAGTCTTGAAGGATAATTTCCCATAAAATAAAATAAAAATAAAGAAATTACTACAAATAGAAAAAAGATAGAAAAAGGAAATTCGTCCAAAATTTTTCCTGGTTGAATTAAAGCAAAAGAGATTGAAAAAAATAACCCAAATAAAAAAACAAGTAAAAAGGCAATAAAACCCAACCCAAAAACCTGCCAAGGCTGTATCTCAAGATGAGCAATTTCTAAATCTCTCTTTATTCTTTTTTCATCTTTTTCTGAAGGTTTTATTTTAAAAACACTTCCAAGACCATTACACCACCTCTCATATCTTGTGAATTCTGGTGCCATTTCTTCTTTAAATTTGGAATATTCCTTACTAAAGCTAGAAGAGGCACTTGAAGAAGAATCAAATTGATTTATTTGTTGTTCTATTTTTGCACCATGCTTTCTAAATATTTCTTCTATCTTTGAATTTTTAGAATCGACCATATTCCCCTCTTAAGTATATCAAATAAAAACAATTAATAAAGATTGCTAAAAGCTACTTCTTCTCTTGAAAAGCAAAAGATTTATATAGTATTATGAATATATATTCATAACTAAATATATTAAATAAATAGGAGGAAAAATAAAAATGCCAGGATTTGATGGAACAGGACCCGCAGGACAAGGTGCTATGACTGGAAGAGGATTAGGACAGTGCGGCTGCGGAATGCGTAGAGGATTTGGAAGAGGATTTGGTAGAAGGCTTGGGTTTAGACAACAAGTTATTCTTACAAATGAAGAAGAGAAGAAAATTCTTGAAGCAGAAGTTAAAGAAATTGAATTGGAAAAACAAGAAATTGAAAAAAGACTCAAAGAGTTAAAATAAATCTTGTTTTTTCTTTTTTTCTTTTTTTAGTAAAATTTAAATAAAGATATGAATAAATATTCATTATGGTTCGCCCAAGATTATTCAGAAAAGTTGGATTTAATCCAAATATTACTTATTTTAAACCAAGAGGAATTCCTCTGAGAAATCTAAAAGAAACAATTCTTGCTGTAGAAGAATATGAGGCAATTAGATTAAAAGATCTGGAGAATTTAGAACAAGAAATTTGTGCAAAAAAAATGAATATCTCACAACCAACTTTTCATAGATTAATCTTATCTGCAAGAAAAAAAATAGCAGAAGCAATAATAAAGGGAAAAGCTATAAGAATTGAAGGTGGAAAATATAAGATATAATTAAAACTAAAAAATTTTCTTCTTAACCGTTTCGTTCAACCATTTTTGCCATCTAGGAAAAACTTTTTCAGAAAGAGGCAATCCTATTTCTGCCATAACTTCTTCAGAAATACGATGAAATGTATGATTAGAAAGTGAAGTAAATTTTGCTTCTAAGATTTTTTCTTCTCCAATCTTTTCGGAAAAATCCACCAGCTCTTTTTTTATTTTAGCCCTTAAAAGAATATTATCATATACGGCATCCCAATTTCCAGCCCATCCTTTCACATCTGATGCAACAGATTTAATAATTTCGCTATCTCCATTTATTAAATCGCTACTCGGTTCTAACTCATCTTTTTCAACATTATAATTAAGTAAATCCACAAAACCTCTTTCTTCTAAAGGATCATTTTTCCAGTGTTTTCTTACTTCTGAAACCTGCATCATTCTTCTCATAGAATGCATTCCATCTGGAGTCTTTATTGGATTACAAACTGCAATAATATCTGTTGCCTTAAAGCTTGTTGCTGGGACCTCTAAATCATTTACAACTCTATCAAAAACACCATATGGAGAGGCTCCATGAATTGTTCCTGCCACAACATTTGCAAGTGCTCCTACCCTCATTGCTTCGTAAAGAGCTTTTGCTTCTACACTTCTTACTTCCCCCATAATTAAACAACTATCTCCTAATCTCAAACTTGTTCTTATTCCATCATCTGCAGAAAGTTCTGTTGTTGTTTTCAAAAGAGCAGAACGAACTTTCATTCTAAGAATATCATAATCAAGTTTTCTCATAGAATCCACTGGAAGCTCCAAAGAATCTTCTATAACTATTATTCTATACTTTGGAAGTATTTCAAGCATCAAGCTGCCTAAAACAGAAGTTTTACCTGAACTCCTCGTTCCGGCAATTAAAAGAGTTCTAGAGCCATCTATTAAAAAACTAAGCAACCCAGCAGCAAAAGGATTAAGCATTTTATTTTTCACAAATAAAGGAAGGGTCCACGGATCTTCCCTATGCCTTCTAACTGAATAAGCGAGCCCATCTGGAGAAAGAGGTTTTTGAACTATTGCTATTCTTGCTCTTATTTTTCCAATTTCAAGTTGTGTATCTAAAATAGGATTAGATTCGTCAAGAGGTCTTCCGGAAATCATTCTAAATTTTGCTGCCCAAGAATCTACATCTTCTTGACTTGGAAGAATATTTGTTGAACATTCATCATACTTTCCGTGCCTTACAAAAACAGAAGTCATAGGGATAGGCGCATTCATGGAAATATCTTGTAAATTTTTATCTTGTAAAAGAACTTCTAAAATACCAAACCCAATTGTATTTCTTACTAAAATAACGGAAAGCTTATTCAAATCCGAATAACTTATTCTCATCTCATTTGTCTGAGCAAGATCCTGAATTAAATCTTTTGAAATATTTAAAAAAACTTGTCTTGTCCTCTCAGTATCTGTAAATTCTTCTGCTTTTGGTTGATGTTCAACAAGAACTTTTTTTGCAAGATTAAGTAAAAAACTTTGACTCTCATTAAGAGAGTGTTCTGGAGGAATAAGATGGTAAATTAATTTAGACTCATCTCTTTTTTTTAAAATAGTAACAGAAGATAAATCGTATTCATCATAACCAATAGTGTATTGATCTAAAATCTCTGCATCTTCAGGAAGATTTGAAACAAGACGCGTAAAAGTGTAGTTAGGAATTACATCTGGTTTGAATGCCCTATTATATATTTCCCGATCACCATTCAAATATTTTGAAAAATGAGGAGAAAGCGCCCTTATAAACTGAAGATTATTCATCATTTCAAATATTTTTTCTAGTGTTTTCAAATAATTCATTTGTTCAGCACGGTAGATATTTTCAAGTTTTTCTACAAGTATTTTAGATTCAATAATCATCCTTTTAAGATCATGATAAGCTAAAACGGGATCTTGTTTAAGAAAGAACAAAAAAGAAGCCATCTCGTTGTATCTCTGAGGAAAAAACTCTTGAAAAGAAGGAGAAAGTTTTTCTTGCGAAAGAATTCTTTCTTGTTTTATAAGATGGACATACAAATGAGCTAATTCTATAAGATAAGTAGTTTCTCTTATATCATAATTATAGTTTTTTTGTTGAACAAAAACAATCCTTGAAACGTTTGGATTTTCAATAAGAGCATCTATCGTTCTAGCCATAACCTCCGGAAAATCGGCAATATTTGGAATATAAGGCGCTCCCAAATAATTGATATAAAGTATATCTTCTCCTCCCTCTCTTTCTATTTCATAAGAAAAAACAGGTGTTCCTTCCTTAAATTGCATATTTGCGATTTGCTTGTTCAGCTCCTCCTTTAAATTGCATATTTGCGATTTGCTTGTTCAGCTCCTCCTTTAAATTGCATATTTGCGATTTGCTTGTTCAGCTCCTCCTTTAAATTGCATAATTAAAAAAAGTAAAAAGAGTTTAAAATATTTTGTATAGCACAAGAAATTTAAACCCTACTGACGTTAAAAAAGAAATGAAAGAGGAAACAAACATTAATCTGTTTTTAGAAAGCAAGAATATCTAATGGAAGAACAATACGATTATTACAATCAAGCAAACACAGATGCTAATATGAATGTAAGGGATCTAGAAGAAAAACAGAGAATTCTGAAAGAAAGAATTTTCCTTATAGGGCAAAACTTAGTTGAAATAAGAGAAAAAACAACAAGAGAAATACTTGAATTAAAAAAAGATATAGAAATAATAAAAGAAGGTATGACAAGAGTAAAAGAGTTTCTTGAAGTTGCATCGGGAGAGTTTCAAAAATTTGCAAGAAAAGATGATTTAGAAATACTTTCAAAACAAGCAAAAATGTTTCAACCTTTAGAATTTGTAAGAAAAAAAGATTTGGAAAAATTAAGAAAATAAAATGGGAATTTTAGAAGAAGTAACAAATATGCAAAGCCAGGGTCTTGGAGATGAAGAAATAACAAATACTCTTAGAGAAAAAGGAATATCTCCGAAAGAAATAAAAGATGCTCTGAGCCAAATAAAAATAAAAAATGCAATTTCCGAATACAATTCTGGAGAAGAAGATTTATTTAAAGACCAAAGTGGAGGAAATTATTCCCCTAACTCTAAAGAAATAGGAAACTCTGGAGCGTATTCTTCTCAAGATTATTCACCACAAGAGTATATGCCCTCTGAAGAATATGGAGGATATGCTCCTTCATCTGGAATAGATTCTAATACTATCATTGAACTTTCGGAACAGGTCTTTTCTGAAAAGATGAAATCTGTTCAAGGAGAATTAAACAATTTTAATGAATTTAAAAATTTAAACCAAGTAAGAATAGAAAATTTAAATGAAAGGTTAAAAAGAATGGAAATTGTTTTTGATAAACTTCAATTGGCTATTTTAGAAAAAATAGGTTCTTACGGACAAAATTTAGAATCAATAAAAAAAGAAATGAGCATGATGCAAGACTCTTTTTCAAAAGTAATAGAACCAGTATTAGATAAAACTGAAAAAAAACAATATCTTCCTAGAAAAAAGAAAGTTTCTAAATCTAAATAAAAATTAAAAATAAAAAAATTTATCTCTTATGCATGTTTGAGAAGAAGATAGGAGATAAACTATCAAAATCTTTTGGGCTCTTATCTTTACTAGAACCAATAACAGCCATAATTACCACTGCAAGGAATATCCAAAAGAAAACCTGCCCCCACTCCCAACCATAAATAAAATTAGATTGCCAACCCATTGCTTCTGAAGAAGTTAATAAGATAGATACTACTATAACTGCGGCAATCGCTAAAGAAACGTATATGGCCCAATTCTGCTTAGGAAGAAATATTCCTAAAAACATAATAATTATTAAAAGAATAGAAATCCCTACACCCACTCTTGGAAATAATTCTGAAAAAAATTGAGGCACTAATCCCCACTGAAGAGACATAAACCCAACAGCAAGAGCAATAATTGCATTAACTGATTTATTTTCTTCAAAAATACGAGTCTTGCTTAAAACGCCAAAGATAACGGAAAAAACTAGTATAAATGGAAGAACATAACTAAAAAAACCTAATTGATCCCAACGAGTTAAAAGATCCCCAAAAGCACCCCCGCCTACAAAAGAATACGAAGCTAAGAGCAAACCATTTACCATAAGAAAGATATGAAAATCTTATTTAAATATGTTTCTGAGATTAGAGAAAAATTAGTAGTCAAAAAAAGAAATATTAGCTCCACTCATTTTTTTATAAAAAGTATAATCTTTTGTTTCAGATTTTGATAAAATGAAAATCTTTCCTAACCCTTCCCAAAAGAAAAACCATGCTGCTGGTTCAGACATAATAGATAGAACTTTTATTAGATACATTTCAGAATTTAGAAATAAAGGAGAAATAGCCATAACCATGGCCCCTGCTAAAAACCATAAAAATCCATTTATTTTTATTTTCTTTATTTCTTTATCTTTCTCTTTAAATTGTTTATGAAAATATTCTTTTAATCTCTTTTTTATTCTTGTTTCATCAGAAAAAATCCTTTTATTTTTTGGAATAAGAAATCTTAATTCTATTGGATTTTCATTTACAACTGATGCCTTCTTACATTCTAATAAAAAATCATCAGACAAAGATCTCAAACTATAAGGTCTAGGATCAAAATCAGAAAAAAGCCCTTCATATGAATCTAAAACAATACTTATGCTTCCTTCTCTTAACTTAAGATCTCCTTTAGAAATTTTCTCTCTTTCTCTATTTTCACCCCCCATAAAAAATAAAAGATATTTCTTACTATAAAAATCTAACTAGAAATTAAGCTTTTTTAGTCTTCAAAATAAACGCAAGAACCAAAGCAATTATAACTATAAAAAAGAAATTTGTCCAAAATGAAGAACTCCAATTTTGATTATATAATAACTCGGAAAGAAAAGAAGCATATCCTGAAAAATATAATAGAGCAACTATAACAGAACCCCCAACGAGTATTCCAAAAAACCACTTCATCCCCTTACTTGAAAGAGGTTTTGAAAAATCTCCTCCTACAGCAAATCCCCAAAGGAGTAAAACAACAAAAATTATAATCATTGCAACCGCAAGAAAAACGATCATGTTTCCTACTAATTCTTTAGGTCCTATTGCACCTATAAACATTAAACCTATTACTGCTGAAACAATAGCATCCAGCTGCATCTTCCCTTCCCCTAGAAGTTTTGTCTTTTGAAGAATAGCAAAAACAATTGCCCATATAAGTAAGAAAGGTATTAAGAACTCTTGAAAAAGAGAGCTCTGCAAAATTGTTAATTCGGCCATTTTACATTAAATCTTCTGGAAATCTTTCAGAATCTGATTCAGGACTAGGTAAAGCTCCTCTACTTATTAGAACCACATCACTAATCGCTTTTACAAACTGATGAGGAATTATAACACCTTTGGCACCGCCTAAAAGAGAAAGAACACTTCCACCAACCCTTATTCTCCATCCATCAATTCTATTTTCAGAAAGATTAGCCTCTTCAACTTCTCCAAAAAAATTTCCTCCGTCTGTATAGACCCTCATCCCTATAATCTCACTAATTTTTTTGATTTGCATGATAAAAATTAATCAAGCCTATTTAAATACTTTTCCGTTTAATTAAGAATAGTTTGTAGAATATAGAGGACAAATAAATTTATAAAAAACCTTTGTCTAAAAAATACATGTTTGATAAAAAGGAAATTGCAATTATTGCGATGTTCTCAATAGTTTTGGGATTTATAGTTAGCAACTTTCAAACATCAAAAACATTCTGGTATTCTGCATTATCAATATTAATAATTCTCTCAGCAAACACTCTTGTTAAAAAAATAGCAGGGCATTATTTTGAATCAGATGTAAAAATAAATATTTGGGAAATTAAGAGGTATGGATGGAGACCTGGAAACACTTTTAGAAAGGGTTTAGCAGCAGGAATAATTCTTCCAATTTTTTTAAAATTAATAACTCTTGGAAAATTTAACTGGCTTGCTTGTATTACTTTTGATGTAGATGCCAAAGTTTCAAGGGCTGCAAAAAGACACGATATCTATACTTTCTCCGAGCTATCTGAATACCATCTAGGAATTATAGCTGCTTGGGGAATTTTTGCAAATCTTTTCCTTGCAATTGTTGCATATTTAGTAGGATTTCCTCCTGAAATGAATTTTGTAAAACTTAGTATATACTATGCTTTTTTTAACCTAATTCCATTATCAGATTTAGATGGAAATAAAATCTTTTTCGGTAGCACTATTCTCTGGGCATTTTTAGCATCAATAGTTTTATTAGGGTTACTTTTTTCATTCTTCATAATTTAATAAAAAATAAAAGAGATGATGGATTTTTTGAAAAATATTGAACCAAGAGAATATCAAAAGAAAATATTTGAAACTTGTATCAAAAAAAACTGTTTAGTTGTTCTCCCCACTGGAATGGGAAAAACCCTTATTGCTCTTATGCTTGCAATTGAAAGGATGAAAGAATTTCCGGGACAGAAAGTTCTTCTTCTTGCCCCCACACGCCCGCTTGCAGAGCAACACTTAAATTCATTTAAAAAATATCTTCCGGAACTCTTTGCAGAAATGCAATTATTTACAGGACAAATTGGATCTCCTCTTAGAAAAAAGATATGGCAAACAGCAGATATTATTTTCTCGACCCCCCAATGCATTGCAAATGATTTAAAAAAAGAAATGTATTCTTTAACAGAAGTATGTTTATTAGTTGAAGATGAAGCGCACAGATGTGTAAAAAATTATGATTATACTTATGTCGCAAAAAGATATAGGACACAAGCAAAGAATCCGCGAATATTAGGTTTAACCGCTTCACCCGGAAATGAAAAATCAAAAATAAAAGAAATATGTAAAATCCTTTCAATAGAAGATGTTGAAATACGGTCTAAGGAAAGCCCAGATGTAAAAAAGTATTCTCAAGAATTAGAATTTGAAAAAGAAGTTGTAGATTTTCCCAAAGAGTTTCAAAAAATAAGAGAACTTCTTTTAGTTTTATTTAATAAATATGTTGAAGATTTAAAAAATAGAAAATTGTTTTTTGGCCCAGTATCTAAGACCAACCTTTTATCTTTGCAAAAAAGATTAAGTTTAGAGCTATCTAAAGGAAGCAAAAATTATAATTTTATGATTGGAGCAAGCACATGTGCCCAAGCAATAAAAATACAACATGCCCTAGAATTATTAGAAACACAAACACTTAAAGGATTCAACGATTATCTTAAGGAATTATTTAAACAAGCATCTAAAAAACAAAGTAAAGGTGTTGTTAATTTGGTTTCTAAACCAGAATTTAATGCAGCATATATTCTATCAAATGACACTCTTTTAAGAGGAGAAGAACACCCTAAATTAAGTAAATTAACGGAATTGGTTAAAAAAAGAAAAGAAAGAGATGATAAAATTATTGTCTTTTCTCAATTTAGAGATACGGCTTTAATTATATGTAAAAACCTAAATAAAATAGAAGGCATAAAAGCAAAAGTATTCATTGGACAAACTAAAAAAAATGGGGAAGGTTTAAGTCAAAAAGAGCAAAAAGAAATAATTAATGAATTTTCTAGAGGAGAAATAAATGTTTTATGTGCAACTTGTATAGGGGAGGAAGGATTAGATATTCCTGAAGTTAAAGCCGTTATTTTCTATGAACCAGTTGCATCTGCAATAAGAACTATACAAAGAACAGGGAGAACTGCAAGATTAGCAAAAGGAAAATTAATTATCCTCATAACAAAAAACACTAGAGACGAAGCATATTATTATATTTCAAAAGCAAGGGAGAAAAAAATGGGCTCCTTAATAAACTCTATAAAAGAGGAAATGAATAAAACGAATAAAGATCTTCAAAAAAAATTAATTTAAAATGAACGCGGAAATATTTAATATATTTGAAAATAAAAAAAAAGAATCAAAAAAAGAAACATTTAAAGAAAAAATAATTGTGGATTATAGAGAGAGAAACTGTCTCGTTCCTTCTTCATTAGTCAAATTAGGGTTAAATATAGAATTTAGAGAATTAAAAATAGCTGATTATATTGTAAGAGATGTTGCAATAGAAAGAAAAACAGTTTCAGACTTTTTATCTTCAATGATAAATAAAAGATTAGTTAATCAATTAAATGAACTAGAAACATATGATAAAAGACTTTTGATAATTGAAGGTATTTCGGAACAAGAACTATATTCTGATTCTAAAGAAAATAGAGGGATAAATGCTAATGCTATAAGAGGTTTTTTACTTTCAATTATTCTTAAGCACAGAACCCCAATTTTATTTACAAAAAATCAAGAGGATACTTCAAAAATAATTGCTGTTCTTGCAAAAAGAAAAGAAAAAGAAATCTCTATAAAAGAAAGAAAGAAAGGAAATAACAAAAGAGAACAAAAACAACTAATAATAGAAGGTTTTCCTGGAATAGGCCCAAAAAATGCTAAAAAAATTCTAGAGAATTTTAAGAACATAAAGAGTTTTGTAAATTCATCGGAAGAAGATTTAAAGAAAATTATTGGAAAAAAAGCAGAAATATTAAAGAAAATTATAGAAGAGGAATATTAGCATTATCTGCTTTTGTTCTAAGATACTTTTTCCCATATTCTAAATAGATGTATTTTGCAAGACTATCTAATTTTTCAGAAACAGGTTTTTCTTTTAAATGCACATAAAGATTAGAATCTCTTCCCTTTCCCCCTTCTATTTCAAAAGGAGAAATCTCTTTTGAATCTTTCGAAAAGAAAACCCAATGAAAAGGGTGGTGCAAGGTACCAATTTGCTCTTCAGATAGCCCCGTATCAAGAGAAACCCTTTTTCTTAACCCCTTCTCCCAATTATTTAAAGAAACTGGTTTTCTTTCTGAATAAAATTCAGTTATTGCGTTTTTTATATAAGAACGAACAAACCCTTCTAAGGTCACAGATTTATTTTTTTTCTCTAGGTTTTCCATCTTTTAAAAGAAATATCTCTCTTTTTAAAAATAAATATAAATTAAAAGAAGTTTTGAAAAGCAAAAATGATTTAAACCAAGAAATTCTTGCTTTAAAGATCTGTTTTAATTTTTAGAGGATATTCTTCGAGAAGAGTATAAATAGGTCCATTTTTTCCTAATTCAGATTTAAATAATTTGAAATTATTAACAGTGAATTCTTTGTTTAAAATAGGAATTCTTTCAAGATTTATTATAAATTCTTTCTTATTATTTATTCCCTTAACTCGTGCGATTGTTAAATGACCCATAAATCTTTCTTCTTTTTTGAATAAACTTTGTAAAGAAGATTCTATTTGTTCTTGCAAATCTTCACAATTAAAAACTCTCAACCAAATAATTCTAATTAAATCCTCTGAAAAAAAACCAACCCCTCCTAATTTAACTTTAAATGGATAACAAGTTACTTTTTTTAAATTATTTTTAATTCCTTCTAATTTTTTATTATCTACTTCTCCTAAAAATTTTAAGGTTAAATGCAAATTATTTTTTTCTATTTTTTTACCTTCAAAAAAAGGAAGATTTTCTTGAACCTTTGTTATTTCTGAAATAATCTCTTCTGGAAAATCTATAGAAATAAAAACACGCAAATTACAAAATCTCCGCAAGAATTTTTGCCCCAAGAGAAATAGATTGTTCACAATTATCTTTTTCAGAATCCAATTCCACTAAATCAATTGCCTTTAATCCCTTAATTTTTTTAATTCTTTGGAATAAATAAATTATTTGCCTACTTGAAAAACCGCTAGGAATGCTTTCACTTGCACAAGGCATAAAAAAAGGATCAAGCGAATTGAAATCGAAAGAAACGTATAGAGACTTACCCGAAGAGAATTCCATAACTGAATCACAAGCACTCCCAATATCTTCTAAAAAAGAGTTTAAAGAAATCATCTTTACTCTTTCACTTTTTAAAAAGTCTTTTTCATCTTTAGAAAAATATCTTGTACCAACAAGAAGAATATTTTCTGGAGGAAATCCAAAAAGAATAAGATCTTTTAACCAACTTTTAGATTTGTCTTTCTTATCTTCGCTACAATCGGCACAGGCATCAAACATAATCAAACAGGGTGCCTTAGTTTCTAATTTGCAATGAAATAAAAAAGCCTTTACAAGAGGAAGAGTGATTGAGTGATCTCCTCCCAAAAAAATAGCTCTTTCCTGCTCATCAAGTATTTTTAAGGTATTTTCATAAATTAATAAATCCTTAGCAGAAGAAGAGGTATTATTTACATGTATTTCTTCTAGATTTAAAAAAACACGTTCTGTATTTTTTCCTTCTTCATTATAAGGAAAATCTTTTAATTTTTTAAGAAGAATATTTCCAGTATTTTTACACCCTTTTGTTCTTTCTGTAGCAAATCCAGGAATCTTTATTACTTGCATAAAAAATAAGCGAATTTGAATTTTATAAGGATTATGTATTTAGAAAAATTTTTTTAAATTATTTCTATTATCTCATTCTGGAACAAGTGCAAAAAAACTGTGTTTTTTTGCTGCTTTGGATGCTAGCTCTTTTAACTGATTTAAAGAGACTTCAGATATTTTTTTTTCAAAATCATAAAACGACTCGGCACAATCCATACTTTCGTAAGCCATTAAAGAAAAAAGTTGAGATTGTGAATTCTCCATAGATAAATTATACTGGCTAATTAATTGCTCTTTTATTTCATTTAATTCTTTTTGACTTAGATCTTTTGAAACTTTCTCAAATTCTTGAATAATTATTTTTTTTACTTCTTCCACATTTTCTTTAGTTGTTCCTATATAGATAAAATTATATGCAAAATTTTTTCCCTCTTCACAATTACCTTTTACAGCATAAGCAAGATTCCTCTTTTCCCTTATTTCAGAAAAAAGCCTTGAAGACATACCATCAGCCATAAGACAATTAAGAACTTCAGCTGTATAATTTTTTTCTCCTTCAAAAGAAGTATGATATGCAAAAATAAGACTTGCTTGATCAAGACCTTTTCTTTTTTCAAATTTAGAAAGATTTTTTTTATTAACTACTGGTTTTGGAATTTGTTCTCCTTTTTCATTTGTAAAATTATTTTTTGCAAAGCTTACAAGGGTATCAAAATCACAATCCCCAACAGCACAGAGAATAATATTATTTGGCACATAAAATTTTTTGAATCTATTTACTAAATCCTTTCTTGAGAGAGAATTCATCGTTTCAAATGTTCCGATTATATCTATTTGAAAAGTTCCATCATAAAGTGTTTTTGTAATCTCTTTTAAAGCATGCATTTGAGGATTATCATGATACATCTTTATCTCTTCAAAAATAACATTTCTTTCTTTCTCCATTTCTTTCCCATCAAATAAGGGGTTTTTGATCATATCACTTAAAACATCTAAAGCAATTTTTATATGGTTACTGGGAATCTTACACCAATAGGCTGTTAATTCTTCAGAAGTAAATCCATTTACATCTGCCCCTCTTTTTTCTAAGTCGTTTGCAATGTCTTTAGCACTTCTTTTTTTTGTGCCTTTGTATAACATATGTTCTATAAAATGAGATATTCCTTTTTCATCTAAAGATTCATGAATTGCTCCAGTTTTAACGGCAAAACCTATACTCACAATAGGAAGATCTCTCTTTTCTAAAATAACAGTCATTCCATTGTTTAATACTTTTTTAAAAAATCTTGGTTTTTTGAAAGTCATTTTAAGATAAAACTTTTTCCATTTAAATAACTTCTTCTAAATCCTATTTTTTAAGCTAATTGGGATACCTTTTTATATCAGAAGAGTTTTTTCTAAAAGAAATATATCTTTCTCCATTTATCTCAAAATCATCCAAAATTTCAAAATTTTCCTTTATAAATTTTAAAATCCAACCTCTTTGAGCACCAAATCTCTTTCTAGAACCTAAACTTTTTGTGGCAAAACTCAGAACTAATCTATCGCAAAGAGGAACAATTTCAGTAAGAAGATCTTTTGAATAGTCTCTTTTTAACACTTCAAGAGAATCAATCACTTTAAATAAAAAGATAACTCTTGGATTTTTTTGTTTTTGAATAATTTCTTTAATTCTATCTAAATTAAATAGACTCAGATGATATGCTCTTGCATTTTTAAAAAAATCATTCTCCTTAAAAAATTCATTCATTAAATTAACAAATTGCCCGATTCCTTCAACACCTGCATAATTTGTTTGAAGCCCCCCTTCTGAAAAAAAAGAATAGCTAAGCCCATTTATTCCTGCACCTAAATCAATAACGCTTACTTTTTTAAAATCTTTTAAGCATCTTGAATAAATTTCTTTATAAAAAGGGCTTCTTTCTTTTGTAGATTTATGTTTAGAGAAATACCAATCAATAGATTTTTCTTTAGAAGAAAAAATCTTTCGGCTTGAAAAGCTTGAAAAAATTTTCCTCAAAAGCTGCCTTGTTAATTTAACTTTTTGATAATCATTAAGATTCTTTTTTTCAAATTTAGATAAAGCTAAACTAACATCTTCTTTTGGTAATTGGGAAAATTCTTTTCTTTCAGTTATCTTTTCTATTAATTCTACCCTATTCATTAACTTTTTAATATCTATTGATTTAAATATTATGTTAATATAAAATGCCAATAAATGCTCACCCAGAATATCTCTCTGCAGAGAAAGAATACTTAAGTGCACAAAGTATTGATGAAAAAATAGAAAAATTAAAGAAAATGATTTCTTGTGCTCCCAGCCACAAAGGAGCAGAAAAATTAAGGGCTCAACTGAAAACAAGACTAAAAAACTTTTTAGAAAAAAAAGAAAAACTTAGAAAAACAGGAAAAAATTCAAGAAACACGATAAAAAAAGAAGGCATGCAAGCTGCAATTATTGGAAAAACGAACACCGGAAAGTCTTCCTTGCTTGCGTGTTTAACGAATGCCTCACCAAAAATAGCAGAACATGAATTTTCCACAAAAAACCCCCATTTGGGAATAATGTATTTTGAAGGAATAAATATCCAAATAGTCGATCTCCCTCCAATAGAATCGGAATATTTTGATAAGGGTATTGCAAACAATGCAGATATTCTCCTCCTTGTAGTGAATTCGTTTGGGCAAATAAAAGAATTAGAAGAAAGACTAGAAAAAGCCACAAAAAAAAGAATAATTATTTTTAGTAAATCTGATTTATTAAATGAGGAAGAAAAAAGAAAAATAAAAGCCACACTTTCATCTAAAAAATATAACTATACTCTTTCTTCTGTTTTTACAAAAGAAGGAATAACTGAGATAAAAAAGAAATTATTTGAATGTTCTGAAAAAATAAGAGTATTTACAAAAGAACCAAAAAAAGAAAAGTCAAAAAATCCAATTATTTTAGAAAAAAATAGTTTGGTTAGAGATGTTGCAGAGAAAATATTAAAGGGATTTTCAAATAAAGTTCTAGAGACAAAAATTTGGGGCCCTTCTTCCAAGTTCCCTGGACAAAAAGTTGGATTAAATCACAAATTAAAAGATTTAGATGTAGTGGAATTTAAAACAAAATAAAAATTTAAATTGTTAATCGAGATAATTATTTTCATTTTTTTTGGAATTCTTCTTGGTACATTCACAGGC